>NZ_JBILKJ010000060.1:0-15715 GCF_044376735.1 Gemmatimonas sp.
GGCAACCGCGCTGCCGCGATCGCCGACCTGAACTTCATACGCACCAACGCCGGCGGACTGCCGGCTCTGGCGTCCGATTTCTCCGGTGATCTCGTTACCGAAATGCTCTATGATCGCCGCTACTCGTTGTTCTTCGAGTACGGCCATCGCTGGGTCGATGCGCGGCGCTACAACCGCTTGGGTGAGCTCCGGAAGCAGTTGCCCACGCACCGCGTCTTCCCGCTGGTGCCGATCCCAGTTGACGAATGCAATCAGCGCTTGGCCGCTCCGCCCAAGGGGTGCGTAAACGTCTTGGGGGGATAAGCGTGGGCGTAAGCTGATCCATTCAACACCCTAGGAAGCAGGGGGGAAGGTATTAGGGGGCGGGAGGCAGGTGAACCGCGCGGTTCCTGCTTCCTGCCTCCAGATACCCTCCCCCCTGCTTCCTAGGGTGTTAGGCTGTTCATCCGTCAGCTCATCCCACCCTCATTGTCAGGGTTCCACCGACTCCATCTGCCTCCGCACGTCCGGACATTCCCTGTCACGTACCACCCGACAGGACCGACCAACGCAGAGGTGTGCTCGTGATCTACGAACTGGAAGGCGATATCCTGCTCACCAAGGCGCCGGCTATCGCGCACGGCGTCTCACCCAATGACCACTTCAATGCCGGCCTCGCGCTCGCGCTGCGCGAACTGTGGCCGGGCATGGCGAAGGATTTCCGCCACTATGCGCATCAGGCGCATCCAAAGCCGGGCGAACTCTGGACGTATCGCAGCGCCGATGGCCATACGATCTACAACCTGATGACGCAGGAAGGCGATCACGCCTCTTCGGCCTCGGGCCGCGCGTCGATTCCCAACGTCAATCACGTGTTGAAGCGGTTGCGTCACGAGATCGAGAAAAGCAGCGTGAAGAGCATCGCGCTGCCGCGACTTGCCACTGGGGCCGGCGGTCTCGACTGGGACCAGGTGCGTCCGCTCATCACGCACCACCTCGGCGACCTGAACATCCCCGTGTACCTGTATGTCACCTATCGCAAGGGCGAAGCGGGGAAGGAAGCTGCCGCGTGATGTAGTGCGATGGCACGCCACGTCGATCGAGCAGACGCTGGCGACGCTCGAAAGCTCCGTGGAGCGTGGCCTGACCGCCGACGCCGTGCAGGCCCGCACAATCGAGTACGGCGAGAACGTGCTGCTGCACGCGCGCAGTCGTGGCCTGCTGCGCATGCTGGTGGCACAGTTCGCCGACACGATGGTCGTCGTGCTGATGGTGGCGGCGCTCATCGCGGGCCTCGTAGGGGAACCCGAGGACATGCTCGCCATTATCGCGATCGTGATCCTCAACGCCGTGTTGGGATTCACCCAGGAGTATCGCGCCGACCGCGCCATGGCGGCTCTTGGCGCGCTCGCCCAGCCGCTTGCGCGGGTGCGGCGCAACGGTATTGAAGCATCGGTGCCGTCAATGGCGCTGGTGCCCGGCGACATCGTATTGCTGGCTGCCGGCAACATCGTGCCCGCCGACCTGCGCCTGCTCGACGCCGTGCATCTCAGCGTCGAGGAGGCCGCGCTGACCGGTGAGTCGGTGCCAAGCCGCAAGGATCCGGAGCGCTGTCCGGTCGATGTCAGCGCGGTCGGCGATCAGACGTGCATGAGCTTCAAGGGCACCACGGTTGTCGCCGGACGCGGAACTGGCGTGGTGGTCGCCACCGGTATGCGCACCGAGCTTGGCCGTATTGCCGCCATGCTGCGCGACGAGCCCGAATCGCAATCGCCCCTGCAGCAGCGCCTCGCCGTGCTCGGCCGCAAACTCGCCATCGCCGTCGTGGCGCTCTGCGCCATCATCTTTGCAGCTGGACTGCTGCGCGGTGAGCCGATGCTGCTGATGTTCATGACGGCGCTGAGCCTTGCGGTGGCAGCCATTCCCGAAGCGCTCCCCGCCGTGGTGGCGATCTCCCTCGCGCTCGGCGCGCGACGCATGGTGAAACAGCAGGCCTTGATTCGCCGCCTGCCTGCCGTGGAGACGCTCGGCTCGGTGACGTACATCTGCACCGACAAGACCGGCACACTCACCGAGAACCGGATGCACGTGGACACCGTCGTACTGGGCGACGGCACACCATGGACGTTGTCGCAGCCGCCGGCGCACGATCTCACGCCGCTGTCCGACGTCATGACGCTGTGCACCGATGTGACTGTTGGTGCGGAGGGCGCGCTGGTGGGCGATCCCACCGAGACCGCCCTCGTGCGCGCCGGCGCCGAAGTACACGTGAACAAGAGCGCGCTCGACGTGCACTGGCCCCGTATCAGCGAGGTGCCGTTCTCGTCGGCACGCGCGCGCATGACAACGGTGCATCGCCACGACCACCGCATCATCGTGTGCACCAAGGGGGCACCCGAGCGCGTCGTCGCCGGCTGCACCAGCATGCGAAGCGCCGACGCGATCGTGCCCATCGACGCGCCACGTGTGCTGCAGCAGGCCGCATCCATGGCCGCCGGTGGATTGCGCGTGCTGGCGATCGCCACGCGCACCCTCACCGAGAAGCCGGACTCGGCCGAACACGCCGAACAGAAACTCACCCTGCTGGCGCTGGTCGGACTCATCGACCCTCCGCGCGCGGAGGCGAAGGCCGCCGTGGAAACCTGTCAGGCCGCCGGCATTCACGTGGTCATGATCACCGGCGACCATCCGGCCACCGCCCTCGCGATCGCCACGCGATTGGGCATTGCCGGTGCCGATGACGTCGCACTCACTGGTCACGATATCCCCGGGCTCTCCGACGAGGACCTCGCGCAACGCGTGTCCGAGGTGCGTGTGTTTGCCCGCGTGGCCCCTGAAGACAAGCTGCGCATCGTGAAGGCGCTGCAGTCACACGGGGAGTATGTCGCCATGACCGGCGACGGCGTGAACGATGCGCCGGCACTCAAGCGCGCCAACATCGGCATCGCCATGGGACGCGGCGGCACCGACGTGGCGCGCGAAGCGGCGCACATGGTGTTACTCGACGACAACTTCGCCACCATCGTGAAGGCGGTGCACGAAGGACGTCGCATCTACGATAACATCCGGCGCTTCGTACGCTTCGTGCTATCCACGAACGCGGGCGAGATCTGGACGCTGTTTCTCGCGCCGTTCCTGGGCCTGCCGCTGCCGCTATTGCCGATTCACATCCTGTGGATGAATCTCGTGACCGACGGCTTGCCCGGTACTACCCTAGCCGCCGAACCGGCCGAGCCGGACAGCATGCAGCGTCCGCCGCGCTCCCCGCAGGAGAGCCTGCTGGCCGGTGGCTTGTGGCAGCATGCGTTGCGGGTGGGACTGCTCATGGCCGCCCTCGCGTTGGGCACACAGGCGCTCACGATCCGCGACGGCAACAGTCACTGGCAAACCATGACGTTCACCGTGCTCACGCTCTCGCAGCTGTTCCACCTGATTGCGATTCGCTCAGAGCGGATCTCGATCTGGACGCTGGGCGTACGCGGCAACCCGGCGCTGTTCTACGCGGTCTTGGCGGCGTTCGCGCTGCAGCTCAGCACGCTCTACGTGCCGGCCATGAATCGCATCTTCCACACTGTGCCGCTGTCGTGGCAGGAGCTGGCGGTGTGTGTTGCGGTGTCGTCGGTCGTGCTGTTCGCGGTGGAGGGGGAGAAGTGGCTACTGCGCCGCCGTCACCCCTCGATCGGCTTCCCGTCATGATCCGAAATCAGCACCCACACCGTGCGCGTCCGGCGCGAATACAGCAACCGCACGGTCACGTCACGCGGGTTCTGCTTGAACGCAAAATGAAAGCGGAAGCTGGTATCGAGTGATTCGCGAATCACCCCTTCCTTGAAGCGCCCGTAGAAGTCCTGCACCTTCGTGCACGGCGCGATCTCGGTGAAGAACTGCTTGCCGATCGCATCTTCCTTCTTCAACGACGCCAGCTTGGACTCCACGGCGTTGTAATTCAGGATCCGCCCCGTCGCGTCCAGCTGGATCATGCCGTAGGGCAGCTTGTCCAGCTCCTCGGTGGACATCGTGTCGGCGTTCTCGAGCACATTGTTCACGGTGTGCTCAGGACGCTGGGAGGGGCGGTTGGAATGCGGCATCTCGTGATGTAACGGCGGTAGCGCGGCGGAAGTGCCCGCTTTCCGGCCCTCGCCGGATTCCTGATCTTCGGTGTATATTCGGTCTCCCATGCCGAACCAGTACGTCGAACTTCATTGCCACTCGGCACTCTCCCTCCTCGACGGGGCCTCGCTCCCCGAGTCGCTGGCCGAGCGCGCCGCCGAGCTCGGGTACCCCGCTCTGGCCATCACCGACCACGATGAGATGGGGGGCGTAGTCCGGTTCGGCACGGCCTGCGAAACGCTCGGCATCGGCGGCATCCTGGGTGTCGAGCTCACCGTGCGTATGCCCGACATCGGCAACCCGGGCGCCGAACGACGCACCCACATGGTGCTCCTCGCCGAAACGCGTGACGGCTACCGCAACATCGCCTCGCTGGTCACGCGGGCGCGCATGGACAGCGAACGCGGCACCCCCAGTGTGCCCTGGGCGCTCGTCACACGTCACGTCGAGGGCGTCTTTGCGCTCACCGGCTGTCCGCGCGGCTGGGTGCCGCAACTACTGGCCGAAGGACGCGCCCACGACGCCTACACCGCGGCCTGTGAATTGCGCGACGTGTTCGGCGAGCATCTGGCGGTGGAATGCTGGGATCACCGCCTGCCTGAAGAACGCGTGCTCGTGCAACAACTGCGCCCGCTCGCCGCCAAGCTCGGCGTGCCGTGGGTGGTCACCAACAACGTGCACTACGCCGCCCCCGAACAGCGCATCGTGCACGATGTGCTCAACACGCTGCGACACGAACGCACGCTCGACACCATGGGCACGCGCCTGCGTCCCAACGCCGAGTGGGCGCTCAAGAAGCCGTCGCTCGTGTATCAGCGGTGGCGTGGCGCGGAGGAAGGCGTAAAAGCCACGCTGGCCATCGCCGAGCGATGCACGTTTCGGTTGGAGCAGCTCAAGCCGTCCATGCCGGCCTTTCCGCTGCCGCCGGGCATCAGCGCGCAGGAGTATCTCACACGTCTCGTAGAGCAAGGCGCCTACGAACGGTGGAACACGTCGCGCACCCCCAAGCACGACGCACAGCTGGCGCACGAACTGGCGATGATCGGCAAGCTCGATCTCGCCGGCTTCTTTCTCACGGTGTGGGACATCGTGCGCTTCGCGCGACGCGAAGGAATTCTCTGTCAGGGCCGTGGCTCCGCCGCCAATTCGGCCGTGTGCTACTGCCTGGGCATTACGGCGGTCGATCCCATCCGCATGGAGCTGCTGTTCGAGCGGTTCTTGAGCGAAGGACGCAAAGAGCCGCCCGACATCGATATCGACTTCGCGCACCGCGATCGCGAGCGTGTGCTGCAGTACGTGTACAACCGCTACGGGCGCGAACACGCCGCCATGGTGTGCGAACAGATCACCTGGCGCGGACGCAGCGCCGTGCGCGACGCGGCGCGCGTGCTGGGGTTCTCAGTGCAGCAGGGCGACATGCTGGCGTCGCTGAGTGATCGGTTCAGTGCGCGCAGTACAGCGGAGGCGCTGCGGGTGAATAGGGAACCCGACGCGGCCACACCAAGCGCCGACCCCGCCACCGACGCCGATCGTTTAGGCCAGCAGATGATCGGCGGCACCGAGGCCACCACCAAGGCCCGCGTGGTGCGTGAGGCGTCGCGCAAAGTCGCGTCCACGCAAGCGAAGGTACCGAGCAAGTCGTCGGCCACCGCACAACGCGCCCCCAAAGGCCCCACCGACCGCGACGGCACGTGGGCGCAGGTCATCGACATGCAGGCCGAGCGGAAGATCGCCGCCGATGCCCGTGCGGTGCCTGAGTCGCGGCCCAAAAGCGACGTGCTCTCCCTCGCCGGGCTCGACCCCAACGACGAACGGGTACGCCGGCTCGCCGACGTGGTGGCCGGCCTGCACCAGCTGCCGCGTCACCGCTCCATTCACGTGGGTGGCTTCATTCTCACCGAAGAACCCCTCGGCTCCATCGTACCGATCGAGCCCGCCTCCATGCCGGGGCGCACCGTGATCCAGTGGGAGAAGGACGACCTCGATCCCGTAGGCCTGGTCAAGATCGACCTGCTGGGGCTCGGCATGCTCACCGTGGTGCAGGATTGCCTGTTGTACATCCGGCACACGCGCGGCACCACGATCGATCTCGGACAGCTCGACATGAGCGATCAGGCCGTGTACGACGTGATGTGCCGCGCCGATACCGTAGGACTCTTTCAGATCGAGAGTCGCGCGCAGATGAATACGCTGCCGCGTTTGAAGCCGCGCTGCTTTTACGATCTCGTCGTCGAGGTCGCGCTCATCCGGCCCGGCCCCATTCAGGGCGAGATGGTGCATCCGTATCTACGACGGCGCGCGGGGCTGGAGCCGGTCACGTATCCGCACCCCATGCTCGAGAAGGTGCTCAAGCGCACGCTCGGCGTACCGCTCTTTCAGGAGCAGGGCATGCAGGTGGCGATCGTGGCCGCCGGCTTCACCCCCGCCCAGGCCGATCAACTGCGTCGCGCCATGGGGCACAAACGCTCGCGCGAACGCATGGCGCAGATTTGCGAAGAGCTGATTGCGGGCATGGCCAAGAACGGTATCCCCGAAGAAACCGGCCGTCGCATTTACAATCAGATCAACGCCTTCGCCGACTACGGCTTCCCCGAAAGTCATGCCGCCAGCTTCGCGCTCATCGTGTACGCCACGGCCTGGCTGCGACACTACTACGCACCGGAGTACACCGCCGCCATTCTGAATGCGCAACCGATGGGCTTCTACGCGCCGGGCACGCTCATCGAAGACGCCAAGCGACATGGCGTGGAAGTGCGTCCGGTCGATCTCACCCGCAGCACGTGGGATCACGCCCTCGAAATGGCCGATGGACGTGTGCTCGTACCCAACGATGGCGTGGTGCGCTGGGGTCGTCAGATCGACCCGCAACCCATGCGCGATGTCGTGGCGGTGCGCCTGGGCGTGCGACTCGTGCGCGGACTGGGCGCCAAGGCCCGTCGCGCCCTCGAGGCGGCGTTGGTGCAGGGCCCGTTCACCAGTGTCGACGATGCCGTTCGTCGCGTGTCTCTCGACAAAACGTCATGGCGTCGACTGGCCGAAGCCGGTGCCTTCGACAGCATGTTCGCGCACGAACCGGCCGAGCGGCGACGGCGCGTGGCGCTCTGGGAAGTGATGGCCGCCACCCGTGGTCCCGAGCTGCCGCTGGCCCCCTTTCAGGCGCAGCCCGTGCCCACGCAGTTGCCGGCCTACACGCCCATCGAACTCACCGAAGCCGACTATCGTATGACGGGGCTGTCGTTGGCCGGGCATCCCATGAAGCACGTGCGCCCCATTCTGGCGCCCAACGGCGTGCTGTCGGCCCGGGAAGCGCACGAACTGGGCAAGGACGGCCAGCGCGTCGCCGTGGCCGGACTCGTGATCTGCCGTCAGCGCCCGGGCACGGCCAAGGGATTCGTGTTTCTCACCCTCGAAGACGAAACGGGGATGATCAACATCGTGATCACCCCCGATCGCTACGAAGAACATGCGCAGCTCATTTCCCGGTCACCCATGCTGCTCATTCGCGGCACGCTGCAGGTGGAACAGCATGTGGTGAATGTGCGCGCCAAGCAGTTCAAGGCGCTGGAGCTGGGTGGTGGCGAGCAGCACGTGAAGGGGCACAACTACCGGTAGTGGTGCCGAGCCGCTATCGTCGCGCCGCACCGCGCAGCCAGTAGATCAACAGCACGCAGGGCTGAGGAGAGTCCACCGGCCACGCCGCCCCGCGGTACGGTCCCGGTACGTCGCGGTACTCGGCATACATCTCGAGTGCGATCACATCGTTCGGGCTCCACGTTTCGTCGGGGGCGAACGGCATGTCCATCTCCTTCGTCATGGGGAGCTGACCGTTCCATAGCTCCACGAGACACCGACTCGGCGCGACTCCGACGCGCACGTCAAAACCATTCGGCCCATTCCGCGGCACGCGACGCACGCTGGGCATTCCGTCGAACATGTCCGCCCACGTCTGTGGACGGAGCGCACGCAATTGCCCGGCATCGCGAAACAGGCCACGCCCGGCCGCGCGGCGACATTCGAACCCGCTCAAGGCGTCGCGAGTGCATCGATCCTGATCAGTCCGCGCGCGCACGGTATCCAGCATCTGCGGATAGCGCCGGAGCACGACGACGAGTGCTCGCGAGGAGTCAGCCGCTGCGAGCAGCTGTTCGAACGGACGGTAACCGATCAGCCTCACGCGGAGCGTGTCCGTTGCGCGAGACGGGAACGACAACAGAAAACGCCCAAGCGAATCGCTGCGCACGCGATCCCCATTGGACGACAGGATGACCTCCGCACCGGCAAGTGGCCGCGCCAGTGAATCGCGGACCACGCCGCGCAGCTGCTGCGCGTTGACGGTTTGCGGAAGCGCGACCGCCGCAGCTCCTATCAGCATGCTGAACCCGACGACCGAATTGCATCGGCGACGACAATGCGAAGGCCGCGCCGCCCTCACCACACCACGTTCGCGTAGTACCGCCCCATCTCCACATCCGACGTGACCAACGGCAGCGACTGCAGTTCGGCCATCGCCACGATCACGCGATCAGCCGGATCGCGGTGCGTCCAGTCCAGCTCCAGCGTGCGCAGCCACGTGCGCACGTCCACCGGCGCTAACACCAAGCCGTCCACGAGTTGCAGGCGCTGCACGTACTCGGCGAACGTTACCCCGAGCGAAAGCTGACCACGCTGCACCTTGAGGCCGATCTCCCACAGCGAAATCGCACTGGCCAACCAGCCGAACGGCGTGGCCCCATCGATGGCCGTCCGCGCCCGCGCCGACAGCCGCTCCGGCGCCAGCGTCCAGAACAGCAGCGCCGACGTGTCGAGCACCACGCGACTCACCTGCCGCTCATGACGCGGGCCACTCGGCGTCCGTCGGGGCATCGATGTCGCCCGTCCACGTGAGTGCTCCACGCACGTCGGCAAAGGCATCCCCCACCGACCGCGTCTGGCTGAAGGGCACCACCTTCAGCACAGGGACGCCGTCGCTGGTAACCACCAACTCCTCACCGGTTCGCTCCACTTCACGGAAGAACTCGAGCATGCGGGCCTTCAGCGCGCTCTTGGAAACTGTGACCATAGTCATGACTATGACCATATCCCCTCAAGATGTCAACCAAGCCGCTGGAGCTCGGTGGCGGCTGACGCCGCGCGGATAGACCAGACACAGATGCGGGGGAGATGGCTTCGGCCGTCTCCCCCGCATCTGTTGTCAAACCCGAAACGCTCTATTTGCCACCGAGCAAATAGAGCGACACACCAGCCTGTACCCGTGTGCCGGTCGATTCGAACTGCCCGTTCTGCGTCGCGGTGACCTGACCGGCCTGTGTGAGCTTGCCGAACGTCCACAATGCCGAGGCGTTCACCGCGATCTTCCGCGTGACGAAGAGGTGCGCCCCTGCCCCGCCCGTGGGCGCGATCCCCTCGAAGTCTCGTCCGGAATTGGCGGTGCGCGCCGTCGCGCCTCCCGTTACGAACACGCGGAGTGGCGAACTGGCTCCCGGAAACAGGTTCATCCGAAGCAGCGCGTCATACTGCGTGAGCTTCACGTCGGTGCTCTTGGAGCCGGTGAGCACACTCCGATCGAAGTTGGCGAGCACCGAGAAGGTGTCGTTCAGTCCCAGCCCTGCATGCAAGCCGAAGCCCCCACCGAATTCGAGATCGTTCGCCGCGGACTCCACACTCACGCTCGACCCCGCGTACTGGATACCCAGGAAGACGCCCTTGGTGGATTGGGCCTGCAGTGAGGTCACCCCGGACAGGAGCAGAGACGACAACAACGCAACGTTCAGGAGCTTCGACATATGTGGTCCGATCGAGGGTTAAACAGATACCATGGACGTAGTCCGTGTTGATGAGCCGGGGAAGAACGATACCAACCTGATGACAGGCAACCGAACGACCCGGCAGCATGGAGACTACGCGGACGAAGATAGATCTTCGCTCCGTGTTCCGCGAGACCCGACGAGACTGCGCTTGGAGACCGCAGATGCATCCCCCACAAACCACACTGTTGTCACGATGCCGTCACCCGCTCGCGATCACGACCACCCGGTGGCAGAATTGATGGCATGAATCCTCGTCCAACGGCGTGCACACTGGCGCTCGCACTCGGCCTGGCCGCCGCCGGGTTGCCCTTTTTCGCGCGCGGCGCTTCCGCACAGCCCGCGCGGTTTCTCGTGCCCGACGCCGCCCCCGGTACGCGGTGGCTCAAAGGCAATACGCACACGCACACCACGAACTCCGACGGCGACACGGCGCCCGAGGAGGTCGCGCGATGGTACAAGAGCCGGAAGTACGATTTCCTCGTGCTGTCCGATCACAACGTGTTCACGAACCCGGCCACCCTGGCGTCGTTGATGGACTCGACGTTTCTGCTGATTCCGGGCGAAGAGGTGACGACCAGCTTTCAGAAAGCCGCCGTCCACGTGAACGCACTGGACATCAGCCGCGTCATCGCCGCGCCGCGCGACAGCACGCTGCTGGGTACCGTGCAAAAGACGGTTGATGCGATTCGCGCCGAGCGCGCCGTGCCGCACATCAATCATCCGAATTTCCTCTGGAGCCTCGACACCGCCACGCTCTTCCGCGTGAAGAACGACCGGCTCCTCGAGATCTTCAATGGGCATCCCACCGTGCACAACATCGGCGGCGAAGACTGGCCCAGTATGGAAGTCGCCTGGGACGCACTCCTCACGCGCGGCAAAAAAATCTACGGCATCGCGGTGGACGACGCGCACCACTTCCAGGGCGAGTTCGCCAAGTCGCGCGCCAACCCGGGACGCGGATGGGTCGCGGTGCGGGCGCGCGCGCTTGAAGCGCGGGAGATCGTCACCGCGCTCGACGAAGGCCGCTTCTACGCCAGCACCGGACCGGTCGTCGCCGAGATCGTCGTCACGCCAACCGCCTTATCGCTCACCATCACACGCATCGGCGACTTCAAGTACACCACGCAGTTCATCGGCGCCAACGGCGACATCCTCGCCACCGACAAGTCACTCACCCCATCATATCGGCTGACCGGCAGCGAGACGTACGTGCGCGTGCGCGTCGTCGACTCCAGCGGCGCCACCGCCTGGCTTCAGCCGGTGTTCACCACCCGGTATCGGGAGCGCGCCGCGCAGTAAGTCGGCTTGCCTTCAAGCCCAAAAGCCTGCACCGCGAACCACCCGTTAGCGGGTCTGCAGCAGCCCCAATACCTGCGTGAGCATCGCCTGACTCCCTGACGTCACGGCGCCCTCTGGTGTGAGCCGATCGATCAGATCCGGCAACAGTGCCGCGAGGCCACTCATCGCCTGCGACGGATCCACGCCCGCGCTTGCCGCCGCCTGCGCCACCGCCGAACCGCCCAGCGCGTGCTCGAGCTGCGTCGGCAAGACCGCCTGATTCGCCCCGGTGCCAACCCACGACGACACCACGTCGCCCAACCCGCCGCTCTGCAACGCTTGCACGATCCCACCGAGACCGCCGTGCTGCTGCACCAGCGTCATGGCCATGGTGAGCAGCGCCGATGACGAGCCCCCGCCCGGCGCGCTGGCCCCAAGGAACCCACCCAACAGCTGCTCCACCCCACCAGCCTGTTTGCCCAGCAATGACCCAGCCAGGTCCCCCAACGCTCCGTCCAGTAAACCCATGATCGCTCCCTAACGTGTGGTGTGTTCCGCCCGCTGTACAAACACGTGCCGCACCCCGAACGTCAACCTCAACATGTGCCAGCCCCCTCCTCCGGCATTCACCCCACCCACAGCGCCTGCCAACCACGATTTTCCGGATACCGACTCAACGGCGATCCGCTCCATCGAGTAAATCTCTCGTTGGCCGCCCGTTTCGTGGAGCCGCCATTCCCGCCCTCCGGAGGAAGAAGGACATGGTTCACCCAGTGCGCCGTCTTGGACGTTGGACCGGCACTCTCCTGCTGCTGGCCGCCAGCAGCGCCGCCAGCGGACGCGCCGCGCAGGCGCAGCTTGGCCCCCAGGCCACCCAAGCCGACGAAGGTCGTGCCAACAAGGGTAACTGGACGCTCGCCAACCGCTTCAGCACCGCGGCGCTTCGCGCCATCACCTACACACAGGCCGTCCAGCCCCGCTTCCTCGGGAAGACGGACTCGATGTACTACAACTGGAAGGATCGGAACGGCAATCGCTTCATGCTGTTCGTCCCGTCGCCCACCGGTGGTACCAAGCGCCTGCTGTTCGATCCGGCCAAGCTGGCCGAGCAGCTCACGATGCTCAGCAAGAAGCCGTACGACGCCACCAACCTGCCCTTTCAAACCATCACGTTCCTCAAGAGCCACAAGGCGTTCCGCTTCACCGTGGACACCGTGCGCTATGAATGGACGCTGGCCACGGAAACGCTGAAGTCGAACGGTCGCGTGGTGCGCAACGCGCCCCCACCGACAGACGAGGAGATCAACACCCAAGGCGCTGGCGGTGGGCAGGGTGGCGGTGCGCGCGGCGAGTTCCGCAACTACAACAAGGACAGCTCGGCGTTCGTCTTCGCCCGCATGCACAATCTCTACATCGTGGAGAAGAGCAGCAACGACACGGTGCAGATCAGCACCGACGGCGCCATGGACTACTCCTTCGGCTACCGTGACACCACGGAGAACGCACGCCAGCTCGCCGCGCTCGCCGGCGGCGGACAGCAGACCGACGGCGAGCAGGATGACAGCGACGACGCGAACAACCGCGATCAGCGCATCCGCCCGAACGTGACGTGGTCCCCCGACGGAAAGTCCTTCGCCGTCGTGCGACGGGACCAGCGCAAGGTGAAGGATCTGTTCCTCGTGAACGTGCTCGCCCAGCCGCGCCCCGTGCTGATTCACTACAAGTACACGATGCCCGGCGAAGAAGACGTCACGCGCAGTGAGCTGTGGACGTACCGCCGCGGCGAGAAAGCCGTGAAGCAGATCAACGTGGCGAAGTGGAAGGATCAGGCGCTGTTGAACGTGCACTGGCCGGTCAACGGCGACAAAGTGCGCGTCGTGCGTCGCGATCGTCCGCAGCGCGCCGTCGACTTCATCGAAGTGGACGTCACCACCGGCGCCATCAAGACGCTGCTCACCGATGCCATCGAGGGCGCTGCACTCGAGCCGAAGAACGTCGCGTACCTCAAGCCGGGCGGTGACTTCCTCTGGTGGTCACAGAAGACCGGCTGGGGCATGTACTACGTGTACGGCTTCGACGGCGGCGAGAAGCACCCGCTCACCACGGGACAGTGGAACGCCAACAGCATCGTCACCATCGACTCCACCACACAGCAGGTGTGGGTATCGGGCCAGGGACGTGAGCCGGGTGAGCAGCTGTATCAGACGCACCTCTATCGGGTCAACGGCGACGGCAGCGGTTTCACCCTGCTCGATGCCGGCAACGCGCACCACGCCTCCACGCTCGGCGAGAACGGCACCCCCAGCATCGTCTCACCGACCAAGCGCTACATCTACGACTCGTTCTCCCGCATGGACCTGCCGTTCAAGTCGGTCCTGCGCGACGGCGCCACGGGCCGCATCCTCAGCACCCTCGAGGAAATGGACCTGTCCAAGCTGAAGGAACTCGGCTTCAAGAACGCCGAGACGTTCTCGGTCAAGGCGGCCGACGGCGTCACGGAGCTGTACGGCAACATGTGGAAGCCGTTCGACTTCGACAGCACCAAGAAGTATCCGATCATCACGTACGTGTATCCGGGCCCGCAGACCGAGGGCACGACCACCGGCTTCAGCGTGCGTGGTCCGCTCATGCAGCTCGCGCAGCTCGGCTTCATCGTGATCGAAGTGGGCCATCGTGGCGGAAGCCCGCTGCGGTCGCTCGCCTATCATCGCTATGGCTACGGCAACATGCGCGACTATGCGCTGGCCGATAAGAAGTACGCCATCGAGCAGCTCGGCGCGCGCCACAAGTTCATCGATCTCGACAAGGTCGGCATCTTCGGCCACTCGGGTGGTGGCTTCATGACCGCCGCCGCCATGCTGTTGCCGCCGTACAACGACTTCTTCAAGGTGGGCTGGTCGGAATCGGGCAATCACGACAACAACATCTACAACCAGAACTGGAGCGAGTGGAACCACGGCGTGAAGGTCGTCGCCAAGGCCGACAGCGCCGCCGGTGCGGTGCGGGCCGGTGGCACCGGCGCCGCGCGTCGTGGCGGACCGGGGGCGAACGCTGCCGCGCGTGAAGTGGTGCAGGATTCCACCAACGCCGACAAGATCAAGTTCGACATCCGCGTGCCCACCAACGACGAACTCGCCGGCAACCTCAAGGGCAACCTCGCCCTCGCCACCGGTGATCTCGACAACAACGTGCACCCGGGTGGCACCATCCGGCTCGCGAACGCGCTGATCAAGGCCAACAAGCGCTTCGACTTCTTCATCTACCCGGGCGAACCGCACGGCTACCGCGGCACGGGCCCGTACAATCAGCGCATGCTGATGGAGTACTTCGCCGAGCATCTGCTGGGCGATTACTACCGCGGCAACGGCGAGATCAAGTAGCGGCTGGACACCCGATCGATGCGCATCCACGCGCATCGATCGGGACCCGTTGCCGGGCTATGCACGAAGGGCCACCAGCGCGACGCTGGTGGCCCTTCGTGTATGCCTGTCGTTCGCGTGGACTCAGCGAACCTTTACGACCTGCTCGGCCGCCGGACCCTTCTGGCCCTGCACGATGTCGAATTCGACACGCTCGCCCTCGGCCAGGGTGCGGAATCCGCCGCCCTGAATGGCCGAGTGGTGCACGAAGCAATCCTTCGAGCCGTCATCGGGCGTGATGAATCCAAAGCCCTTGGCGTCGTTGAACCACTTCACCTTGCCGGTCGTACGCATGGCACTGCCCCCGTTGCTGTGTGTTCGGAGTCCGGCCCTGCCGTACGCACCGAGCACTCGTGTAGTTCGCGGACCAGACCCCCGCGAGGGTCGCCGATGCCGTGCGACATCAGCTCAGCATCCGACTCGCGAGCGCCGCACACACAAAAGGGACCCGCGTGTCGCCAGGTCCCCGAAGTCGCCTGCAGCGCGTTTCCCGCACCGTGGCGCGGCTCTCGTGTTTCGAATGCCCTAGACGCTAGCGTCGTGCTCGTGGAGTGTCAACAGAATTTTTCAAGCCCCGCCAGGGTCCGGCCCGCGCGCCCGCTGGACGGCCGACGCCCTGCCCACCACCTTCACCCCATGCCGATACCCCCGCTCCGCCACGCCCCCGCGCCAACTGCATTCCTGCGCGCGAATATACCGCGGATCGGCGCGGCGATGGTCCTCGTGTGCACCGCCATCGTGACCGCGAGCGCGCAGAGCACGCCCGCGCCGCGGCTCATGCGGGCCGGCGACGTGGACACCGTACCGCTCCGCGACGCCGGCGTGCGGATTGCCTATGGGCGCGATCCCCTGCAGTTCGGTGAGCTCCGGCTGCCGTCCGGCGCGTCGAACAGCAACCGGGCACCGATCGCCATCGTGATTCATGGCGGCTGCTGGTACTCGCCGTACGCCTCGGTGCGCAACAGCGCACCGCTGGCCGATGCCCTCGCGCAGTCCGGGGTGGCCACCTGGAACGTGGAGTATCGGCGCTACGACCATCCCGGCGGCGGCTGGACCGGCACCTTCCGCGATGTCGCCGACGGGGCGGACTACGTCCGCATGCTCGCCACGCTCTATCCCATC
>NZ_JBILKJ010000127.1:0-7818 GCF_044376735.1 Gemmatimonas sp.
CGAGCAGTTCAAGACCGAAATCATCAAGGCCATCGACGAGCGCATCGGCAAGAACTCGGTGAAGCGCATCTACTTCCCCCAGTTCGTCGTTCAGTAAGCGCGCCGCACCGACCAGACGATGAGTACCGACGCTCTCAGCCAGATCGACATCGACCGCCTCTTGGACCCGAGTGCGGCACCAGCGCCCAGCGCCAAAGACGCCGGTGTGCCGGTCCAGCTCTACGACTTCTTCAGTCCGCGGCGCGTCTCGAAGGAGCGACTCCGCTCCCTTGAGGCAATGTACGAGCGCCTCGTGAAGGGGCTGGAAGGGTGGCTCGTCGCGCGCGTGCGCGCGCAGATCGAAATGACGCTCAACAGTGTCGAGCAGTTCACGTTCGGTGAGTTCACGCTGTCGCTGCCGAGGCCCTGCTCGTCGTTCATCTTCGACATCGCCGGCACGGGACAGAAGGGCGTCATCGACCTCGGTCCCGAATTCAGCACGTACATCATCGATCGGCTCTTCGGCGGGGAGGGCGCGGGCACCACGCTCATGCGCACGCTGACCCCCATCGAGCGGCTCGCCGTCCGGTCGGTTGCCGACAAGATCACGGGGCTCCTTCAGGAGATCTGGAGCGACCATGTCCCGATGGATCTGAGCATTTCCGGATTCGAGTCGTCGCCCGAAATCCTGCAGGTCATCAACCGGGAAGATCCCGTACTGGTGGCCAACATCGAGTTCAGCACCGGAGGCGTGAGCAGCCTGCTGCTCCTGTGCCTCCCCTTCTCCGTGCTCGACAAATTCTTCACGGCGGGCGGACAGCAACGCACCGCCATGCTCACCACGAGCGCTGAGGAACGCGAGGTCACGCGCCACCAGAGCGAGACCTCGCTGCGATTGACGAAAGTGCCAGTGACCGCGCGCCTGCCCGAATTCCACGTCTCGATGCGCGACATCGCCAGCCTCACGGAAGGCACGATCATCCCCACCGGCATTTCGACCGACGCGCGCGTGATCGTGCGTGCCGGCTCGCAGGAACGCTTTCTCGGCCATCCCGGCCGGACGAGCGGCAACCTCGCGGTACGCATCCTCGATGCCGTACCCGGCTCCTCGCTCCCTGACTCACGGACGACCTCCGCATGAACCCCGACATCGACGCGCTCGTCGGCAGCGCACAAGGCGCCAACTCCGTCTCGTCGTCCCCGGACGGATCCACCAGGCCCGGCGCCTCCGTCCGCACCCCACAGCTCACCGAGTTCGAGCAGACGATCATGAGCACCACGGAAGTCCCGATCGGCATGCTCCTGGATCTCTCCCTCCCCGTCGCCATCGAACTCGGCCGCACCTCGATGACGGTCCAGGAGATTCTCCGCCTCGGTCGTGGGTCCGTGATCCAGCTCGACCGCCTCGCGGGCGAACCGATCGACATCTACGTGGGCGACCGGCGCTTTGCCGAAGGCGAAGTCGTGGTGCTCGGCGAGCACTTCGGTGTGCGCATCACCCGTGTCCTGGCCAATCAGGCCATCGGCGCTGCAAACGCCGCCTGAGGCCTGACATGCTTTCCGCCGCCTTTGGTGTCGTTGCCGCTCTCGCCTTCGTCCTCGGACTTGGTGCCGTTTGCCTGTGGGCGCTCAAGCGCTTCGGGGCCGGCACCCTCGCGTCGAAAACACGCGTGCCGTTGGAAGTCGTGCAGCGCATTCCGTTGGGCCCGAAAACCGGGCTCGCCGTGGTGCGCGTCGGAGAACGGGTGATGGCACTCTCGGTCGGCGAAGGTGGCGTCCGTCAGCTGTTCGAACTCAATGAAGCCGATCGTCAGCGCGTGATCGCGACGAGCACGTTGCCAGTGCCGATGGTGTCGAGCGCGGCCGCCACCGCGTCGTTCACCCTGCCGACGGCGTTGACGGCGTCGCTCCCGGGCAAGTTCGGCGCGATCTTCAGCCGCTCGCTCAACGAGACCACGGTCCAGGCGGCCCTCGACGCCGGTGTCGCGCCGGTGGGGCCGACTATCGCGCCGACTATCGCGCCGAGTATGGCGCCCAGTGTAACGCCGCGTGTGGTGCCGCTGGTCGTCCTGCCGTTCTCGCCAACCGAGCGTTGCGAGGTGCCGTCGTTCCTGACGACGCCCATGACCACGCGCCGCGGCGACGCCCTCACGTATGCGCCGAAGGCCGTACCGCCGAAGGCCGTAGCGCCGAAGGCGATGCCAGCGAAGGCCGTAGCCCCGAAGGCGATGGCTGAACGGGACTTCCGCACGATGCTGGGGATTTCTCTGGGCGGCGCGGCGCGTCTCGCCGCGTTCGCCGCGGCCATGCTCCTGCTTGGCCCCACGACGCTGCGCTCGCAGGCAGCACCGCCGGCCACGCCGACGGCAGCGCCACAGGCAGTGCCGCAAGCCGCAGTCGCGGCGACGCCGACCACCCTCCAGACGCCGGCGCTGCCGGGTGCGGCCACCTCGGCCGCCGCCCAGACGGTTACGCCCACGACGGCGCCGGCGGCCACGACGCCCAGCGCCGTACCGCCGAAGAGCCGCAACTCGCGCCTGGGCGTGACCCCCGGCGCCGACAACGGCGCGTCGCTGACGGCACAGGCGGCGGCTTCGCGGCGTCCGATGTCGCAACTCGTGGTCGACTCCGCCCGTGAGGCGAACGGCCGTGCGGTCCTCGCGTCACCGGCGCCGGTCGGCACCGACGACGCCATCATGCGCATGATGCCGCAAATGGATGTGAAGCTCGGCGGCGACGGCGAGACCGGCGGGCTTCGCCTGAACGGTACCGTGGGCATCGTCGTGATGATGGGGCTGCTCACGCTGCTCCCCACGCTGCTGCTCATGATGACAGGATTCACCCGCATCCTGATCGTCCTCAACTTCCTGAAGCAGGCGATGGGCACGCAGAGTGCGCCGCCGGCACACCTGCTGGCCGGCATGGCCCTGCTGCTGACCGGGTTCGTGATGACCCCCACGCTTACGCAGGTCAACCGGGAGGCCATCGAGCCCTGGCTCGATGGGAAGATCACGCAGGTCGAGATGATGAAGACCGGCGTCAAGCCGATGCGCACCTTCATGTTGCGTCAGACGCGCGAGGCCGACCTCAAGACGTTCGTCGACATGAGCCGCATGCCGCGTCCGAACTCCGTGGACGACGTGCCCCTCCATGTCCTGATGTCAGCGTTCGTGGCCAGTGAGCTGCGGACGGCGTTCCAGATCGGCTTTGCGATCTACCTGCCCTTCATCATCATCGACGCGGTCGTGGCCTCGGTGCTCATGAGCATGGGCATGATGATGCTCCCGCCTGCCATGATCTCACTGCCATTCAAGTTACTGCTGTTCGTGCTGGTCGACGGGTGGACACTGACCATCACGAGCCTGGTGCAGAGCTTCAAGTAGCGGCCGCGGGCGCCGATCGCCCCCAGCGGCAACTCTCGCCGCACCGACACCCGGCAATTCCTGCCGAAACCAGCGAACCGGTCAAAACGACCGGTTCGCTGTTGCTTTGCAAGTCTATGTAAATCAATGATTTAGCGCACAGCATTCGACCCGGCGCGTGTGGTACGGCCCGTGCTTTACTGAGGCATCGACCGTTCTCTTTTCTCGAGCCGACCCCCGGATGTCTCACCAACTCGTCATCGACTTGTCGCGCCAAGCCATCATGACCGCGCTCATGATCGCCGCGCCGATGCTGCTCATCGCCCTCGGGGTGGGGCTCGTCGTATCGATCATCCAGTCGGTGACCCAGATCCAGGAACAGACGCTCGCCTTCGTGCCGAAGCTCGTCCTGGTGGGCGGCGCCTTCATCGTCGGTCTGCCGTGGTTGCTGCAGATCCTGATCCGCTACACCACCGAACTCTTTCGCGGCATCCCCGCGATGGTCGGCTGAGCCGGATCGATCCTGTGACGGCATCCCCGGGCCTGTTCGGCCTTCCTGACTTCTTCGCTCCCGGCGTCGCGACGGCCTTCGTGCTGACCGCGCTCCGCGTGGGCGGGCTGCTGCTGGTGGCCCCGGCGTGGTCCGCGAAGACGTTCCCCATGAAGCTCCGCACCGCGCTGCTCGTCGTCTTCGCCACGCTGCTCATTCCGAGCGCCTCGGCGACCGCCGATCTCGCCACGCTCCGCATTACGCCGGTGACGTTCCTGAGCGAGACCATCATCGGCTTCGTGATCGGCTTCGCCGCGGCGATCATCGTGGCCGGTGCCGAGTTCGCGGGTGAGTTGATGACCAACTCGATCGGTCTCTCCGGCATGGCGATTCTCGATCCCGTCAATAACACGCAGGGCGCCGTGCTCGGCACCTTCATGCAGCTGCTGGCTCTCACGCTCCTGCTCACCGGGGGCGGGCATCTCATCATGCTGCAGGCGGTCGCGCAGAGCTTCGTGGCGATGCCACTCGGCGCCCCGCTCGATCTCGCCAACGGAATGCTGTCGGTCACCAAGGCCGGCACCACGATCTTCTCGAGCGGGGTGCAGTTCGCCGCGCCGGTGATCGCGGCCATTCTCGTCGCCAACATCGCGCTGGCGATCCTCGGACGCGCCGCGCCGCAGTTGCAGGTCATGAGCCTCGCCTTCCCCCTGCAGATCGGGATCGGCCTGCTCACCTTCGCCGGGTCGATCGGCCTCATCGTCCACGCGCTCGCCGACTGGACGCCGGCCTACGCCACGACCCTCGACACTTTTGCGCGGGCGGTGCAACTCGCCCCTGCGCCAGCGGGGGGGCGTTGATCCATGGCTGAATCCGAATCCGGCGAAAAGACCGAAGCGCCCTCTGGCAAACGCCTCGACGACGCGCGCAACAAGGGCCAGATCGCCAAGAGCCCCGAGCTCACCACCGCCGCCTTCCTCCTGGGCTCCACGCTCACGATGACGATGGCCGGGCCGCCGCTGTGGCAGTTCCTGCTCGACACGATGGGCAACACGCTGGCCCGCTCGGGCGATCTCGAGCGCGGCGGCATGTCCACCATTCCGTTTCTGCAGGCCCTCGGCTTTCGCACCATCGTCGCGATGGTCGGCGTCATGGCGGCCCTCGCCGTGATTGCCATTGCCGTGCAGGCCGTGCAAACCGGCGGCCTGCTCACCACCGAACCCCTCACGCCGAAGTTCAGCCGCATCAATCCGATGAACAATCTCGGACGGCTCTTCGGCAAGCAGTCGATCGTCGAACTCGTGAAGGCGCTGCTCAAGCTCAGCATCGTGTCGTGGGCCGTGTACTCCACCCTCGCCGATGCCTGGCCCGATGTGCAGGGACTCGCCCTCGACCGGTCGCCCGCCGCGCTCATGCAGGTCGTGAGCAAGTACGCCGTGGCACTGCTCAAGAACGCCGGCCTGATGTTCCTCGTCCTGGCACTCGCCGACTACGCGTGGCAGAAGTACACCACGACCGAGTCGTTGAAGATGACCAAGCAGGAAGTGAAGGACGAAGCGAAGTCGCAGGAAGGCAATCAGGAAGTGAAGGGGCGCCGTCGGCAGATCGGACGCGAGCGGATTCGTCGGCAGATGTTCGCGGCCGTCCCCAAGGCCGATGTCGTCATCGTGAACCCGGTGCACATCGCCATCGCCATCAAGTACGACCCCGAGATCGCCCCCGCGCCGTACGTCGTCGCGATCGGCCAGCGCAAGATCGCCCTGCGCATCAAGGAACTCGCCTTCAAGCACAACGTGCCGGTGATCGAAAACATCCCCCTCGCCCGCGCGCTCATCGTCGTCGCCAAAGTGGGCACCGTCATTCCCGTCGAGATGTATCTGGCCGTGGCCGAAGTCCTGGCCTTCGTGATGCGCCAACGTGAACGGTTCGGCGCCTCCTGGCGTGGAACGGCCGCCGCCTGAGGAACAGTCCAGTGACCAGCGCAGCACTCCCTATCTCGCTCCCCATCGAGCCCGGCAAGAAGGCAGAAGTCGCCCTCGCCATCGCGGTCGTCCTCATTCTGGCACTGATCGTGGTGCCGTTGCCGCCGATCATGCTCGACCTGTTCCTGGCCGCCAGCATCGGCTTGTCGCTCGTCGTGCTGCTGGTGTCGCTGTACACCACCGATCCGCTCGACTTCAGCAGCTTCCCCGCGCTGCTGTTGCTGCTCACGCTCTTCCGCATCGGCCTCAACGTCTCGTCCACGCGCCTCATTCTCACGCAGGCGCACGCGGGCAAGGTGATCGAGGCGTTCGGGAATTTCGTCATCGGCGGCAACTATGCCGTCGGTATCGTGATCTTCCTGCTGCTCATCGGCATCAACTTCATCGTCATCACGAAGGGTGCCGGCCGCATCGCCGAAGTCGGCGCGCGCTTCGCCCTCGACGCGATGCCCGGCAAGCAGATGGCGATCGACGCCGATCTCTCGGCCGGCCTCATCGATGAGAAGGAGGCCCGCACGCGCCGCGACGTGATCTCGCGCACCGCCGACTTCTACGGCGCGATGGACGGCGCCTCGAAGTACGTGAAGGGCGACGCCATCCTCGGCATTCTCGTGGTCGCCGTCAACATCATCGGCGGCATCTTCATCGGCGTCATCCAGAAGGGGATGTCGCTGGAGAAGGCCGCCAGCACCTACACGCTCCTCACCGTCGGCGACGGGCTCGTGTCGCAGGTGCCGGCGCTGATCATCAGCACGGCCGCCGGCCTCATGGTCACCAGCGCCGCCGGCAACGAGCGCATGGGCACCGTGCTCAGCAAGCAGCTCGGTGCGCATCCGCGCGCCATGTGGATGGTGGCGGCCGTGCTGTCGTCGTTCGCGCTGATTCCCGGCTTGCCGATGTTCCCCTTCCTCGCCTTGGCCGCGGGCGCTGCGGTGCTCGCCAAGATGTCGGAGAAGGCCGTCAAGACACGGGCCGAACTCGCCCAGTTCGTCGCCACGCCGATCGACGAAGTCGAAGCGCCGGCCCCGAGCGATCCGATGCGCGACCTGCTGCAGATCGATCCCATCGAACTCGAAGTCGGCTACTCACTCATCCCGCTCGTGGACGAAAGTCAGGGCGGCGATCTCCTCGAACGCATCGGCCTCCTGCGCAAGCAGGCGGCGCTCGACCTCGGCATGCTCGTGCCGGCCATTCGCATCCGCGACGACATCCGGCTCCCGGCCAACGAATACGTCATCAAACTGCGCGGCTCCGAAGTGGCGCGCGGCGAGGTGCTGCCGCGCTTCGTCATGGCGCTCAACACCGGTGGCGTGATCGAGGAAGTCCAGGGGATGGACACCGTCGATCCGTCGTTCGGCATGCCTGCCAAGTGGGTCTCGATGGCGCAGCGTTCCGACGCCGAAGCGCGCGGCTACGTGGTCGTCGAACCGACCACGGTCGTGGCCACGCACCTGCTGGAAACGCTCAAGACGAGCGCCGCCGATCTGCTCGGTCGCCAGGAAGTGCAGGAGATGGTCGAGACGCTCAAGAAGTCGCACCCGGCGCTGGTCGAAGAGATCATCCCGAACAAGGTCTCGCTCAGCGTGCTGCACCGCGTGCTGCAGCGCCTCCTCCGCGAGCGCGTGCCCATTCGCGATCTCGTCACGATCCTCGAAGCGATCGGCGACGGCGCGGAGGCCACGAAGGATCCGGAAGCGCTCACCGAAGTGGTGCGCAAGGCGCTCACCAACGTCATCGCCCGTCTGTTCGCCGATCCGAGTGGTGTCGTCCGCGGCATCACCATCGGCGGCCGGCTCGAGTCGGCACTGCTCGGTCTCTTCTCACCGCGCTCGTCGGCCGTCAACACGCCGGTTCTCACGCCGGAATCGCTGGCCGGCCTGCTTCGCGACCTCAACCAGATGGCCAGCACCTACTCGATGGATGGCCGTCCGCTCCCGCTCATCACGCCGCCGTCGCTGCGCGTGGGCGTGCGCCGCCTGATCGAACCTGTGTTGCCCAGCCTGCC
>NZ_JBILKJ010000034.1:0-27049 GCF_044376735.1 Gemmatimonas sp.
GTCAGCGGACTGCTGGTGGAAACGCTGCGCGTGCGGGCCCACGACACCAAGGGGCCGATGCACACGCTATATGTGGCGAAGCCGCGGCCGCCTCGCCGCGACGCCTCAGCGCCACGCGGCGGTCCATAGCCAACGAACGAATCCCCGCGCGACGTGCACAAGCACACCGCGCGGGGATTCGTGGAGTCCTGAAACCGGAAGATCAGTCGCCGAAAACGGCGGCGTCCGGATGGGGCTGCTCGCTGCCGTAGGTGACCGAGCTTGGCGGTGCATCAGCGCCGAGGCGGGTGGCCATGGCGAACCCACCGAAGGTGAGGAAGCACACGGCGATCGTGAGAATGGCGCGGTTGATAACCTTCATCGCGTGCGCCTCGTGGGCGTCATCGCAGAGTTCGTTCCACATGAGTCGGGTGCCGGGTGAAGCGTGTTGAGGGCTGGAAACGGGACACTTCCTGTCCAGTATCGGCAGCCGCACCGGGAAATGGCAGTGCCGTCACCGGCACAGACTGTGACAAACGGCTCGCCCCTGTTTCGGAGCGAAAGGTCCACCGCCACGTCCCAGCGTGCGCCGTCGCGGACACGCTGTAGACTTCCCTTCATGTCCCTTCGCCTGTCCGCATCCCTGATCCTGATGGCCCTTGCCGGCCTTTCCCTTGGCGCGTGTCGCCGCGAGCGCCCCGAGCCGGTCGTGCTGACGGTCGCCAGCGGGACCGAGCCGGTCTGGTCGGTGGAGGTACGCTCCGATCTCGTGCAGTTCAGCCGGCCGGGCGCCGACAGTGCCTTCTATCCGTACACGCCACCGGATTTCGACGCCGACGGTCGTGCGATCTACCGCAGTAAGCGCTTCGGCGCGGACCCGCTGCTCACGTTGGTGATTGAGCGCAGCGAGTGCCGTGACGGGGCGTCGGAGCGACGCTATCCGGGCAGCGCCGTGCTCACGCGCGGTGACTCCACGTGGCGAGGCTGCGCCACGGTCGTCCCCGACTCCGTCGAGGCGCGCTAGCATGCCGGCGGCGGTAGGTTCGGGCACCCTGATCTATGCCAAGGATCTCGCGTTGTTGGCCTCGTTCTATCGCGTACTGCTGTCGATGTCCGAGGTGCATGCCTCCGACGAGTTGGTGGTGCTGCGGTCGTACGACGGGCGCTCGTACGACGGGCGCTCGCTACAGTGCGAGCTGATCGTGCACCGGATCCCCGCGCACATCGCCGAGACCATCGTCGTCGCATCACCGCCGGTGTTGCGTGAGGACACCGCGATCAAACCGTTCTTCAGCGTGGCGAGCTTTGTGGAGGCAGCGGCCCACGCCACGAGCATGGGCGGCGGCGTGTTCGGCCCGCAGTATGAGGGGCCCGGCTTTCGCATCACCAATGCGTATGACCCCGAGGGGAACATCATCCAGTTGCGTGAGCCCATTGACGGCGATCGTATCGCTCCGTGATGTCGACCGCCAACCCGAGCGTCGTGCCATGACCGTCAAGGCCCCTCGGTAACGCGGGCCGGGTCGCGGCCCCCGAGCGACCTCGGTATGCTTCGGGATGGTGATCCTGTGACCGCATCCGACGATACGCCCCGCGACCCCGGCCCGAGCGCCGACACGTTCCGCGATGACCTTCGCGCCGCCACCTCGCTGCTCGAGCAGGTCATCGCGGATCGTTCGCGGCTGGTGCACGTGCCGTTCGAGGAGCGTCAGCGCTTCCTCGATGCGGTGGGTCAGGTATTTCATCCGGATGCGCGCGCCCGCCGCTCGATGGTGAAGGCCACCACCAAACAGCGGAAGCTCGACGCGGCCCGTCGCGACGATAGCGTGTTGCAGGAAACGGGCATTCGCGAGTTGCG
The DNA here is from genome assembly GCF_044376735.1 of Gemmatimonas sp. Classification (GTDB taxonomy): domain Bacteria; phylum Gemmatimonadota; class Gemmatimonadetes; order Gemmatimonadales; family Gemmatimonadaceae; genus Gemmatimonas. The sequence continues at coordinate 1,838 of NZ_JBILKJ010000034.1, forward strand.
CCGCAAGCCGGTGTTCACCACGCCCAATGTGTATCTGCTGGGCGACGCGGCGTCGGGCACGTCCAGCGATGCGTCGCGCGAGGATGACGCGCCCGAAGCGATCGTGCCGCAGCATTGCTATATCTGCAAGCAGAAGTTCACCACGATCCATCACTTCTACGATCAGATGTGTCTCTCGTGCGGTGACTTCAATTTCGCCAAGCGCACGGAGCTGGTGGACCTGAGCGGACGCACCGCCTTGCTGTCGGGTGGCCGCGTGAAGATCGGGTATCAGGCGGGGCTCAAGCTGCTGCGCTGCGGGGCGCGTCTGCTGGTGACCACGCGGTTTCCCCGCGACTCGGCCATGCGCTACGCGGCGGAGCCGGATTTCGACGCGTGGAGCGATCGTCTGGAGGTCTTCGGGCTCGACCTGCGACACACGCCGAGCGTCGAGGCGTTTTGTCGTGAGATCACGCATACTGAGTCGCGGCTGGATTTCATCATCAACAACGCCTGCCAGACCGTGCGCCGCCCGCCCGCGTTCTACGCGCACATGATGGACGGCGAGTCGGCCGCCGCCAGCACGCTATCGAAGGCGGCGCGCAAGATTCTGGGCGCGTACGAAGGGCTTCGCGGTGCCCAGCTGCTTCCCGATCCCGATGCGGGTAGCAGTGCGGCCGTGGTGCAAAGCGGTACCGCGCTGGGTCGCGTGGGGATCACGCACGCCGCCGCGCTGTCGCAAGTGCCGTTGGTGCCTGACGACATGCTGGTGGCGCACCAGCTGTTCCCGGCAGGCAAGCTCGATCAGGATCTGCAGCAGATCGATTTGCGTGAGCGGAACTCGTGGCGCCTGCTCATGGACGAAGTGCCGAGTGTGGAGCTGCTGGAAGTGCAACTGGTGAATGCGATCGCGCCGTTCCTGATCAATGCGCGGCTCAAGCCGCTCATGCTGCGCACGGACAATCGTGACAAGCACATCGTGAACGTGTCGGCGATGGAAGGGCAGTTCTATCGCAACAACAAGACGACGCGGCATCCGCACACCAACATGGCCAAGGCCGCGCTCAACATGATGACACGCACGTCGGCGGCGGACTATCAACAGGACGGCATCCACATGAACAGCGTGGATACCGGCTGGGTGACCGACGAGGACGTGGCGGAGATTGCGGCGCGGAAGGTGGAGAACCACCGCTTCCACCCGCCGCTCGATATCGTGGACGGCGCGGCACGCATCGTCGATCCCATCATTGCGGGTGTGGCGAGCGGTGCGCACGTGTGGGGACAGTTCCTCAAGGACTACGCGCCGACCGACTGGTAGCCTCGATCGGCGCGCGCGTTACTACCCGGCCATGATGCCGCCGTCGGCCGGCAGCGCCACGCCGGTGAGAAAACTCGACGCGTCGGAGCACAGGAACAGGGCGACCTCGGCGATCTCGTCGGGCGTGCCCATGCGGCCGATGGGTTGCAGCTTGGCGTAGGACGCTTCGACGGCCGGGTCGTTCTTCGTGATGCGGTGAATCATGTCGGTGACCACGGCACCCGGGCAGATCGCGTTGACGCGAATGTGCTGTGCGGCGTACTCCAGCGCCGCCGCCTTGGTGAGACCGATCACCGCGTGCTTGGAGGCGGTGTACGGAGCGAGCGTGGCGAAGCCCTTGAGTCCCGCTACCGACGACATGTTCAGGATCACGCCACCACCGGACGTGGCCATGTGCTTCAGCGCCGCTTGCATCCCGAGGAACACGCCGCGGAGGTTCACGTCGATCACCCGGTCGAACTCCGCGATGTCGTATTCGCCGATGGCGACGTTGGCGCCCTCGATCCCGGCGTTGTTGACCATGATGTGCACGCCGCCGTAGATGTCGAGCGCGCGGCGGAACAACAGGTCCATGTCATGGTCCATCGACACGTCGGCCCGTACGAAGACGGCCTGACCGCCGGCCGCCACGATGCTCCCCACCAGCTCCTGGCCGTGCGCCGTGTCTCGATCGGACACGACGACGCGCGCGCCTTCCGCGGCGAAGCGGATCGCGATCGCGCGGCCGATGCCGTTCGCCCCGCCGGTGACGATCGCCACCTTATCGGGCAGGATGCTCATATTGGACTCCTGGAAAGAGTGACGGAGATGCGGCGTTCGCCATGTCCTGCTCCAGCGCCGACACCCGCGTCAGCACCGGGACCACACTGTCGGGATTGAGTGAGATCGAGTCGATCCCCGCCTTCACCAGAAACTCCGCAAACTCCGGATGATCGCTCGGCGCCTGCCCGCAGATGCCGACCTTGCAGCCGACGTCGTGCGCGTCGGCGATCAAGCGCTCAATGGAGCGCAACACCGCCGGATTGCGCTCGTCGAAGAGCGCGGTGAGCAGCGCATTGTCGCGGTCGACGCCCAAGGTGAGTTGCGTGAGATCGTTGCTGCCGATGCTGAAGCCATCGAAGCGGACACCGAACTCCTTCGCCAGAATGACGTTGCTGGGAATTTCGGCCATCACGTATATCTCGAGTCCGGCGTCGCCGCGAACCAGCCCGTGCTTGGCCATCTCGGCGAGCACGAGGTCGGCTTCCTCGAGCGTGCGGCAGAACGGAATCATGACCACGACGTTCTTCAGCCCAAGGTGCTCGCGCACGCGACGAATGGCTTGGCACTCGAGTCCGAAGCCTTCGCGATAGCGGTCGCTGTAGTACCGGGACGCGCCGCGGAACCCGAGCATGGGGTTCTCCTCGTGCGGCTCGAAGGCGCGCCCGCCCAACAGCCCCGCGTATTCATTCGTCTTGAAGTCGCTGAAGCGTACGATCACCGGATGCGGCCACTGCGACGCGGCGATCACGCCGACGCCCACCGCCATACGATCGACGAAGTAGTCGGGGGCGTGTTCCCACCCGGCGGTGAGCGCGGCGATCTTCGCGCGCGCGTCGGCGTCGGCTTGCTCGGGGTGGAGCAGCGCCATCGGATGCACTTTCACCATGTGTTCGATCACGAACTCGATGCGCGCCAGGCCGACGCCGCGCGCGGGCAGCCGCCACCATCGCATCGCGGCCTCGGGATCGGCCACGTTCAACATGATCTGCGTGCGCGTGGGGGGCAGCGCGGTGAGATCGACGATCGTCTCATGCCACGGGATCGCGCCGGCATACACGCGCCCTTGCGGCCCCTCGGCGCAGCTCACGGTCACCGTGCTGCCGTCGGCGAGCGCGGTGGTGGCATTGCCGCAGCCCACGATGGCGGCGATGCCCAGTTCGCGGCTCACGATGGCGGCATGACTGGTGCGCCCCCCGGCGTCGGTCACGATCGCCGAGGCGCGCTTCATGAGCGGTACCCAGTCGGGATCGGTCATGCGGGCCACCAGGATACCGCCGTCCTCAAATCGCACCGCCTCGGCCATGCTGCCTAGCACGAACACCCGCCCGCTGGTGATGCGCTGCCCGACGGCCACACCCGTCACCAATGGGTCACCCGTGCCATCGAGCGTAAACGTGGTGAAGTCCGCCGCCCGCTCGCGGGCACGCACCGTTTCCGGTCGCGCTTGCACGATGAACATCTCGCGCGTTTCGCCGTCGATGGCCCACTCGATGTCCATCGGCATGTCATAGTGCGCTTCGATCGTGGCACACCAGCGCGCCAGGGCGAGTACCTGGCCGTTGTCCAGCACCGCACTCGCACGCTCGGCGGGACTGGTGTCGACGTTCGTCGGCGTGCCGTGCTCGTCGAGCACCATCTTGATGAGCTTGGAGCCGATCGTGCGGTCGAGAATCGGAGTCACCGTGGCGTCATTGAGCAGCGGTTTGAATACGCGCCACTCATCGGGGGTGACGGTCCCTTTCACGACGTTCTCGCCCAGACCGAAGGCGCCGTTGATGACCACGAGATTGCGGAAGCCCGTCTCGGTATCGAGCGTGAACGCCACACCGGCCGCTCCCCGATCCGAGCGCACCATGCGCTGCACGGCGACGGAGAGCGCCACCTTGAGAGGGGGATAGCCGTGCAGGGCCCGATACGTGATGGCGCGATCGGTATAGAGTGAGGCGAAGCAGCGACGTACGGCGTCGAGCAGGGCGTCCGCCCCGATGACGTTCAGGAACGTCTCCTGCTGCCCCGCGAAGCTCGCATCGGGGAGATCCTCGGCCGTGGCCGAGCTTCGCACGGCGACCGGCACGTTGTCGAGGCCGCCGCGTCGATTCAGTTCGACGTAGGCGGCGCGAATCGCTGTCGCCAGCGCGTCGGGGAGGGCGCCCGCGGCGATCGCGGTACGGATGGTCCGCCCCACCTCGGCCAGCGGAGCCCCGGCGTCGAGGCGGGCGAGCTCCGCCTGCATGAGGGGCTCGAGCCCATTGTGGGTGAGGAAATGCCGGTACGCGTCGGCGGTGATCGCGAATCCCCCCGGTACGCGGATGCCCGCGCTGCCGAGGTTGCGGATCATCTCGCCCAGCGAGGCGGTCTTCCCGCCAACGCTCGGCACGTCGGTGCGCGCAATGTCTTCGAACCAGCGGAGCATGACACCTCAATTCCAGGGACAGGGAAGTATTCGCGATCAGGTCCGAACTGATCGAGAGGGCATTCCCTGACACGGGGTGGTGTCGCGCACGGCGGGCACGCTGCGTAGAGTTGAGCAGTCGTCGGCCCGTCCTCTCTCCCGCCCCTCCCCATGAACGTCCTGTTTTCCACTCTCGCCCTGTCCGCGCTGCTCGCGGCTCCGCTTGCGGCTCAGGCCGGTGCCCGTCGCGCCGCGCCCAGCACGCGCGCGATCACGGAAGTGTCCCTTACGCTGGTCGATACGGCAGCGCAGCGCGCGGCCGGCAAGCCGGCCCTCATGCGCATCGACTACGGCCAGCCGCACCTGCGTGGCCGGAAGATCAACACGGACAGCCTCGTGCCGTTCGGCACGGTGTGGCGTCTCGGTGCGAACGCGGCCACGCTGTTCACCACCGATGTGGACCTGACCATCGGCGGCAAGGACGTGCCCAAGGGGCGCTACGTGGCGCAGGTGCTACCGGCCCGCACCGGATGGACCTTGATCCTGCAGGCCGAAACCACCGGCGCGGCGTCGGTGGGCGTGACCCCGTACGACGCCAAAAAGGATGCGGCGCGCATCGAGTTGCGTCAGAGCACGATCGCGACGCCGATGGAAAGCCTTTCGATCTGGCTCGTGCCGTCGACCGCACCCGGTGCACAGCGCGGTGAGCTACGCATCGGATGGGACACGGTGCTGCTGACGACCGAGTGGGTGGTGCGCTAAGCGAGCGCCACGGCGCATCTCACGCCCGGTTCACCGTGGCGTGGGATGCACCCGGCGACGGTCCTCGAGGCGCCGTAGCGAGTCGAGGCGCGCAGCGATTCGCGGCTCACGCGCCACTACATCGGTCCGCTCGCCGGGATCTGCTTGAAGATTGAACAATTGCATGGTGTCGCGGTGCCACACGCCCTTCCAGGCGCCTTCGAGCACCGCCGACTGCACGCGGTCGGGCGAGTACCACACCTGGTACGGGCGGAGCGACATCGTCCCCGTGCCGGTGAGCGCCGGCAGGAATGACCGGCCACTGATGTCGCGCGGGGGCGTACGCCCAGCCGCCTCGACGAGCGTGGCGTGCAGGTCGGTGAAGTCTACGCGGCTGGCTGACGTGCTCCCTGCGGTGGTGCGGCCCGGCCAGTACACCACGCTCGGCACGCGCAGCCCGCCGTCGTACAAGTCGCCCTTGAAGCCGCGATAGTTCATGGTGCCGTTGAACCATCGGCCTACGGTATCGGTACCGCCATCGTTCGCGCGACGCAGGAAGGTGGCGCCGTTGTCGGAAAGAAATACGATGAGTGTGCGCTCGGCGATGCCGAGGGAATCCAGCAGCGAGCGGAGACCGCCGAGGTCCTCGTCGAGTCGCGACACTTGCGCCGCATAGCTCTTTTTTGCTTCGGGCCAGGGCTTGGAGGCGTACGCGCCCAGCGACGGAATCTCGTAGCCGCCGTCGGCCTGACCGGGGCTGCCTTCGTTGTTGATGTGCGGGAGATTCGTGGCCCAGTACAGGAAGAACGGCCGATCGCGATGCGAGCGCACGAAGCGGAAGGCGCGATCGCGGATCAGCGTGGGCGCGTAGTCGAGACGCGTGGTCGCGCGTCCGGCCCCCATGCGCCCGGCCTTCGGCACGACGTTGCGCGTGCGCACGGAGTCGGTGCCGCTCAGCAGCCATTCCGGATAGAAATTGTGCGCGTGCACCTGGTCGCGATATCCGAAGAACTCGTCGAAACCCTGCGCATTTGGCCAGCTTTCCGGCTCGCTGTCCCAGCTCAGTCCCCACTTGCCGAACAACCCGGTCACATAGCCGGCGTCGTGCAGGCGCTCGGCCAGCGTCACGTCGGCCGCGCGCAGAAAATCATTGTCGTTGTCGTCGAGACGGCAGGTGCCGTTGTGCAGCCCCGTCATGAGCGAACAGCGCGCCGGCCCACACACGGCCGCGCTGGAGCGGAACTCCGTGAAGCGCAGCCCCTCGCGCGCGAGCCGGTCGATCTGCGGCGTCGTGATCTCCTGCTGTCCCCACGCGCCGACTTCCCCGATGCCGAGGTCGTCGGCGAGCAGGATCACGATGTTCGGGGGGAGGGCCGCTGCGGACGACCGCGGCGGCGTGCTGCAGGCACTCGTGCCGAAGGCCGTCGTACCGAAGGCGACGGCGGTAAGGACGGCGCGCGTGCAGCGGGCGAGGCGCGACCACGAACGGACCGGGGGAGTGGGAGGCATGCCCCAAGGTGGGTCGCTCAGCGCACCACCGCTACTGCGACCGTGCTCCCCTTCTCGAGCTGACGCACCCAAGTGATCACCGCACCATTCGACGAGGCGGCCAACGCCGGGTACCACTGGCCCGCGCCGGCGTCGGGCGCCGCGACCGGTGTGAAGCTGACGGCGCCGGCCGCGTTCACCGTGGCGCGGGCGAGCCCAACGCGACGCGTGCCGTCGATGACCTCATCCCACGCCACCAGTGACGCGCCGTTCGGCAGCATGACGATTTGCGGATGCGACGCCGGCCCACGCGTGGGCACCCGCGTGCGGGGGGTGAACGACTTGCCGTCGCGCGACACCGCGTAGTAGATCGACAACGCCATGGCATCTTTCGCTGTGGCGTTCTGGCCCTCGGCGGTAGTTGGCCACACTACGTGCGCGCGCTGCGACGCGTCGATGGCCATGGCCGGCCCGTTATCCGGGCAGCCGTCGAGCTTCCAGTGGTCGTCGCTCACGCGCAGCGGTGTGGCAAAAGTGCGACCGCGATTGGTTGACATCGTGAAGGCGATGTCGCGCTCTCCACTGGGATATACGTGACGCCATGCCGCGTACACGGCATCACCCGCCACGGCCAGCGCGGTTTTGCAGCAATAGCAGACGCTGCGCGCAACGGACAACGTGGTGGCGCGGCCGGCGCCAGCGGGCAGCGACGCGAACATCAGCTGCGACAGCGCCGCGCGCTCGGTGGGGTCACCCGTGGGCATCACCATCGGTGCCGGCGTCGCACCACGCGCCGATGCCGCGCTATGCTGATGCGCCCCATCGGCGGCGATGAGATCGCGATGGTCGAGCCACAGCACCGACACGCGGCCGGTGGCGTCCACCGCGACCGACTCCCATCCGCGTGACCCTTCACTGTCGCTGCCGGGCACCGGCGTGCTGGCCGAGTAGGTACGGCCCCCGTCGAGCGATCGCGCACTCAGCAGCTTCCACGTCGTGCCGGCCTTGGCCGTCCATACAATCACTATCTCCGGCGTGGCACCGCGACGCGGCACCAGCGCGATGCGCGGCGGTTCCTCGCCGCTCACGCGCGCCTCGCCGGCCACGCGATTCACCTGCACTGGAGCGCCGAAGGTAGCGCCGCCGTTGATGCTGGTGGCTACGAAGATGTCCATCGACGAAATCGTAGCGGCCGAGAACGCGACGGCGACAAACGCGCCGCTCGCAGCCACGGTAGGATTTGCCCCCGTACGATCGGGTACCGAGAGGGTCGTGACCGACGTCTGCGCCGGCAACGTCGTGCTCGTGAGTAGCAACGCGCCGATCGTGGCGGCGCGGACGAATCGAAGAGCGATCATCGTTCGAGGGGTTGGAGTCTGCGCGAGGACCGTCATTCAGGATGCCATCGCGCGCCGCACGGCGGCGGCGAGGGTCGTGTCGCCGCGTCGGAACGCGCCGATCATGCGAAAGCGAATCACGCCAGCGCGGTCGATCACGAACGTCTCGGGCACGCCGACGGTGAGAAACTTGAGTGAGAACTGATGATCGGGATCGAGCCAGATCGGATACGTCATACCCTGTTCCGTGGCGAAGTCGCGCACGTCAGCGCCCATGCCGGCGGCGTCGATGCTCACGCCGATCGTCTTGAGTCCCTGCGCGCCATACTGGCGGTGCAGGGCCTCCAGCTGCGGAATCTCTTCACGACAGGGAATGCACCACGTGGCCCACACGTTCAGCACCACCACGCTGCCCGAGAGCGCGGCCAGGGTGACTGGCGTGCCCTCCAGCGTCATGGCGGTGAACGCCGGCGCCGCGGCACCGAGCGCCGGTGCGCGCGGTGCGGTGCGACGTTCGCACGCCGAGAGTGACACACCGGCCAACAGCGCGATCAGTCCCGCGCGTACGAAGGTCGTCATGGTTGGAATCCTAGAAGGTGTACTTCAGCGTGCTGGAATACGTGCGCTGGGGAAACGGATGAAACACGAAGTACTTCCGGTTCAACAGATTGTCGGCGCCGACGGAGGCTGACAAGTGCGTACCCAACCGATAGTTCACATGCGCGTCGGCCACGAACCAGCCGCTGAAGCCCTGAAACACATTGGGGTTAACGTCCACGTTGTCGAGCGTCGCGAACACGGCGTCGCTGTATCGGCCACCCACCGAGATCGCGAGCTTGGCCGCCGGGCGATACGTCGCAATGAAGTTTGCCCGCCATTCCGGAATATTCGGCAACTGCTTGCCGATCGCGGCGTCCGCTGCTGCGGTGGCGCTGGCACGCCCCGAGGTGGCCAGTGTACGGGCGTCCAGGTACGTGGCACTGCCCGACAGCTCGAGGCCGCGAACCAGCACATCGTGTTCGGACAGCACCAGTTCAGCGCCGCGCGCGCGTACGCGATCCACGTTGGAGATGAACGAGTAGAGCGTCTGTGATCCCGGGACGAGTGGCTGGAACTGCGAGATGATCGCATCGCGTACATCGTCGTTGAACAGGGCAAGCTGCACGCGACTGCGCGCAAACGTACGCTCGATGCGCAGTTCGCTCGCCAGCACGTTATCCGGCTTGAGATTCGGATTCGGCGCCGTGAAGGTGACGCCTGTCGTCACGAGCTGAAACAACTCGGCCGCCGTGGCAAACCGATAGGCCTTGCCCACCGAGCCCGTCAGCGTCCACGCGGGAGCGATGTTCCACCCGAGCGTCGCCTTGGGCGAGAAACGCGTGGCATTGACTACCGGCTGCGTCACGCGCGTCGTGCCGTTCACGTTCAGACCGTCAAAGGCCCGCCACTGCTCGTAGCGACCACCAACTGTCAGCCGGAGGGTGGGCGAGAGGCGCCAGTGATCCTGCACCCACAGCGCCGACGTGCGGGTCTTGCCATCGCCTTGTGATGCCACGGTCCCCAACACCGGGTTGGCGACGGTCCAATTCGCCGTGTTGAACGTGGAGTTCGCGAGATTGTACTGGTCCACGTGCGCACCGAAGCTGACGGTGTGTGCGGCCAGCGTACCCCCCTTGTGCCACGAGGCCTTCACATCGGCCGTACGCCACTCGGTACCCGAGAGCACCGCCACGCGCCCGGCATCGCCAAACGTCGGTGTCGCGGCCGACGCCGATGTCGGAAAGCGCTGGCGGTCGGTGTCCATGCCGTAGCTGGTGCCGATCACCTCGAAATCCCAGTCTCGCTTGGTGTCGGTGCGCACCGAGAGGCTCTGCGCGTTGTGCTGCTGCAGCAGTCCGTAGTTGCCGCTCGCGAAGCCGGCCAGTCCGGCGAACGTTGGCGCGCCGGCGCGGTTGAGATAGCTGTCGACGCCGGAGTCGGCGTCATTCTGCCAGAAACCGTACGTGTAGGCGGCACGGATGGTCGGCGTAAAATCGTACGAGACCTTGATTTTCGCGTTCGTCATTTGCGTCTGCAACAGTCCGGTCGCGCCCAATACGTTGGCGGCTGCATCCACGCGATTCTTCGCCGCGAATCCGCCGGTCGTGTTGGCCGGGAACGTGGCGCTGGTGACGTACGAGAGCGGCTGGCTCTTGCTGTCCTGATAGTTGCCACTGAGCGACACCGTCAACTTGCCGAACCGGTTGGCCACTCGCGCCGACGTTTGCGACGTGCCGTACGTGCTATTCGTGCCATACAGATCGAACGGCATCAGCGACTGCGTCTGCGCGATACTGCCTTCGAACTTTTCCGGAAGCTTGGTGGTGATCTCCATGACCGCGCCCATCGAATTCCCGGGATACGCCGCCGAGAACGGGCCGTACATCATGTCGACGCGCTCGATCTCTTCGGGGGCCACCAGGCCCCACCGTGGTCCGCCGATCGTGTTGTTGTTGGCAATCAGCGCTGAGAGGGGAACGCCATCGGCGAACACCAGACTGCGTGCGCTGGAACTCACCCCCCACACGCGCGTACCCATCACGGCTTGGGTGTCGCCGTTGTTTCGCTTGCGGATGAACAGGCTGGGCAAGTACTTCACCGCGTCCGGTGTGTCCATCATGTTCACGGTTTCTTCCACGCGCGTGGCCGTGATGCTGGCGCTCACCGGCATCGTGAGGCGGGTGAGTGCGGGGCGCGTATCGCGGTCGGCGGTCACGCGGAGGCCGCCGAGGGTGGTCGCGCTGTCTCGGCCGGTGGAGTCCTTGCCCACGGGCTTGGTCGGCTGGGTCTGCGCACGGGCGGTGCCGGCGACCAGCAGGGCGCCGAGCAGGGTAACGAGCTTCATAAACGGGATCGGGATGAGAGCACGTGCATTCTCCCCGCGCTCGAACCATCACCACGACACGCCAAGGGCGATCGCTGTGCGGGAGCAGTCGGGAATCACGCGAAAGGGCGACCCACGCGGCCGGCCCCCGAGGGGGCCAGTCGCGTAGCGTCGAATGCGTCAGGGACGAGCGGGTACGGCGGGCCGGGGAGGCCCTAGGCGCGTACCGGGGTCGGCGGGCCGTTCGCGAAGGGCAGCGCGTGCGCTGGCCGCAGCGGGATGTGCGACAGGGTCACGGCCGCGGCTGCGCTCGCTTGGTGCGAGAGGTACACCGCGATGGTCACGTCGGCCTGCTGGAGCACGGCCGCGGTCATGGTGGAGCACTGCCCCAGGCAGGTGCAGCACGAATGCCCGTCGTGCTCGGGGTCGGCGGTCTGCGCGCCGGGTGCGCTCGCTGACGGCTCGGTGCTCGCCGTGTGGGCCGCGTGCTCGTGATGGGCCGCGCTCGTCGCGACCTGTACGGGCGCCGCCGTCGTGGCCGGCATCCCCGAATGCATGGCACAGGCAAAGAATCCGGCTGGCTCGATGAGCGCAGTCGAGAACCAGACCGCCCAGAGGCTGATCAAGACTCGGTACCAGATGGGATGCCGCATACCGCTCAACGGTACTTCACACCGACACGCTGTGGAAGATCGGTCCCGATTGCCGGGGTTGCCCACGACCGCCCCTCGCGTCATGCGCAAGCCGAGATCGCAACCGGGCAGTAGTTTAGCCCGATGACCGATCTCTCCCGCCGTGACTTGCTCGCGGGCGCCGCTGGATTCCTCGGCGGTGCCGCCCTCGCTGGACTCCCGCTCGCCGCCGATGGACAGGGGGCGGCCGCCCCTGCCGCGGCGGGCGCCGCGCCTGCTCCTCCGCCGCCGCGCCCGGTGGCCCCCCTCGATGCCACCAAGATGCCCGGTGCGCCCACGGCGGCGCTGGGGGCGCGCTCGGAGTACTTCGCCCCCACGCGCATCCCCAACGGCACGCCGGTTGGCAGTTCGCGCACCCCGCTGCAGGATCTCACCGGCACGATCACGCCGAGTGACCTGCACTTCGAGCGGCACCACGCCGGCATTCCCACGCTCGACCCCGAGCGGCACACGCTCACGATTCACGGGCTCGTGGATCGTCCGATGTCCTTCACGGTGGACGACATCAAGCGCTTTCCGCAGATCACCCGCACGTATTTCATCGAGTGCTCGGGCAACGGCGGCGCCGGCTACCGCGACCCGAAACCCGACACCACGCCGCAACCGCTCGCCGGCTTGTTCAGCACCTCGGAGTGGACCGGTGTGCCGCTGGCCACGCTCTTTCGCGAAGTGGGGGTGAAGCCCGACGCCACCTGGTTCCTTGCCGAAGGTGGCGATGCGTGCAAGCTGGCCCGCTCCATCCCGATCGCGAAAGCGTGGGACGATGCCATGATCGTGTGGGCGCAGAACGGCGAGCCGCTGCGCCCGGCGCAGGGCTACCCCATGCGTCTCCTGCTGCCCGGGTTCGAAGGCAACAGCAATGTGAAATGGCTGCGCCGACTGGAGCTTGGCACGAAGCCGTGGATGACGCGGTGGGAAACGTCGAAGTACACCGACCCGCTGCCCGATGGCACGGCGCGCATCTTCACCTTCGAGATCGACGCCAAGTCGGTGATCACGTCGCCCTGCTATCCCAACACCATCCCATCACACGGATGGCGCAGTGTGAACGGCCTTGCGTGGAGTGGACGCGGTCGCATTACGCGCGTCGAAGTGAGCGTCGATGGCGGCACGACGTGGCACGATGCCGAGTTGCTGAACACGCCGCAGCCCAAATCCACCGTGCGTTTCCAGTACATGTGGAACTGGCAAGGCGCCGAGGCGACGCTGCTGAGTCGCGCCACCGATAGCGCCGGCTACGTGCAGCCCACGCGCACTGCGATGGTCGCCGAGCGCGGCGAGTACACCGACTACCACTACAATCAGATCATCGGCTGGAAGGTCGATCGCAGCGGTGCCGTCACCTTCCACGGAGAGACCTGATCATGCGTATTGCAGCAGCACTGGTAACGGTGGCCTGTCTCGCGGCCTGTGGCGGTGGTGCGAAGGCGACCGCCGATGCCACCAATGCGTCGTTCGCGTCGTATGACGCCGGGGCGGTGCCGGGCGGGCCGGGCGCCAAGGCGTCATACGGGTTGGGACATGCCGCCGCCGATTCCGCGATCGCGGCGATGAATCAGGACATCGGCCAGGATGGAGCGGAGCTCCCCGCCGGACGTGGCACGGTGGCGCAAGGGGCCGTCGTCTACGCGGCCCAATGTGCGCAGTGCCACGGAGCCAAGGGCGAGGGAATGCCGACCTTTCCCAAGCTGGTGGGGCGTGATTCCGCCGGTGCTCCCAAGCCGGAGTTCCAGTTCGCCACGACCAACAAGACCAAGACGATCGGCAACTACTGGCCGCATGCCACCACGGTATTCGACTACATCAAGCGGGCGATGCCCTTCGCCACGCCGGGTTCGATGACCGACGATGAGGTATACGCTGTGACCGCGTACCTGCTGTCGGCCAACGCCATCATTCCTGACACGACCACGCTCGATGCGGCCACGCTGCGAGCCGTCCGCATGCCGGCGCGCGACCACTTTGTGCCGGACAATCGCAAGCCCAACGCCGCTGCGAGAGAGTGAAACATGTGAAGCGCGCTCCCGCCCACGCCGTGGCGCATCACCGGCGCGGGATCATGGCGCGCTTCGCCGCGATGCGGCTGGCTGGCGCGAGTGCGTTGGCGTCGGTGCTCGCGGTCGTGGGGCCGGGGTTGCTGGCGGGGCTCTCCGACGACGATCCGGCCGGCATCACGACGTATTCGATTCTCGGCACCGAGCATGGCTATCGGCTGCTCTGGATCATTCCCGCCTCCACGGTGCTGTTGGTGCAGTTCCATCTGGTGGCGGTACGCATCGGCGCGGCCACGGGCAAAGGGTTCGTGGCGCTCGTGCGCGAGCGCTGGGGGCGGGGCTGGGGCTACGCGGCGGTGCTCGGGCTGCTGTTCGCCAACTTCGGCACGATCTGCGCCGAGTATGCCGGTGTGGCCGCGGCCGGGTCGCTCATCGGACTGCCGGCGTGGCTGAGCGCGATCACGGCGGGGACGCTGATCACGCTGGTCGTGGTGCTGGGTTCGTTCGCGCGGGTGGAGAAGGTGCTGCTGGCCATCTCGGCCACGCTCGCGCTGTACGTGGTGGACGGCATTCTGGCCGGCCCGGTATGGGCGGAGGTCGCCTACGGGTCCGTCGTGCCGCGCCTGCCGCTGAGTCGTGACGGCTGGATCGCCCTCGCGGCCTCGCTGGGCACAACGCTCGCGCCGTGGGGGCTGGCCTTCATTCAATCGTACGCCGTGGACAAGAAGATCACGCTGGCGTCGCTGCGCTGGGAGCGGGTGGACGTGGTCGTGGGCTCCGTACTCACCGGCGTGGTCGGACTCGCCATCGCCGTGGCCTGTGCGGCCACGCTGCACAAAGCCGGTGTGCACATCGTGGACGCTGGTGACGCGGCGGCCGCCCTGCGCCCGCTCGCGGGATCGTTCGCGACGCTCTTCTTCGGCGTTGGCCTCTTGGGATCGTCGCTGCTGGCGGCGGCGATCGTGCCGATCGCGACGTCCTACTCGATCGCAGAAGGCGTGGGCGAGCCGGCGTCGTTGGACCTGGACTCGAGGCATTTCCATTGGTTCTATGCCGCGTTCGTTGGGCTCACCGTCGCGGGCGTCAGTGTCGTGGCGCTGCCTGGGCTTCCACTCATTCCGCTGATCTACAGCAGTCAGGTGGTGAATGCCGTGGTGCTGCCGCTGCACATTGTCGGCTTGTTGCTCTTGGCAGGGAATGCTGAGATAATGGGCGAGGCGCGCTCGTCGTCCATTTCGCGCACGATGGGCTGGATGAGTCTCGCGCTGGTCTTGGCGTGTCTCGGCGGCATGGCGTGGAGCTGGATCGGCTAGCGCTTTCGTATCATCACCTTCGCTCCGCTCGGAATGTCTTCATCGATGTCGTCATCACGTCGCCTGCTGCGTGCGGCGGTCCTCCTGTCGGGCGTCTCGCTCTTCGCGGGTATCGCCCAGGCCCAAGACGCGCCCAAGCGCCCGTATGAAGTGGCCGGAGATTTTTCGCTTGCCGCCAGTCAGGGTAACCAGCAAGTGACCACGGTCGCGCTCGGTCAGCGTTACAGCTACAAGTTTGCACACTGGAAGTTCTCGCAGAGCGCGGCCGTGCTGCGCGGTACGGCGAATGGCGTGCGCAACGCGGAGCTGTACCAGCTGTCGCTGCGCGGCGACCTCGACATCACCAAGAAACTGACGGCGTACCTCGGCGCGTCCGGTCTGCGGAACACCCCGGCTGGACTGAATAGCCAGGTGCAGGAAGGGTTTGGCCTCGGCTACCAGTTCGTCGATACGGAACGCGACAAGCTGCAGCTCTCCCTGGGCCTTGGCGCGCTGCAGCGCAGCTTCGTGGGAGGTGCCGCGTCGCAGAACGACTTTGTCGGCAACGCGAGTGGCAACTATCGCCACGACTTCTCCAAGACGGCGTACCTCGAGCAGACCGCCACGTTCACGCCGAACTTCAGTGCCAGCGACGCGTGGCTGCTGACGGCCAAGTCGGCCGTGGTGGCGCCGCTGTCGGCGCGCTTCGGCATCAAGGTCGGCTATCTCGTGAACTTCAACAACGCGCCGCCGCTGCTGCCGCCGGTGAAGGGTGTGGCCCAGACGGTGCGTTTCAAGAAGTTCGATGGACTGCTGACCACGGGCGTGCAGTTCACCTATTGATGTGTCCCACCCGTCGATGCCCGGCGCCAACGCCTCCGCGCGCCACGGCGTGAGGAGGCGGCACACCTTGCGATCAGGTGCCTCACTTACAGCGGCCGACGCACACGCGGTGCGCGCGGCGCGCGCCGCGCAGAATGCGGCGATTGTCGCCGGGGACCTCGACGCGGTGATGTCGTTCTGGACCGAGGACATCACGTGCGTCGCGCCCTTGGCGGCCCGGTGGCCGGCCGTGCAGCCGCTCGCGTAGCGTTCGAGCTGCCCGTTGGCGCGGCGGCTTCGACGCCACGCATTCTGTACCAGAGAATCCCCAACGAGGTCGAGGTCGGTACGCCGTGGCCGCTCGCCTTCGAGTCCGGCGAATGGGAAGGCCGCGACGGAACGCGTGATGGCCCCGTCATTATCGGTGGCCGGTATTCCGCACAGTGGGTCAAGCGCGACGGCCGCTGGCTGATTCGCTCCGAGGTGTTCGTCGCGCTCACCTGCTCCGGGGTTGGCTGTTCGCTCGTGGCGGTGCCGTAGCTCAGGCACGAAGCGAGGTGCGTGGTCCGTGTGGCGTAAGGGAAACGCTGGTTCCGGTCATGCGCGCGCGGTTGCACCGTACCCGGTACGATGCCTACCGGATTGCAACGCTCTCTTGGCGCCTTCGCGGTGGGCGTCTCGCTGCTCGTGTCGCTGCTCGGTGCAGCGGCGACGCTGGGCAGTGCACCCACCGCCGTGCCGAGACGTCCGCGCCTGTTCGCGCCCGCCACGCGCGACCCGATCGCGCGGCTGCAGGCCCAGCTCGATGCCGGTGAGGTCACCCTCGCCCATGACTCGCTCCTCGGCTACTTGCCGGCGCTGCTGAAAACGCTGCACATCCCCGTGTCGTCGCAGGGGCTTGTGTTCTCGCGCACCAGCCTGCAAACCGACAAGATCACGCCGTGGTCGCCGCGTGCCATCTACTTCAACGACGACGTGTACATCGGCTACGTGCAGGAAAGCACGTTTCTCGAGATCGCCACCGTCGATCCGGTGCGTGGCGCGATCTTCTACACGATCAGTCAGGAGCAGCGGGCGCGTCCGGTATTCTCACGCGAGACGACCACCTGCCTCATGTGCCACCAGTCGCGCTCCGCGACCGGCGGCGTGCCGGGGTTCATGGTGATCTCGACCCTGGCCGACCGGTACGGCTACCCCGTGGTCGGCATGCACGATGGCAGCACCACCGACGCCACCCCCATGAAGCAGCGCTTCGCGGGATGGTATGTCACCGGCTCGGCGGGCGCTCGGGGGCACGCCGGCAACGTGTACTCGCCGAAATTGGCGCACGAAATCACCGACAAGCCGGCGTATCGCGCGCAGCTCGACATGAACGCGGAGAGCGGGCGCCGCGACCTCACGGGGAAGTTCGATGCGGCGCCGTATCTGTCGGCGCAGAGTGACATTGTGGCGCTGATGGTGCTCGTGCATCAAACCACGGTGCACAACCTGATCACGGCGGTGCACGAAGCCGCACCCGATGCCGTCTTCGAGGATTCGATGTCGCGCGTGCGTGGTCGCGATACGACCTCGCGTGCGATGCTCGGCGGTGGGTCGGCCGCCCGGCTGCGCCGTGACGTCGAGAAGCTGGTGCGCGCCATGCTGTTCGTGGGCGAAGCGACGCTCGACGGTCCGGTCATGGGCACTACCACGTACGCGCAGGACTTTATGAAGCCGGGACCGCGTGATGCGAAGGGGCGGTCACTGCGCGACCTCGATCTCACCACGCGGCTCTTCCGGTATCCGCTCAGCTTTCTGATCTACTCCGACAGCTTCAACGCACTGCCTGATTTGGCGAAGGGAGAAGTGTACCGGCAGCTGCGTGCGATTCTCACTGGCACTGACCCGAGTCCGGAGTTCGCGCGGTTGCACCCCGGTGATCGCGCGGCGATCCTGGAGATTCTCGCAGCAACGAAGCCTGATTTTCCGCGCTAATGCGTGAGGCCGTACACCACGTAGTTGGTGGCGAACTTGTAGGCGTCGTTGGAGAAGTTCACGGGGTACCAGCCCTCTCCCGACCACTCCATGTAGTCGCCGATATCGTTGTTGTAGTTGATGATCACCTGCAGCCGCTTGGTGGGATCGTTGTCCTCGTAGATTCCGAGGTATTCCGCCTTCGCCAGCGGCGTGGCCGGATGCGTCATCCCTTCCAGTGTCTTGATCTGAAAGAACGCGTTGAACACCGGATGTGACACGTCCATCGGTACCATGCGCGCGTTCGGTAGCACCGACAGCATCGCCTTCTCGAACACGGCCCACTGCCGGTCGAAATAGAAGTCATCGACGATCAGGAAGCCGCCTTTCTGAATCCAGCGCCGGAGCGCTTCGGCTTCCTGTTGTGTGGGAATCCAGTAACCGGGCTCGGTGAGATAGGCGATCGGATAGTGACTGAGCGCCGGATCGTCGAGCACGTGCACGTTGCTGGCCTTCTTGTGCAACCGTAGCGTGGAGAGATCGCTCAGGATCGTCATGAAGTTTCGCTCCATCTGCGGATAGTCCGCACTCCAGGCCATGCGATACCCCTGCGTGTAGCGCAGCCGTACGAACGTGAAGCGACCGTCGTAGGGCACGTTCGGCTCGATCATAAACCGCTGACGCTGCGACCAGGCGAGCGGCGCGGCCATGAGTAGCAGCGCAAGCGTGGTGAGCGCGTATCGGATCGACCGTCGGAACCGCGGAGATGGATTCACCCTGTCTCGCTCTGTCGTGGCCATAGGAGATGGATAACTTGTGTCCGGTGTTCCGCTTCGGCTACTTGACCCGGCTTCCCAACCCTCCGCATGACGCGCCCGCTCATCCACTCCACGGCCCTGCTGGCACTCGCGTTCACGCTGTCGCAGTCCGCCCGCGGCGTCGGGCCGGGTACCCGTGTGCTGCTCGACGCGCACAACGCGTACCCCGAGCGGGGCCAGTGGAGTACGCGCCTCGACGACGCGTTGGCCACCGGCCTTCCGTTGGCGATCGAGCAGGATCTCCATTGGCGCACGGCGCACGGGGGACCACCGCAGTCGGTCGTGGCGCACGACGACGACGCGCTCGAGGGGGCGCCCACGCTCGACGCCTACTTCTTTGCGCGCATCAGGCCCATCATGGAGCGAGCGCTGGCTGAAACGCGTCGGGAGACGTGGCCGTTGATCACGCTCAATCTCGATTTCAAGGACAACACACCGGCGCATCTCGACGCCGTGTGGGCGCTGCTCGGAAAATACGACGCGTGGCTGACGACGGCCCCGCGCACCGCGACGCCCGAACGGGCCGAGCCGCTGGTGAACGGGCCGCTGCTCGTGCTGACCGGGTCGGATACGGCGCAACGGCGCCGCTTTCACGATGAGGTGCCCGTTGGTGCGACCCTGCGTGCCTTCGGCGCCATGCCTCCAGTGCCTGTGCCCGGTGCGACCAAAACGATCCGGGCACGTCGCGCCATGCTGATGACCAGCGCGCAGCACATCACGGCCACGGCCGACAACTTCGTGCGCTGGGTGAACTTTCCGTGGAGCGTGATCGAGGCCGGGGGGCAGAAAACCGCCGGCGCGTGGGTGCCGGCCGACTCTGTGCGACTGCACACGTTCGTGCGGCGCGCGCACGCGCAGGGATTCTGGATTCGCTTTTACACGCTCGACGGATTCACTCCGGCCGAGGACCGTGGGTTCACGGCGTCGTACAACTTCGGATCACGCGCCGCGGCGGCGGCCCGCTGGCGCGCCGCCCTGGCCACCGGCGTCGATTTCGTGGCGACCGATCAGTACGCCGATTTCGCGGCGTTGCGCCGTTCGTCCGGCCGCCGAGAGGCACCCGGTCCCATTTTTCACGGCCGATGAGGGCACCGATACCGGCACCGTGAACGGACTCCCCTTTTCGGGCGCCACGATCACACCGGCGTGACTGACGAGGCCGACGAGTACCACGGCGGCCATGTTGATTCGGCGCACGGCATCCTCCGGTTCGGGATGCCCCACGGTACCCGGCTGTCTTCCGCCGCACCGTCAGGGAATCGCCAGCCACCGCAGGGCGATTACCCGATGCGAGGCGGGCCCGAATGTGCCAATGTCCTGAGATGGACCGTCGCCAATTTCTTGCCCGTACCAGCGTCGCGGGACTCGCCACGCTCGCCTCCCGCACGGCGCTTGCCGCCACCCTCACCGATGGCGCCCGCCTGCGCCGCGCACTCGGCCTGCCCGGTCTCCCTCTTCCATTCGAGCGGGCACCGCTGCGCATGCCGGCCACGGTGACGGCCGATGGTCTCACGCTGCGCGCCGCCGCGCGCCGTGTGGAGATCGCACCGGGCGTTCCGGTGGAGGCGTGGAGTCCGGGCGACGGGCCGGTGGGGCCGACGATCCGCGTGCGCACCGGCGACACGGCCCGCATCACGCTGGAGAACGCGTTGAGCGAGCCGACGATCCTGCATTGGCATGGGCTGCGTGTGCCGGAGAGCGCCGACGGACATCCGCGTCTGGCGATACCGACCGGTGCCACCTACCAGTACGAGTTCCCGGTGATCGATCGCGCCGGCACGTACTGGTATCATGCGCATCCGCACCATCGCACGGGAATCCAGGCGTATCGCGGCATGGCGGGGCTGTTCGTGATCGGCGACGCAGCGGAGGACGCCCTTGGCCTGCCCACCGGCGAGCACGACCTGCCGTTGCTGATTCAGGACCGACGTCTCGCCGCCGATGGCACGTTCGCGTACGAACCCGCGATGCATGAGCAGATGGAAGGGTTCTTCGGCGATGCGGCATTCGCCAACGGCATCCGCCTGCCGTCGCGGTCGGTCGAGACCACCACGTACCGTGTGCGCGTCGTGAACGCCACCACGTCGCGTATCCTGCGGCTCGCGCTGTCGAACGGGCAGCCGTTCACGCTGATCGGCAACGATGGCGGCCTGCTGCCCGCACCGCAAACGCTCACGCAGATCGACATGGGCACCGGTGAACGCGCTGACCTGCTGATCGACTTCGGCAAGGTCGCGGTGGGCTCACGCGTGATGCTGATGTCGGCGGCGTTCGAGTCGCCCGCGCGCATGGGCGGCATGGGGATGGGCCGCGGCAGGGGAGGCGGCATGGGCATGGGGCGCATGGGTGCCGGCGGTGTCGCGCAGGGGGGCGCCATGGACCTCGTGGAGTTCACCGTCGATCGTGCGGTCACGCCGGTGGCGTGGAAGCCGCGCACGTTCCCGCGCATGGCCACGCTCGATCCCCAAACGGCGAAGCGCACGCGCACGTTTCAGTTCAACAGCGCCATGATGCAGCACAACATCAATGGGCGCGAGTTCGACATGGAGCGCATCGACGAAACCGTGCGCTTCGGCGACACGGAAGTGTGGACGTTCGTGAACGACAGCCCGTTCCCGCACCCCGTGCACGTCCACGAAGTGCAGTTCCACGTGGTCGAGCGTATCGGCGGCCGCGCCCGCATCATGCCGTGGGAGCGCGGCCTCAAGGATACGGTGCTCGTGCATCCCGGCGAGCGGGTGTCGGTGGCGGCCACGTTCGACCGCTACCGCGGTCGTTTCCTCATGCACTGCCACAACATGGTGCATGAGGACATGGGGATGATGCTGAACTACGCGATCGTGTAGGTCACGCCGGCGTGATGTGCTTGGCGGTGATCGCGGCCAGCGACGTGGTGCCGCTCTGCTTCATCGCGACTTCGAATTCCTTGCGCAGCAGGGCGAGCACGGCTTCCACGCCTTCCTGTCCGAAGGCGCCGAGTCCCCAGATGTAGGGGCGGCCGATGCCGACGGACGTGGCACCGAGCGCCATCGCTTTGAACACGTCGGTGCCGCGGCGGAAACCGCCGTCGCAGATCACGGGAATGCGTCCCTCGGTGCCGCGCATGACGTCGGGGAGTGACGTGATGGTGGCACGACGCGAGTTCTCGGCGCGCCCGCCGTGGTTCGACACGAACAGGCCGTCCACGCCGTGCCGCACGGCGAGATCGGCATCTTCGGCCGTCACGATGCCCTTGATCAGCACCTTCATGCTGGTGGACTGCTTGAGGCGATCGATGAACTCCCAGGTGGGGGTGCCCACTTCCGGGATCGGCGTCGCCTTCGGGTAGCCCACCAGATTCGGCTTGCGGCGGTTGTCGCGATCGTCCACGCGTCCGCTCACACCCGGCAGCGGGGCGCCGCCCAGATGGCACTTGGTGCAGGTGCGCGTGTCCTTCCGCGCCTCGCGGATCATGGTTTCCCGGTTGCTGCCGCCCAGCAGGTCCACCGTGAACGCGATGGCCGGTGCGCCCGCCTTCTCCACGCGCTTCACCATCTGCCTGGTGACCGCCCAGTCCGACTGGTGATAGAGCTGAAACCACACCGGTCCCCCGCGCGCCTCGATGACATCTTCGATGGACGTGGTGGCCACGGTGGAGAGCACCATGAGGTGATCCTTCGCCTTGGCCGCGCGGGCCGTGGCGATCTCGCCGAGCTCGTGAAACGCCTTCTGGCTACCGAGCGGGTTGACGATGATCGGCGTGGGATACTTGGTGCCGAACCACGACACACTGGTATCGAGTCGGCTCACGTCGATCAGGCGGCGCGGGCGCATCGCCCAGCGGTCGAACCCCTGTCGATTGGCCTGAATGGTGGCGTCGTCGTCGGTGCCGGTGGCCAGATAGCCCCAGTGGGCCACGGGGATGTTCTGCTTCGCGACCGGCTCGAAGTCGAACACGTCGAGCGCCTCGCCGGCGGTGCGGATCTCCTGCGCCAGCTGGAGTGCGGTGTCGTCGAGGCGTGTGCGCGGCCCGTCGCTGGCGTGCAGCAGCCGGGAGAACACGGATTCATCGAGTCCGGCGGCAGCCAGCAGCGGACTGCCCGCCAGAAACGTAAGGAAATGACGGCGCGAGGGGTCGATGGACATACCCTCAAGAGGCACTCATCGCCCGCCGTTGTCCAGAGCCATAGATTGCGCGAACGCTCCCTTCCCACCTGCTGCTCCCCGTCCGTTGCCTCTCCTCTCCGCGTTACGGCGCTCTGCGCTCCGCACGTCCGCGACCACTCTGGTGGCGACTCTGGCGGTGGCCGTGTTGGCCGCCATTACCGCCCTCGCCCCGACGGCGCAGGCGCAGGTCACCCCGCCGACGAGCACCCCGGTGCGTCTCGATGCCGCGGTGGCCGATTCGTTCGCGAAAGCGGCCCGCGCCCGGCCGCGGCCGTCGTTCAGCACGCTGCGGGTGACCACCGCCCCCACCATCGATGGCAAGCTCGATGAGGCGATGTGGTCGCAGGGCACGCCGATTCGCGACTTCCTGCAACGCGAGCTCAATGAAGGCGTCCCGGCCTCGGAGCGCACCGAAGTGCGCCTGGCCACGGATGGCGTGAATCTCTACATCGGCGCACGCATGTACGATCGCGAGCCGCAGCTCATCGTGCCCGGCGAAAAGATCCGCGACGTGCAGCTGGCCAACAGCGATCATATCGCGTTCGTGTTCGACACGTATCACGATCACCAGAACGGTTTCGTGTTCGCGACTACGCCGGCCGGCGTGGAGTACGACGGGCAGGTGATTCGCGAAGGCGAGGGGGGCGGCGCACAGGTCCCTGGCCAGAATCGCATGCAGGCCGGTGGCATGGGTGGCTTCAATGTGAACTGGGACGCCAGTTGGACGGTCAAGACGACCGTCGACTCGCTCGGCTGGACGGCGGAGTTCCGCATCCCGTTCTCGACGCTGCGCTATCAGTCGGGCAGCGCGGAGCAGACGTGGGGCATGAACGTGTCGCGCAACATTCGTCGCAAGAACGAAGAGCTGTACTGGTCGTTCATTCCGCGGCAGTTCAACCTGTACCGCCTCTCCATTGCCGGCAATCTGGCCAACCTCACGTTGCCGGTCCGTCGCATCCGCACCGTCACGCCGTATGTGCTCGCGTCGTCGCAGGAGCGCTGGACGAGCGGCATCAAGCAGGACAGCAAGCGCCCCACGGAGTTCGGCGGCGAGATCAAGTACGGCGTGACGCCGGCGCTCACCCTCGATCTCACAGCCAACACCGACTTCGCGCAGGTGGAGGTCGATGACCAGCGCGTGAATCTCACGCGCTTTCCCATCTTCTTCCCCGAGAAGCGGCCATTCTTCCTCGAGAATGCCGGTGTCTTTTCGGCGGGGACGCCGCAGGCCGTCGACCTGTTCTTCACTCGCCGCATCGGGATTTCCGAGAACGGCACACCGCAGCCCATCCTGGGCGGCGGTCGGCTGTCGGGGCGTATTGGTGGCACCACGGTGGGCCTGCTGCAGATGATGACGGATGCCCCCGACGAACAGAGCGCGGGGCAGTCGTTCTCCGTCGGGCGCGCCACGCGCGAACTCTCGGCGCGCTCACGCATCGGCGCCATGGTCGTGCAGCGCATGGCCACCGACGATGGCGGCGACGTGAATCGCACGTTCGCCGTGGACAGCCGCATCGGCCTGGGGCAGCGTTGGACCAGCGACCTCTGGGCGGCCCGGACGACCACGCGCGGCCTCGATGGCGACGCCAACGCCTTCAGCGGGCGCATCGCGTATCAGACGAACGTGTGGAATCACAACGCGCGTATCGCGCAGATCGGCGAGGACTTCAATCCGGAAGTCGGCTTCATGAGCCGTCCGGGTGGTTATCGCGCGTACGACGTGTCCTTCATGCGCCTGGTGCGCAAGCCGGAGTGGGCGTGGTTCCGTCAGTGGAATCCGCACGTGAGCTACCGCAGCGCGTACGGCATCAGCGACGGCTTTTATCAGTCGGGCTACTGGCACATCGATCTCACCGAGATCGAGATGGCCAACAGCACGAAGTTCGGCCCCGAGTACAACATCTCGCACGAGGGGCTTCAGGCGCCGTTCACGATCGCCCCGGGCGTCGTGCTTCCCGCCGGCCAGTACGATTGGGGCACCTTCGGCTGGGACTACACCACTGACCCGAGCGAGAACCTCACCGCCACGGGCCGCTTCGATGTGGGACAGTTCTGGACCGGCCGCCGCAGCGGCGGCAGCGGGACGATCACCCTGCGTCGCGGCGCCACGTTCTCCGGCTCGTTCACCGCCGACTACAACGACGTGCGGCTGCCGCAAGGCAACTTCATTCGCTCACTGCAAGCGGTGCGCCTGAACTATTTCTTCTCGCCGCGCATTTTCGTGCAGACGCTCACGCAGTACAACAATCAGCAGGCGATCTTCTCGTCGAACGTGCGCTTCGGTTGGCTGAATACGGCCGGCACGGGCTTGTTCATCGTGCTGAACGACGGACGCGCCGCGAACAGCTTCTTCGACCTCGGCGCACCGCAGCAACGCTCGGTATTCATGAAGTTCACCCGCCAGTTCGGTACGGGTGGCTGATCCTCGGCAGGCGTGATGTGGGATGAGCAAGGTCAGCGCGAGTATGCGCTGATCTTTTGCTTATCCGTGTTGTTTCCGTTGATCGGCGTTATCCGTGTTCTGGCTGTTTCGGGGCTTGCCGACCGATGGGTGCGCGGCGGGAGATCGCTAACGGCCAGAACACGGAGACCGCGGATTACACGGAAACAAC
>NZ_JBILKJ010000035.1:0-26810 GCF_044376735.1 Gemmatimonas sp.
TCCTACGGCGGCACCATCGGTACGACGCGGTCGTACGTCCAGGCGCTGCCGACGCGGAGCCGGGGTTCGCCGGCGGAGTCGGCATAGCGGCCTCGCGAACAGCCGGACCGCGGATTCTCGCGGATGGCCGCGGATTGAACAGCCAGAGACGTTGATGGGTGTGCGCCGCGATCGTCGTCGCACCGGGCAGATCAATCCGCGGGTATTCGTGTCGATCCGCGGTGAGGCTGTTCGTTTCACTTCCTACGGCGGCACCATCGGTACGACGCGGTCGTACTTCCAGGTGCTGCCGACGCGGAGCCGGGGTTCGCCGGCGGAATCGGCGTCGCGGCCTCGCGAACAGCCGGACCGCGGATTCTCGCGGATGGCCGCGGATTGAATAGCCAGAGACGTTGATGGGTGTGCGCCGCGATCGTCGTCGCGCCGGGCAGATCAATCCGCGGGTATTCGTGTCGATCCGCGGTGAGGTTGTTCGTTTCACTTCCTACGGCGGCACCATCGGTACGACGCGGTCGTACGTCCAGGCGCTGCCGACGCGGAGCCGGGGTTCGCCGGCGGAGTCGGCATAGCGGCCTCGCGAACAGCCGGACCGCGGATTCTCGCGGATGGTCGCGGATTGAACAGCCAGAGACGTTGATGGGTGTGCGCCGCGATCGTCGTCGCACCGGGCAGATCAATCCGCGGGTATTCGTGTCGATCCGCGGTGAGGCTGTTCGTTTCGCCATCCAGCGCCCGCGTCTCCGGCCAGTCGCCGATCGGGGCGAACGCGCTGGTCCGCACGCTGGCCTTCGATTCCAAGGACTGGGCGTCGGGCAGCGACCAGGCACCTGCTGCCCGTGGCGACCCCGCGGGCACGCCGCGGCACGTTGTCGGTTCCGTTCCGTGGAATACTGAATGACTTGACAGCGTTAGGTGAGTTGCTCAGATTTCCGGTCATGACCACCTCCGCCATCCGCACCGCATCGCTGGCCCGCCGGGAACGGCAAAAGGCCGAGACGCGCCAGGCTATCCTGGACGCGGCGCGGGAGCTGTTTGTGGCGGATGGCGTGGAGGCGACCACCATGCGGGCGATCGCGGCCAAGATCGGGTACACGCCGACGGCGATCTATCACCACTTCCGCGACAAGGACGCCCTGATCGTAGAGCTGTGCATGGCGGACTTCTCCTCGCTGGGGCAGGCGATGAACAAGATCGGCCGCATCGAGGATTCGGTGGAGCGGCTGCGGCGAATGGGCTTGGCGTATACCGACTTCGCGCTCGATAATCCGAGCCAGTATCGGTTCATGTTCATGACACCATTAAAGCATTCCATGCTGGATGCGCACGGCAACGCGGTTGCGTCGCCGGACGAGGACGCTTACGGCTTCCTCCTCCACACCGTGACCGAGGGGATCGAACGCGGCGTCTATCGGCCGGAACTGAGCGATGCCCCAGAGCTCGCCCAGATGTTCTGGGGCGGCATTCACGGCATCATCTCGCTGTGGTTCACCCACTGCGATGATCCGCACATCGTCCTCCGCGACCCTCGGGAAACCGTCCGCGCCATGTGCGACGCCCTGATCCGCGGGACCCTTCGAAACTCGTCGTAACCGGAACCCGTCGGGTTTCCAGAACCACCGGACGCTTCGGCGTCCTTCTTTAGGCCCCGTTACCTAACACCGTTCTATCAACTAGCTATGTACTACACACGACCGTTGTTCAAAATAGCGCGCTGCCTCGTCGGAGCGGCCGCCGTGCTCGGTCTCGGCACCACCGCGGTCGCCGGCGCGCAGCAGCCGACCACCGCCCGACAGCTCCTCGACGGCTACGTGGCCGACGCGCTCACCGCCAACCTCGCGCTCGCCCAGCAATCAGCGGCGCTTGCCCGCGCCACGGCCGGCGTGCGCGAGGCCAACGGGCGGTTCCTGCCCACGGTCGGCCTGAACGCCCGCTACTCCGAGTTCAGCGGCGTGGTAAACATCGGCGATTTCATCAACCCCGCTTACGCGGCGCTCAACCAGCTCATCGGTGAATCGCGATTCCCGACGAACGTGAACGCCACCCTCCCGTTCCGACAGGAAACCAAGCTCGAACTCATACAGCCGCTGTTCAACGACGCGCTCTTCGGCGCCCGTGCCGCGGCGCGAGCGCAACGCGACCTCGCCGGCGCCACCCGCAAGGGCGCCATGCGACAGCTCGCCGCCGACGTCCAGCAGGCCTGGCTCGGCTA
The DNA here is from genome assembly GCF_044376735.1 of Gemmatimonas sp. Taxonomy (GTDB): domain Bacteria; phylum Gemmatimonadota; class Gemmatimonadetes; order Gemmatimonadales; family Gemmatimonadaceae; genus Gemmatimonas. Next base: position 2,210 of record NZ_JBILKJ010000035.1, read on the forward strand.
CGCCAGCACCGTACGCGCCGTCGAAACCCTCGAGAGCACGCTGCCGGTGCTGGACGAAAACATGCGGGTCAGCGAACGCCTGATTGGCGCAGGCCAGGCCACGCCCGACGTACTGCTGCGCGCACGCGCCGAACGCAGCGAGCTGTTGCAACAGATCGAAGAGGCTCGCCGACAGCGCGACGCGGCACGGCGCGGCTTCAACCTGCTCCGCAATCGCGATGAAGACGTGCCGATAACCCTGGCCGATGACAGCACCCTCTTGCGCGTCGATTCACTGTCGCGCGGTGCGCTGTTGGCCCATGCGCTCACGCATCGCGAAGAACTCGCGCAGGCTGGCAGCGGCATCTCGCTGGCGCGGGCGCAACAGCGCATCGCCAGCTCGGCCTACCTGCCGAATCTCGCACTGGCGGCAAGCTACGGCGTGCAGGGCGATCGCTATCGCTTCAACAGTCGCAACGACGTGGGACTCGCCTCGCTGGTAATGTCGTGGAACGCCTTCAATGGTGGTCAGGACGCCGCCCGCCGCGAGCAGGCGAATGCGACGCGCAGCGAGGCCGAGTACCGCCGGCGTGAAGCGGAGCGCGCGATCGCGCTGCAGGTCGGGAATGCCTACGACGCGGTGCAGTCGGCGCGCAGCACGCTCACGACGGCCAGTGACCGTCTGGCCAGCGCCGAGCGCGCCTTCTCGTTCGTGCAGCGCCGGTTCGCCGAGGGACTCGCCACGCCGGTGGAATTCCTGAGCGCGCGCACTGCGTTCACGTCGGCCGCCATCAACCAGATCATCACGCGCTTCACCTTCGCCACCCGTGTAGTGGAACTCGAACGCGCTGCAGCCCTGCGCGCGCTCCCCAACTAACCCTCCGCGCCCCCGACGATGACAACGAATCGTTTCGCACTCCGCCCCACCGTGCTCTTCTCGGCGGCCATGCTGCCGCTGATGTCCGCCTGCAGCAACGCGCCGGCGCCCGACCGTGATGCCACGCCACTCGCACCGGCGGTGTCGGTCAGCGTGGAGACCGTCGCGAGTGGGACCAACGCCGACCCCGTGACCGCGACCGGCACCTTCGGCTCGCGGGACGAGATTCCGCTCGCCTTCAAGATTGGCGGCATCGTCTCGCGCGTACTGGTGGACGAAGGCGCCACCGTGCAGCGCGGCCAACTGCTTGCTTCGCTCGACCTGCGCGAGATCAACGCCGCGGTGGACAAGGCGCAAGTCGGGTTCGACAAGGCCCAGCGCGATCAGGCCCGTGTGCAGCGCCTCGCCGCCGACAGCGTGGCCACGCTCGCGCAACTGCAGGACGCCACGTCCGCCCTGAACGCTGCGCGCTCCGATCTCGTCACCGCCACGGTCAATCGCGAATACGCCACGATCGTAGCACCCGAAGGCGGCATCGTGCTACAGCGTTTGGCTACCGCGGGCTCGAACGTGTCGCCGGGTACGCCCATCATGCTGCTCGGCGGAACGCGTCGCGGACGTGTGCTACGGGTAGGACTGCCCGACCGCGATGCGCTGCGTGTGCAGCTGGGTGACGCCGCGACCGTGCACTTCGATGCGCTGCCGACGCGCACCTTCACCGGTCGCGTGCAACTGGTGGGACGTTCGGCCGACCCTCGCACCGGCACCTATGCGGTCGAGATCACCGTAAGTGGTGCCGACGCGCTCCCCAGTGGATTGGTGGGCTCCGTCTCGATTGCCGCACGCAGTTCGACGGGCGGAGGCAAGCGCGGCGCCTCGGTATCGGTGGATGCGCTGCTCGAGGCCGATCGTGACTCGGCCACGGTGTATCTGGTGGCGGCTACACGTGAGGCGCCGGGCGACCTGATCGCGCAAGCGAAGCGCGTGCGTGTGCGCGGCGTGAGCGGCGACCGCGTCATGATCGAGGGGCTCGCACCTGACGCGCGCCTCGTAACGCGCGGCGCCGCGTATGTCACGCCCGGTGCGCGCGTGCGCATCGTGACCACCGATACGCTCGCGGCCGCACTCAAGGCCAGCGCGGTGACGCGAACGGCGGTGCTGCCATGAACTTCCTGAGCAACCTGGCCGAGTTCTCGGTGAAGCGGTGGCAGTTCACCGTATTGCTGTTCCTCATGTTCGGCGCCCTCGGCATCACCAGCTGGATGGCGATCCCGCGTGCCGAAGATCCCGACTTTCCGGTGCCGATCTTCACCACCGTAGCGGTGTATCCGGGCGCCTCGCCGGAAGACATGGAGCAGCTGGTTACCGAACCGCTGGAAAAGCAGCTCAAGTCGCTCACCGAGGTGAAGAAGCTGGAGTCGACGAGCAGCGACGGGTTGTCGGTGATCAAGATCGAGTTCGACTCAGAGTCGGACGCCGAGCGGAAGTACGATCAGGTGATCCGCGAGGTCAACGCGTTGCGCCCCGCCCTCCCGTCGGCACTGCAACGCCTGGAGGTGCAGCGGAACGAGAACTCCGATCTCACCGTGTTTCAGGTGGCGCTGGTGGCGCCGCAGGCGCCGTACGCGCAGGTGGACGACCTCGCCAAGCGTGTCGCAGACGCGCTGGAGCGGGTACCTGGCGTGAAGAAGGCGGAGCGATGGGCGGCGCCACCGCGCGAGATGCAGGTCACGCTCGATCTCGGGCGCATGGCGCGACTCGGCCTCACACCGGGGCAGGTGTTGAACGCACTGGGCAGTGACAATGCGCAGATCCCAGGCGGATCGGTGGATGCGGGCACGCGTCGCTATAACATTGCCACGACGGGTCGGTACAAAAGCGCCGAGGATGTGCAGCGCACGGTGATCGCGGGCGCCAATGGGTCCGTAGTACGCGTGCAGGACGTGGCCACGGTGGCGTGGGGCGACGGCGACGCGGTGCACATGGGTCGCTGGAACGGCGAGCGCGCGATGTGGGTGACGGTTGCAGTGCAGAAAGGCGAGAACGTATCGGCGGTCAAGACCGACGTGTGGGCGGCGCTCGATGCACTCGAGAAGGGGCTGCCCAAGGGCATCACGCTGGCGCGCGGGTTCGATCAGTCCGAGAACGTGGACAACCGACTGGGGCAACTCGGCAAAGACTTTGCCATCGCCCTGCTGCTGGTACTCATCACCCTGCTGCCACTGGGCACGCGGGCATCGGTGATCGTGATGATCTCGATTCCGCTGTCGCTGGCGATGGCGGTGATGCTGCTGTATGCCACTGGCTACAGCATCAATCAGCTGTCCATCGTGGGCTTCGTGATTGCGCTGGGATTGTTGGTGGACGACTCGATCGTGGTGGTCGAGAACATTTCACGATTCCTGCGCAACGGCTATACGCGCACCGAGGCGGCGATCGAAGGCACCAAACAGATCGGCGTGGCGGTGTTGGGTGCAACGGGCACACTGATCTTCGCCTTCCTGCCGCTGCTGTTCCTGCCGGGCTTGGCGGGCAAGTACATCCGGTCGTTGCCGATCGCGGTGGTGTTTGCGGTGGTGTCGTCGTTGTTCGTGTCGCTCACGATCATTCCCTGGCTGGCCAGCCGGCTGATGCCGCGCACCGAGCACGCCGAGGGAAACCGCGTGCTGCAGTGGCTGGATGGTGGCATTCATCGCACCTATGCGCCGCTGTTGCATCGCGCGCTGGCGGCGCCACGCACCACCCTCGTGCTCGCACTGCTGCTGGTGGTGGGATCGGTGGCGTTGGTGCCAGCGGTGGGCTTCTCGTTGTTCCCCAAGGCCGGCACGCCACAGTATCACGTAGACATCGAAACGCCCGAGGGCACGTCGCTGGCGGAGACGGATCGCGCCGCGCGCTACGCCGAAGCGGTGATCCGGCAGCATCCCGGCACGCGGGGCGTGTTCGCGAATGTGGGGAAGGACAATCCGGCAGTGTACTACAACGTGTTTCAGCGCGCCGAGGCGCCCAATCGCGGGCAGCTCATCGTGCTGTTGAACGAGTACGACAACGTGCGCACGCCGCTGGCGCTGGATTCGCTGCGGCAGCGACTGGCGCTGTATCCGGGCGCGCGCATTGAGCTGAAGGAGTTCGAGAACGGACCGCCCATCGACGCCCCGATCGCGATGCGCATTGAAGGCACGAGCCTGGATACGCTGCAGCGGCTGGCGGCGCAGTACGATGCCGTGTTCAAGCGCACCGAGGGCACGCAGTATGTGAACAACCCCGTGCGGCTGCGGCGCTCGGATCTCACGCTGGTGGTGGACAAGCAGAAGGCGGGCTTGCTGGGCATCCCGAGCGTGGAAGTGGAGCGCACACTGCGCTTAGGGATCGCGGGGCTGGAAGCGGGGAAGATCCGTGCCGCCAACGGCGACGAGTATCCGCTCATGGTGAGAATCGCCCACAAGGGTCGGCCGGCGCCCGAGGCCCTCGATCGCATTCAGGTGAGCAGTGTCACAGGGGCGATGATTCCGCTGTCCCAGATCGCATCCATGCGGTTCAGTGCGTCACCGACCACGATCGATCATGTGAACCGTCAGCGCTCGGTGACGATCACGAGCTACGTGCGTTCGGGGTACAACACCGACGCCGTCACCAAGCAGGTGATGGCGGCGCTCGACTCCATAGCACTCCCGGTGGGCTACGTGATGCGCCCGGCCGGCGAGATCGAGAGCCGCGAGGAGAGCTTCGGCGGCATCGGCGGGGCCATCATCGTGGCGGTGTTCGCGATTCTCGCCATTCTGGTGCTCGAGTTCCGCGACTTCCGCACCACGCTGGTGGTGGCGTCGGTCATTCCGCTGGGCTTGGTGGGTGGTATCGTGGCGCTGCTGCTCAGCGGCTACACACTGTCGTTCACCGCGATGATCGGCTTCGTGGCGCTGGTGGGCATCGAGATCAAAACGAGCATTCTGTTGGTGGATTTCACCGACCAACTGCGGCGAAAAGGCGTGAGTCTCGATGACGCCATTCAGCAGGCGGGTGAGATTCGATTCCTGCCGATTGTGCTCACCACGATGACGGCGATCGGTGGGTTGTTGCCGCTGGCCTTTCAGGGATCGGGACTATACTCGCCGCTGGCGTGGGTGATCATTGGCGGACTGGTGTCGAGCACGCTGATCGCGCGGTTGGTGACGCCGGTGTTGTACAAGCTGCTGGCGCCGGCGCTGGAGGAGAGCGAGGAGTCGGTGGCGCCGCGGCCGGTGGGGTTGGTGCCGGCTACGGTGTAGCTGCTGTTGCTTATCCGTGTTGGTTCCGTGTGATCCGCGGTCATACTGTTCCAGCTGTTCGCGATCTGTCCGTGATACCACCCGTCGTTATTCCGTAAGGTCGACAACGGCCAGAACACGGAGACCGCGGATCACACGGAACCAACACGGATAAGCCGATCGGTGTGTCGATGGCCATCGCGACGCACCGACGCATCGCTGTTGTGTTGTTCCATCAAAAAAGACCACTCCGTCAGAAAAGCCGCGACCTTTGTCGCCCCCACGGAGCAGATCCGTGTTGTTCCCGCGAAGATCCGCGGTCATGCTGTTCCAGCTGTTCGCGGTCTGTCAGCGATACCACCGGTAGTTATTCCGTAGGGTCGACAACAGCCAGAACACGGACACCGCGGATCACACGGAACCAACACGGATAAGCCGCTCGGTGCGCCAAGGGCTATCGCCACGCGCTGACGCGTCGCTGTTGTGTTGTTCAATCAAATAAGATCAATCCGTCAGAAAAGCAGCGACCTCCGTCGCCCCCACGGAGCAGATCCGTGTTGTTCCCGCGAAGATCCGCGGTCATGCTGTTCCGGCGGTTTGCGGTCTGTCAGCGATACCACCGGTAGTTTTTCCGTAGGGTCGACAACAGCCAGAACACGGAGACCGCGGATCACACGGAACCAACACGGATAAGCCGATCGGTGTGTCGATGGCCATCGCAATGCGCTGACGCGTCGCTGTTGTGATGTTCAATCAAAAAAGACCACTCCGTCAGAAAAGCCGCGACCTCTGTCGCCCCCACGGAGCAGATCCGTGTTGTTCCCGCGAAGATCCGCGGTCATGCTGTTCCAGCTGTTCGCGGTCTGTCAGCGATACCACCGGCAGTTATTCTGTAGGGTCGACAACAGCCAGAACACGGAGACCGCGGATCATACGGAACCAACACGGATAAGCCGATCGGTGTGTCGATGGCCATCGCAATGCGCTGACGCGTCGCTGTTGTGATGTTCAATCAAAAAAGACCACTCCGTCAGAAAAGCCGCGAGCTCTGTCGCCCCCACGGAGCAGATCCGTGTTGTTCCCGCGAAGATCCGCGGTCATGCTGTTCCAGCTGTTCGCGGTCTGTCCGTGATACCACCGGTCGTTATTCCGTAGGGTCGACAACAGCCAGAACACGGAGACCGCGGATCACACGGAACCAACACGGATAAGCCGCTCGGCGCGCCGCCGCCCGGCCCACGCCAGCCAGCACCCGTCGCGACAACATTGCGGGTCACCGCGGCGTAGCCCATAGTTGCTCCGGCCCGCGTTCTCCCGGGCCGTGTCGGTCCACCTCTGCTCACCTCGCCCATGCGAAATATTCGCGTCCTCGCCCTCGGTGCCGGGTTGTCCGGCCTGATGGCCAGTCCGCTCGCCGCCCAGACGGCGCTGCCGCCCAAGGCTTCCGCCAGCGATGCCGTCATCAATGCCCTGCGGTGGCGCAACATCGGCCCCGCCAACATGATGGGGCGCATCGTCGACATCGAAGGCATTGCGTCGCCCTCCAAGACGTTCTACGTGTCCACCGCCGGCGGCGGTCTGTGGAAGACCACCAACAACGGCACCACGTTCAAGGCCGTTATGGATACGGCCCGCGTGTCGTCGGGTGGTGATCTTGCCATCGCCCCCTCCGACACCAACGTGATCTACTGGGGCACGGGCGAAGCGAACTCGCGCAATTCCATCTCCCCCGGCGGCGGCATCTACAAGTCGGCCGATGGCGGCAAGTCGTGGACCTTCCTCGGCCTCGCCGACACGCGCACGATCGGTCGCATTCAGGTGCACCCCACCGACCCCAACACCGTGTGGGTGGCCGCCCTCGGTCATCCCTGGGGGCCGAACAAGGAACGCGGCCTCTACAAGACCACCGACGGCGGCAAGAACTGGCGCCTGGTCAAGTTCATCGACGAGAAGACGGGTTTCGTGGATGTGCAGCTGGATCCGCGCAACCCGAACACCGTATGGGCCTCGAGCTACGAGCGCGTGCGCGGACCGTACTTCCTGAAGTCGGGCGGCACCGGCTCGGCGCTCTGGAAGAGCACCGATGGTGGCGAGACGTTCACCGAAGTGAAGGGCGGCGGATTTCCGGCCACTACCAAGGGACGCATCGAGATCGCCATCGCGCGCTCGAATCCCGACGTGATGTACAGCATGGTCGAAGCGGACACGGCGCCCAATCTCAAGAAGGACGCCAAGGTCGCTCCGCAGAAGCGCCCCAGTGGCCTGTATCGCTCGGAAGACGGCGGCAAGACGTGGGCGTACATGAGCCCCGAGAACACGCGTCCGTTCTACTACTCGCAGGTGCGCGTCGATCCCAAGGATCCCAACCGCGTGTACTGGTCGTCCACGCCGGTGAAGTATTCCAGCGACGGCGGCAAGACCGCTGGTAACACCACCGAAGGCATTCACGTGGACCATCACGCCATGTGGATCGACCCCAACGATCCGCAGCGCATCATCACCGGCAATGATGGTGGTATCGGCGTGTCGAACGATCGCGGTGGCAACTGGCACTTCCCGAACTCGATCGCGCTGGGCCAGTTCTACAACATCTCGGCCGACATGGGCGTGCCGTACCGCGTGTGCGGCGGCCTGCAGGACAATGGCTCATGGTGCGGCCCGAGCCGTCGCAAGCAGGGTCCGGTCACCAACGCCATGTGGCACAACGTGGGTGGCGGCGACGGGTTCGTGACGCAGCAGGATCAGACGAACACCGACATCATCTACAGCGAGTCACAGGGCGGCAGCATGGGTCGCCTCAACTTCGCGACCGGCGAGCGCACGGGACTGCGCAAGCCCACGTGGCGCGACGGCGGCTACCTGCAGTGGAACGACTCCATCTACGCCGTGTGGCCCGATACCACCAAGCCCGCCACCGCCGCGCAGAAGAAGCAGATGGCGGCCTATCGGGCGCGTCAGCGAACCGACTCGGTGGCCTACGCGCTGCGCTGGAACTGGAACACGCCGTACATCATCTCCAAGCACAATCCGGCTACGCTGTACTTCGGCGCCAACCGCGTGCTCAAGAGCGTGAAGTACGGCGACGACATGTTCCCCATCTCCGGTGAACTGTCGTACGCCGACTCGGCCAAGCTGTATGTGGCGCTCAAGACCACCGGCGGCATTACGCCCGATGTGACGGGCGCCGAGACGTATGGCACGGTGGTGTCGCTGAACGAATCGTCGGTGCGTCCGGGGCTGCTGTATGCCGGTACCGACGACGGACGGGTGTGGCTCACGCGCAATGACGGCGCGCAGTGGGAAGAAGTGACGAAGAACTTCACCGGTGTGCCGGCGGGCAGCTACGTGTCGCGCATCGAGCCGTCGCATTTCGACAGCGCGACGTTCTACGTGACGTTCGACAATCATCGTAACGACGACTACACGCCGTACGTGTTTGTTACCACGAACTTCGGTCGCACGTTCACCTCCATCGTGAATGACCTACCCAAGGGTCAGACCGACTTCGTGCATGTGATCCGTGAAGACCCGAAGAATCAGAATTTGCTGTTCGTGGGTACGGATGTCGGCGCCTACGTGTCGATCGATCGCGGGCAGTCGTGGCAGCGCTTCATGAGCGGACTGGGTACCACGCCGGTACACGACCTGCTCATTCATCCGCGTGACGGCGAGCTCATTGCTGGCACGCACGGACGCTCAATCTGGATCGCCGACATCACGCCGTTGCAGCAGATGACGCCGGCGGTGCTGGCGGCGAAGGCCACGCTGTTCGAGCCGCGCACGGCGTTCCAGTGGGGCGAGCAGACGATCAACGGCGGCAATGTGGGGCAGGGGGTATTCCAGGGCCCGAGCCCGACGTACGGCGCCTCCATCTGGTACCGGCTGTCGGAGAATGCCGGTGGACAGGTGCGCATGATCGTGCAGGACGCGAGTGGTGATACGATCCGCTCGCTGACCGGTCCCGGTCAGCCCGGCCTGCACAACGTGGTGTGGGATATGCGCGCGCAGCGCCCGGCTCCGGCGCGGATCGCGCTCACGCCGGCGCAGGTGCGTGACAGCGTGAACACCCAGCGTCGTGTGTTGCGCGCGCTCGATTCGCTGGAGAAGGCGGGCGCCGTGCCGGCGCCGATGCTGGCGCAGATTCGCACCACGGTGCAGACGGGTCAGCAGCCGCCCGAGATGCAGGCGATGCTTGCCGGCGCGCTCGGCGGCGGTGGCGGTGGCGGTGGACGTTTCGGCGGTGCCACCGGATTCCAGGATCGTCCGGGCGAAACGCGTCCGCTGCCGAGCTTTCCGACGGCTGGCGCTGGTGGCCCGGGCGGTCGCGGTGGACCGGGTGCGGGTCCCGGTGCGGCAGCCGGCCCGGCCGGATTGCAGGCGATGTTCGGCCCGTTGCGCGATGCGCTGGGTGATGACTTCGCGGCCATCGGGATCTTCCCGGGCGGCGGCGGTGGTGGACGTGGCGGACGCGGCGGGCAGAACGCGCTCGTCGGGACCGGCGATTACAAGGTCACCATCATCGTCGGTGGCACGTCGTACTCGAAGGTGCTCCACGTGGAGCGCGTGAGCGGCGGCGAAGGTGGTGGCGGCTTCTTCGGACTCGACGACGACGAACGGCGCTAGTTCCGGCCTTGGAAAAACGATGCCCCGTGACCGGTTCGCCGGTCACGGGGCATCGTCCTTTTGTGGACCTACCCGTCCGATTCGCCGTCGGTGGAGACCGCCGCCAGCTTCGCGCCCAGCTCCGGGAATCCCCGCGCGATCGCCAACATGGCTGGTGTGGACTTGTCGTCCGACAGAGCATGGGCGTCGGCGCCGCGCGCCAGAAGCAGGTCGCACAGGGGCTCGTAGCCGCGTGACGCCGCGACGTGCAGCGGCGTGTTGCCGTGCGCATCGCGCGCCGTCACGTCAGCCCCCGCGAACACCAGCCGGCGCACCAACACCGGGAGGGTGTGACCGGCCAGCGCGGCGTGCAGCGGCGAATTGCGGAGCGCATTGGTGGAGTGCGCATCGAGCAGCGCTCCATGGTCGATCAGCAGCGTCACCGCGTCATCGCGCCCGAAGAAGGCGGCCAGATGCAGCGGCGTCCAGCCGTCGCTGCTGCGCCGAACGCGCGAGTCATCATCATTCTCGAGGCAGGTGCGCAGGGCGATGACATTCCCCAGTGCGGCGGCTTCCCACACGTCGATGGCGCGGCCGGGGTGCAACAGGTCGGAGAGGTCGGGGGCACCCATGTAGCAGGCGTGCAAAACCAACGACTCGCCGCCCGGGGCGCGCGCCAGCGCCAACGAGGGATCGTCGTGCATCATGGCCGTGATCGTCTCACGATCCTTCGAGCGGATCGCCGTCAGCAGGGCATCGGGGGCAGTGCGAACCATTGGGGGCACTCTCCGCATCGAGATGAGCACGTGGCTCAGGGCAGACAAACCGTGTCTCAACTTGATCACGGGACGCCCGGTTGGCTATCGTCGCCCCCCGCCGCCGCGTTAACCTCGGGACATGTCGATTCGATTCCTGTCGGTGTTTCGCCGCGTGGCGCCCACCCTGCTCCTCGCCTGTGCGCCCGCTCGGGCACCGCGTTCTGCACCCGTGATGCCTCCTCTGGGGCAACCCACGGTGGCCCCGCTCGTGATCGCCCATCGCGGGGCCAGCGGACATCGCCCGGAGCATACGCTCGAGGGCTACGCACTCGCAGTGCAGATGGGGGCGGACTTCATCGAGCCCGATCTGGTGAGCACCAAGGACGGCGTGCTCGTGGCGCGGCATGAGAACGAGATCGGCGGCACCACCGACGTGGCCGCGAAGTTCGCGTCGCGGAAGACGCGTAAGGTGGTCGACGGCGATACGATCAGCGGGTGGTTCACCGAGGACTTCACGCTGGCCGAGTTGCGCACCCTCCGGGCGAAGGAGCGGCTGCCGTTCCGGTCGCATGCCTACGACGGGCAGTATGCGGTGCCCACTTTCGTGGAGGTGCTCGCCCTCGCCGACTCGCTCGGGCGTCGGCGCGGGCGCGCCGTCGGGGTGTATCCGGAAACGAAGCATCCCACCTATTTCCGCAGTATCGGACTCCCCATCGAGGACCCGCTGCTGCGCGCCCTGCGCACCCACGGACTCGATCGCGCCGATGCACCGGTCTTCATTCAGAGCTTCGAAAGCGGCAATCTCCGCGTGCTTTCCACGCAGACGCGTGTCCGCCTGATCCAGCTCGTGTCGTCGGCCCCGCAGGTGACGCCGGCCGCGCTCCGCGACATCGCGACCTACGCCTACGGAGTAGGTGCGAATACGCGGCAGATCGTGGGCGAGGACTCCGCGGCGGTGCCGACGTCGCTCATCGCCGATGCGCACGCCGCCGGACTTCGTGTGCACGCCTGGACGCTGCGACCCGAGCCGGTCTTCCTCGCCAAGCGCTATCGTGGCGACCCGATCGCCGAAGTGCGCGAGCTGGTGCGATTGGGCGTGGACGGCTTGTTCGGCGACTACCCCGATCAGGTCGTGACGGGACTGCGCAAGTAGGAGGCGTCGCGCCTCGCGGACTCGCGTCAGTCCATCGCGAATTCGCGGGCGAACGCCACGTTGAACGAGAAGGTCTTCGCCCGGCTGCGCGTTTCCATCATGTTGGCCACGCGCTCGAGACGCTCGGTGATCGCCATGATCTTCTCCTGCGCTTTGCGGCCAGCTTCGTTCAGCCCTTCGAGCTTGTCGATCGACCAGAACTTGATGAGGTCTTCGACGATCCGGATGTAGTCGCGCGGACCGTAGATGCCGGCCCGACGGATCACGTCGGCCATCTCGCGGAAGTGCGGCATGCTGATGCCCGGCATATCGATGCTGGGCATGATGAGCGCCGCCGACTCGAGCGCGCGGTTGGGATCACGGGCCAGCACACGCAGGAAGATCTCGCGGTAGAACACGTAGTGCCGCGCCTCTTCCTTGGCCACGTTCTGCAGCACGGTGCCGATGAGCGGCTCGTATTGCCCGGCCAGCTTGCCGGTGTTGGCATGGCTGACCTGTGTGGCGCGCTCCTGCAGCGACGTGTACACGAACACACGGTACGGATCCTTGTCCCAGGTGGGCTCGAAGCCCGCCTTGAGATACTCGAACTGCATCCGCTCGAGGATCGGGTTGTCGAGGATCTTGCTATCGTGCGCGTAGTCATGCAGCACGGCCCCGTGCCGGTCTTCTTCGGCCGTCCACAAGTTGGTCCACTTGGCCCAGAACGTGTCCCCGCCCAAGTACGTGGCGAGCAGCCGGTGGAAGTGGGGAAGCCCCTCTTCGGTGAGCGTGTTCAACGCCAAGGCGACGCGGGCCGGCATGCTGATGCCCTTCGCGCGCTCCCGGAGCTGCTTCACGAACGCATCCGGATCGGTGTCCGGCTCGGGGGCCAGCAGTTCCGACGGGAACCACAGAATGCGCTTGGCTTCATGCGCGACCGTAAGGTCTGCGACGTCCTGCTCGAGGTCGGCGAGGACCTCGACCTTGGCGATCGTTTCGTTGTCAGGGATGTACATGGCGGGAAAGGTATCGCCCTGCACGGCTGCGGTACAGAACGGCCGCGGGTGCGAACGGTGGGTGCCGAAGGGGAAGTGATTTAGTCAGGAACGCGTGGGGCAGGCGGACGTACCTCCCTCAAACCGCGTCCCGCTCGGCGGCCGCGTTACATTGCGTACCATGACGCCCCCTCCCAAAGGCAAACCCAAGTACGACACCAAGCGCGCGTGGGCCGAAGCCCGTGCGCTCATCTGGGAACATCGCACCTCCGTGACGGTTGGCTTGGTGCTGATGCTCATCAGCCGTGCGGCCGGCTTCGTGTTGCCGTACTCCACCAAGAAGGTGCTCGACGAGGTGTTGCCCAACCGCGACATCCAGATGCTCGGCTACATCGCGCTGGCCGGCCTCGCCGCCACCATCGTGCAGTCGATCACCGGGTACGCCCTCTCGCAGGTCGTGAGCGTCGCGGCGCAGCAGGCCATCGCGCGGCTCCGCGAAGAGGTGCAGGGGCACCTGATTCGCCTGCCGGTCAAGTTCTTCGACAGCACGAAGAGTGGCGTGTTGGTGTCGCGCGTGATGAACGATCCGGAAGGCATCCGGAATCTCATCGGGACCGGGTTGATCCAGCTCACGGGGGGCATCGTGAGTGCCATCGCCGCTCTCGGCGTGCTCTTCTATCTCAACTGGCGACTCACCGCGGCCACCATCGTGTTCCTCGCGGCGTTCGGCGTCGTGATGTCGATCGCCTTCAAGCGGTTGCGGCCGGTCTTCCGCGAGCGGAGCGTGATCACCGCGGAAGTGACAGGGCGGTTGACCGAGACCTTGGGCGGTATCCGGCTGATCAAGGTGTATACGGCCGAGGAGCGCGAGAAAGAAGTGTTCGGCAAGGGCGTACAGAAGCTGTTCGAGAACATCGCCAAGACGATCACGGGTACATCGCTGACCGGGACGTTGGGATTGGCCGTCGTCGGTGTGATCGGCCTGATCGCGATGTACGTGGGCGGTCGCGACGTGATCAACGGCGACATGACGGTGGGCAGTCTGATCACCTTCGTGTTCTTCATCGTGCTGGTCACCGCGCCGCTCATTCAGATCGCCAGCATCGGCACGCAGATCACCGAGGCGTTTGCCGGACTCGATCGCATTCGCGAATTGCGCGACATGCCCACGGAAGATCAAGAAGACGCCGAGAAACAGCCGGTGCCGTCGGTCGTGGGCCGTGTCGAGTTCGACCATGTGAGTTTCGAGTACGAGGCCGGCAACCCCGTGCTCAAGGATGTGTCCTTCGCCGCGCCAGCGGGCACCACTACCGCGCTCGTGGGCTCGAGTGGCAGTGGCAAGAGCACCATGATTTCGCTCATCATGGCCTTCGCCCAGCCGCAGCAGGGACAGATCAAGGTGGACGGTACGCCGGTGTCCGACCTGAAGCTGCGCGAGTACCGCCGCCACCTGGGCGTGGTCATGCAGGACAACTTCCTGTTCGACGGCACGGTGATGGAGAACATCGCCTTCACCAAGCCGGGCGCCACGAAAGACGAAGTGATGGCGGTGGCCAAGATCGCCAACGCGCACGAGTTCATTCAGGGCTTTCCGCAGCAGTACGACACCATCGTTGGTGAACGCGGCGTCAAGCTCTCCGGTGGACAGCGTCAACGGGTGGCGATCGCCCGCGCGATACTCGCCGATCCGCGCGTGCTCATTCTCGACGAAGCGACGTCGTCGCTCGACTCGGAAAGCGAGCACCTCATTCAGGAAGGACTGCGTCGGTTGCGGGCCGGCCGCACCACCTTCGTGATTGCGCACCGACTCAGCACGATCACGAGCGCCGACCAGATCCTCGTGCTCGAGCACGGGCAGATCATCGAACGCGGCACGCACCACGAGCTGCTCGCGCTCGGCGGACGCTACCGGGATCTGTACAACCGGCAGTATCAGCTGGAGCAGGACCAGTTCATCAACCCGGGCGAAGAGATCGCCGCCACGGGCTGAGCAGCCTTATTAGGCAGGGTGGTTAGGTTTCCAACGACCCTGTCCGTTATCCCCGACCAAGCCTACGTGACCGCTACGCCGTCGTTTTCGTCGCTGCAACTGCATCCGAGCCTCCAGCAGGGCCTCAAGGAGCTCGGTTTTGCCCGTCCCACCCCGATTCAGGCCGAAGCGATTCCGCCGGCTCTGGAGGGACGTGACGTCCTCGCCTGCGCGATGACGGGCAGCGGCAAGACGTATGCGTTCCTGCTCCCGATTCTCCATCACATCATGGAGAAGCCGCGAGGGATCACGCGGGCGCTCGTCATCACGCCCACGCGTGAACTGGCGGCGCAGATCGTCGAAAGCCTGAACGACGTGACGGTGCACACGCCGCTCACGGGCGCGGCGGTGTTCGGTGGCGTGGGGATGGGACCGCAGGAACACGCGTTCCGCAGCGGCGCCGATGTCATCGTGGCCACGCCGGGGCGCTTGCTCGATCACTTCCGCATGCCGTACGCGAAGCTCGAGCATCTCGAGTATCTGGTGCTCGACGAAGCCGATCGCATGCTCGACATGGGCTTCCTGCCCGAGATCAAGAAGGTGCTGCGTCATCTGCCGCAGAAGAAGCGGCAAACGTTGTTCTTCAGCGCCACGATGCCGGCGCCGATTGCGGCGCTCACGAAGGATCTGCTCACCAATCCGTTCACGCTCAACCTGCAGCGTCAGTCGGCGCCGGCCGTCGGCATCACGCAGGCGGTGTACCCGGTGTCGCAGGATCTGAAGAGCGGCTTGCTGGTCGCGCTGCTGAAGCGTGGTGACATGCCGCAGGCGCTGGTGTTCACGCGCACGAAGCATCGCGCGAACCGTCTGGCGTCGCAGTTGGTGGCGGCCGGCATCAAGGCCGAGCGCATTCACGGCAACCGCTCGCAGGCGCAGCGTACGCAGGCCCTCGCCGGCTTCAAGGACGGTGCGTATCAGGTGCTGGTGGCCACCGACATCGCGGCGCGCGGTATCGACGTGGAAGCGCTCGGTCATGTGGTGAATTTCGACGTGCCGCTGGCCGCCGAGGATTACATCCACCGCGTGGGTCGTACGGCCCGTGCCGAAGCGACGGGTGAAGCGTTCACGTTCGTGTCGCCCGAGGAAGAGGGCGATCTGAAGCAGATCGAACGCGCCATCAAGAAGACGTTGCCGCGCGTGACGGTGCCCGATTTCGATTACAGCGCGAAGCCGCAGACCAAGCTCGAAGTGCCGTTGGCCGAGCGCATCGCCGAGATCCGCAAGAAGAAGGCGGAAGATCGCGCGCGCGCCGCAGCCAAGGTGGAGCGTCGCAGCGCCGCGCAGGCGGGCGGTGCACGTCCGGCCGCGCCGTCGGGTGGCCGTCCCGCCGCTCCGGCGCGGAAGACCAGCGAATCGCGCGGTCCGTCGACGGGCTCACGTGGTCCCTCGGCTGGCGGCTCGGGTGGCTCGGGTGGCGGCGCCAGGAGTGGGGCGGCCGGCCGTGTCCGTCGTGGCCCGCATCGCGGCCAGGGTGGCAACAGCGGTGGCGGTGGCAGTGGCGGTGCAGGTGGCTCCTCGCGCGGCGGCGGAGACAGCCCGTACGCGTGAGCGACAGTGTGCGGGATCCGGCACGGTATCCCGTTCCGGCGCAGCAGCATCGCGCGGAGCAGGTGATCGATCGCAGTCGATTCATCTGCACCGTGGCGCGTGTTCAGTCGAGTGAGGAGGCGCAGGCGTTCATCAAGGCGATGAACGCCGAGTTCCCCGATGCCACGCACAATTGCTGGGCGTATGTGGTCGGCGCACCGGGCAGCACCGATCGCGTGGGGATGAGCGACGACGGTGAACCCCACGGGACCGCCGGCCGGCCCATGCTGACCGTGCTGCTGCACAGTGGCGTTGGCGAAGTCGCCGCGGTGGTCACGCGCTATTACGGCGGCACCAAACTGGGCACCGGCGGCCTGGTGAAGGCGTACGGTGGGGCGGTGCAGGAAGCGCTGGCCGACATGCCGCGCGCGGAACGCGTGGACAGTGTGGACGTGACGGTCCATGTGGGATATGGTGCCATCGGCGCGCTGCAGCAGCTGTGGCCGGAGTTCGATGCCGAACTGCTGGAGCAGCGCTTCGAGGTCGATGCTGAATTCCTCGTGCGGGTGCCACGGGTGCGGATGGCCGCCATGGAACGGGCGATCCAGAACGCCACGCGTGGCACCGCCATTCTGTCGCTGATCGACATTCCAGCACCCAGTACCAATGACTAAAGACACCGAACGATTGATTCGCGACAGCTGGCTACGGTTGTTCCCCCTTCGCCTCGCGACGGCGCAACGCTTCTACGAGCGCCTGTTCGAGATCGATCCAACGGCGAAGGCGTTGTTCGACGGGAAGCCGATGCATGTGCAACATGAAAAGTTTGTGCAGACGCTCGACACGCTCGTGCAGATGCTCGACTTCCCAGCGGACATCATCGGCGAACTGCAAGCGCTGGCCCACCGCCATGTGGACTATGGCGTGACGCTCGAGCAGTACGCGACCGTGGGCACGGCGCTCCTCTGGGCGCTCGAGCGTGGAATGGGCAGCGGGTGGACGCCCGACGTCCAGCGCGCCTGGATCGAGCTGTATCTGCTGATCGAAGGCGTCATGAAGCGTGCGGTCAGTGGTACCGCGACCGAGTAACCTCGCCGTTACGACAGCCCCTCGATGGTGCCATCCGGGCGCACCTTCATGCGCTCGGCCGCCGGTGATTTCGACAACCCCGGCATCGTCATGATGTCGCCGCACTTGGCGACCACGAATCCGGCGCCGGCCGAGCCAGTGACTTCCTGCACGGTCAGGCGGAAGTTGTTCGGAAGCCCAAGCTTCGATGCATCGTCCGAGAGCGAGTACTGCGTTTTCGCCATGCACACCGGCGTGGTGCCCATGCCGTGCTGTTCGAGCCACGCGATCGATTTCTCGGCGGCCGGCGAGTAGTCCACGCCGTCGGCGCCGTACACCTTGGCGGCGATCGTTTCGATCTTCTCGCGGATTGGCAGCGCCGTGTCGTACAGCGGACGGAAGTTCGCCGACTTGGCGTCGAGGAGCGCCAGTACTTCGTGCGCCAGTGCTTCGCCGCCGGCACCGCCATTCGCCCACACATCGCAGAGCGCCACACGCACGCCGTACTTCGCCGCGTAGTCGGCCACCATCGCCAACTCGGCGTCGGTGTCGGAGAGACGGCGATTGATCGCCACCACCACCGGCACGCCGAACTGCCGCACGTTGGTGATGTGATGCGCGAGATGCGGCAGCCCGCGCTCGAGGGCGCCCAGGTCTTCCTGATCGAGCATGTTCTTGGGCAGTCCGCCCTGCATCTTGAGCGAACGCACCGTCGCCACCAATACCGCCGCCTCGGGATTGAGTCCGCCGGCGCGGCACTTGATGTCGAAGAACTTCTCGGCGCCGAGGTCGGAGCCGAAGCCCGCTTCGGTCACCACGATATCCGCCAGCGCGAGGCCGGCGCGGGTGGCCACCAGGCTGTTGCAGCCGTGCGCGATATTGCCGAACGGCCCGGCGTGCAGAATGGCCGGGCCGCCCTCGAGCGTCTGTACGAGATTGGGGCGCAGCGCGTCTTTGAGCAGCAACGACATGGCACCGGTGGCCTGCAGATCGCGCGCGCGAATGGGGGTGCGCTCTTTGCCGCTGGTGGTGCCCACGATGATGTTGCCGAGGCGCCGCTCGAGATCTTCGGCGTCGGAGGCGAGGGCCACGATGGCCATGACTTCACTGGCCGGAATGATTACCCAGCGCTCTTCGCGCATCACGCCGTTGCCGGCGCCCACGCCGATGATGGCCTGACGCAGGGCGCGATCGTTCATGTCGATCGTGCGCGGCCACGTGATGCGTTTGGTGTCGAGGCCCAGCGCATTGCCGTGATACAGGTGGTTGTCGAGCATCGCCGAGAGCAGACTGTGTGCGCTGGCGATGGCGTGAAAGTCGCCGGTGAAGTGCAGGTTGATGTCGTCCATGGGCAGCACCTGCGCGTAGCCGCCGCCGGCCGCGCCGCCTTTTACGCCGAACACCGGTCCGAGGCTGGGCTCGCGCATGCAGAGCACGGCATGGTGTCCGATGCGGCGGAACGCCTGACTGAGCCCCACGCTCACGGTGCTCTTGCCTTCACCGGCCGGGGTTGGGCTGATGGCCGTGACCAGCACCAATCGGCCCTTGGGGGGCTGCGAAGCCAGCGAGAGGGGCAGCTTGGCCTTGTAGCGTCCGTATTGGTCGATGTCGTCGGGGCCGAGGCCGAGGTCGGCCGCCACCGCGGTGATCGGGCGGAGGCGCGCCTGCTGCGCGATCTCGATATCCGACGGGACGAACGGCGGGGTAGCGGTCATGCGGCTCGGTTCAAGGGGTGGAAGACGGTGGACGACCGGGGGACGGATGCTCCCGCGTCGGCGGTTCCGGATGCATGTTGTCTGATGCGCTACGCACACCATTCCGCTGTTCGCGGTTCGCCAAGAAGATACTGCCGACGGTGCCAATCGGCTCGCCGGCCCGCCAACCAGAGCCGCTCATGATCGTTTCCGTGTTCGGCGCCTCTGGGCGGACGGGTCACGCGTTCATTGCCAGCGCGACGGACGCCGGGATGTCGTTGCGGCTGCACTATCGGGCCAAGCCGTCGGACCAGGTGCCGACGTCGGCCACCGTGGTCGTGGGATCGCTCAATGACCCGACGGCGGTGCGCGAAGTGTTGCGCGGCGCCGACGTCGCCGTGGTGCTGTTCGGTCCACACCACGACGCGCGGATCCCCTTCTGCGCTGCCGCCACCAAGCAGATCATCGCGGTCATGCACACGCAATCGCAGAGTCGCCTGTTGGTGGTGACCGGCGCGATGACGGGTGGTATGCCGTCGAACGTGTCGCCGTTCATGCGTTTCATGCGGAAGATCGTGCAGCGGTCGGCGCACGATGGCATGGTGGAGGATCGCAACGAGCAGGAACGCCTCGTGCGAGACAGCAAGCTGGCCGGCTGGACGCTCGTGAAGCCACCGCGCCTCACCGACGATGCCACCACTGGGACGGTGGACATCGGCCCCGATCTGTCGGTCGGGCTGCGCAGCCACATTTCCCGGGCGTCGCTGGCCAAGACGCTGGTGCGTGAGATTCAGGAGCCACGTTTCGCGCAGCAAGCCGTGTACGTGGCCAATCGCTGAGTCGCCGAAGTTTCCCGCTCTCTCCCTTCATCCGATCCGCCCATGTCCGACGTCCGCAAGCAGAACTGGGATGACCTTCCCATCGAAGAGCTCACGCCGCTCATCGGTCGCCGTCTGATCTACAGCGAGAAGATGATGCTCGCGCACGTGTACCTGAAGAAGGGGGCCATCGTGCCGGCCCACGATCACGTCAACGAACAGTTCACCTACGTGCTGTCGGGGACGCTGCGCTTCTGGCTCGGCGAACACGCCGATGCGCCGGGCGATACGTACACCGATGTCGGTGCCGGCGATGTCCTGGTGATCCCGAGCAACGTGCGCCATCGCGCGGAAGCGCTCGAAGACACGCTCGACGTGGACATCTTCAATCCGCCGCGGCAGGACTGGATCGATAAGACTGACGACTATCTCCGCGGGACGCGCTGATGGATCTCGGCATCACGGGAAAGGTCGCGCTGGTGTGCGGCGCGAGTCGTGGCATCGCGTTCGCCGCGGCGGAAGAGTTCGCGCGCGAAGGGTGCACGCTGGTGATCTGTTCGCGCGATGCGGCCTCGGTGCACCGCGCGAAAGCGAAGCTGGAAGCGCTCGGTGCCTCGGTCACGGCGATCGTGGCCGACCTGGCCACCGACGGCGGTATCGCCGAGGTGGTCGCGCAGACGATGGCGGCGCATGGTCGTGTCGACATTCTGGTGGCGAACACCGGTGGCCCGCCAACCGGCGCGGCGATGTCGCATTCGTGGGAGGCGTGGTCGCAGGCCAGCGAACTGCTGTTGCGCAGCGTGGTGGAACTCACGCGGGCGTTCGTGCCGGGGATGCGTGAGCGGAAGTGGGGGCGGGTCGTGTCGATCACGTCACTGGCCGTGAAGCGTCCGCAGGGGTCGCTCGTGCTCAGCAACAGTTTGCGGGCCGCGGTAACCGGGTATCTGCGCACGCTGGCCGATGAGGTCGCGGGCGACGGCGTGACCGTGAACTCGGTGCTGCCGGGCTTTACCGCGACCGAACGGCTCGATGCGCTCGCCAGCGCCACATCAACGCGTACCGGGCAGAGCCGCGAGTCGGTGTTCGAGGCGTGGACGGCGGAGACGCCGGTCGGCCGCCTCGGCCGCCCCGATGAGTTGGCCGCGGTGATAGCTTTCCTCTGTTCCGCGCGTGCCGGGTTCATGACCGGGCAGGCCGTGCTGGTGGATGGCGGCGCTGTGCGTTCACTGCTGTAGCCCTCCCCCCTTCTCCTTACCGCAGCGTTCCGACATGAGCCAAATTGCCGAGACCCAGTGGATCTGGCGCGATGGTGCGTTCATCCCGTGGGCGGATGCCACGATCCATGTGCTGAGCCATTCCGTGCAGTTCGGCTCGAGTGCCTTCGAGGGCATTCGTGCGTACAGCACGCCGCGAGGTCCGGCGATCTTCCGGCTGCGCGAGCATCTCACCCGGCTGTTGATGTCGTGCAAGATCTATCGCATGGACGTGCCGTACACGATCGACGAGCTCGTGGCCGCCTCGCGTGAACTGCTCGTGCGGAACGGTGTGGAGTCGTGCTATCTCCGCCCGATGGTGGTGCGCGGGTACGGCACGGCCGGCATGGTGCCCACAGGCGCGCCGGTCGAGGTGTACCTCCCCTGCTGGCCGTGGGGCACGTACTTGGGCGCCGGTGCGCTCGAGAACGGCGTGGATGCCTGCATCTCGTCGTGGCATCGTGTGGAGCCGAACACGATCCCGGCCATGGCCAAGATCGCCGGCAACTACCTCAGCGGTCAGCTCATCAAGATGGAAGCGCTGGCCAACGGGTATGCCGAAGGCATCGCGCTGAGCCCGAGCGGCATGGTGAGCGAAGGGTCGGGGCAGAACGTGTTCCTGGTGTCGGGTGGTACCATCGTGACCACCCCGCTCGACGGCACGATTCTGGGCGGCATCACGCGCGACACGATCATGACGCTGGCGCGCGAGGCGGGCATCCCCGTGCGCGAAGCGCATATCCCGCGCGAGATGCTGTACATGGCGGACGAAGTATTCTTCACCGGCACGGCGGCCGAGATCACGCCGGTACGCAGCATCGACAAGATTACGATCGGTGCCGGCAAGCCGGGACCGGTGAGCACACTGATGCAGACGCAGTATCTCGATATCGTGCACGGCCGTGTGGACGATGCGCACGGATGGCTGACGTACTGCCGCGACTGACGCCGTCGGTGTGAACGGCGAGCGCGCACGCGACACTGACGTCGCGTGCGCGCTTTGCTCGTCTCTCGTACCATCGAGTTTGCCCCATGGCGCTGACCTCCACGATGTACGCGTTCGACGTTGCCCTCGCCAACGTCGACCGCGGCGTCTACGAGCCGCTCGAGTTCCGGATGGCGATGCACCCGTCGGAGTCGCCGGAGTACTTCGTGGCCCGCCTGCTCGCGTACTGTCTCGAATACACCGAAGGGATCGCGTTCTCGCGCGGGATTTCCGACCCAGACGAGCCGCCGTTGACGGTGCGCGACCTGACCGGCAGCCTGACGGTGTGGATCGAGCTCGGGGCCCCGGATGCCGCCCGGTTGCACAAGGCCAGCAAGGCGGCCCCGCGGGTGGCGATCTACACGCATCGCGATCCAGCCCAGCTGTGGCGGCAGTGGGAGGGCGAGAAGATCCATCGGGCTGAGCAGATCGAGCTGTATGCCCTCGATCGCGAGCTGATCGACGCCATCGCCGAGCGGCTCGACCGGCGCATGAAGCTGGAGCTCTCGGTCACGGATGGCACGATCTTCGTGAACCTGGCGGGCGCGACGCTGAGTGGTACACTCCAGCGCTACTCGGTGCGCGCGCCATGAAGATCTTGGTGCGGGCGGCCTGCGTGGCGGCGCTCTGCACCGGCTGCGCCACCGTCGGGCGTCCGCCGACAACGATCGAGGCGATTCAGCGCGACGGCATCGCGATCGAGGCCACCCATCGGGCGCTGCGTGACACGGTGATCGAGCGACTGGTGCGTCGCGTCGCGAAGCGCGGCGATCGCACCGTGGATGTGCTGATGCTGTCGGGCGGTGGGCAGCACGGCGCGTTCGGTGCTGGCTTCCTGCGCGGATGGCGGCAGCGCCCGTCGGACGCGATGCCGCGCTTCGATCTCGTCACCGGGATCAGCACCGGCGCCCTGCAGGCCCCGTATGCGCTGCTCGGTACGCGCAGTGCCATCGACACGATCACGGCGCTCTACGCCCGATCCGCCCAAAGCTTTGCGCCGTCGCTCGATTGGTGGTTCTGGCTGCGCCGCACTGGCGGGTTGGTGAATACCACGCGCTTCGACCGTACCATCGCACAGACGTTGGACGGCCCGTTCCGCCCGGAGTTCAACGCCGCCTTCGCCGACGATCGGCAGTTGGTGTTCGCGACCACCGACTTCGATCTCGGCATCGGCCGCTTGTGGTCGCTGGGCGACGAGTTGGCGGACCACGGGTTGGGAACCAGCGCTGCGATGGCTCGCACGCAGCGGCTGCTGAAGGGCGCGACCGCCGTTCCCGGCATCTTCCCGCCAGTCATGATCGATGGCCACCTGCACGCCGATGGCGGGGTGATTGAGAACATCCTGCCGCTACTCACCCTCGAGGACTACACCCGCTTCGGGGCCCGACTGCAGGCCCGCGGCCTCACGGGTGTCACCGTGCGGGTGTGGGTAATCATGAACATGTACACGCACGGCCCACCCACGGTCATGAAGCCGTCTGCCCGGCGTGCGATCAGTAGTCGCTCCACGGCTCTGCTTTTCTACGCGCATCAGCCGGCGTCGCTCACCGCACTCGAGAATCTCGCCCGCGCCGTCAGCGATCGGGTGCCGGGTGTGCGTATGCAGGTGCGGGTGGCGTCGGTTCCCAGCGAAGAGTCGCTGTCTCCGGGGGCGAACGCGCTCTTTGCCCGACCCTTCATGCAGCGGCTCGACTCACTGGGCTTCCGCAAGGCCCAGAGTGCCAGCCCGTGGGACTCGCTCGCCTCGAGCGCGTTCACGCGCCCCGACCTTCCTCCCCGCTTGCGCTAGGCTCCGACCATTTCTGCCGTGTCGATCGATTCCCCGACCTCTGCCCCCATGTCCGTCGAAGCCGCGCTCGATGTCGTGCGCGCCGAACCGCTATGTGCAGAAACGCCGGTGCGGTTCCTGACAGCACCCATCACGCCAGCGCCCAGCGTCTACGTGCGCAGCAACTTCACCCTGCCACTGCTGGGCGCGACGCACGCGATCGACATCGGCGGCGCCGTGCGCGCGCCGTTCACGGTGTCGTCGTCCGAACTGGCGGCCATGCCGCAGCGTCATGTCACGGTCACGATGGAGTGCGCCGGCAACGGCCGTCTGGGCATGGACCCGGTGCCCCCGGGTGAGCCGTGGCGCTTCGGCGCGGTGAGCACGACGACGTGGTCGGGGGTGTCCCTGCGCACGTTGCTGGAGCGCGCTGGCCTCGAGCCGGCCGTGGTCGAGATTCTCGGACTCGGCGCCGATGCGGGGCCGCGCGACGATGCCGACGGCGAAGTGCGTTTCGCGCGCGCCCTGCCGATCGCCGACGCCATGCATCCGGACACCATCGTGGCCACGCACATGGGCGGCGAGCCGCTGTCGGTGGATCACGGCGCACCCATGCGACTGATCGTGCCAGGATGGTACGGCATGGCGAGTGTGAAGTGGCTCACTCGTCTCGACGCCATCACGGCGCCGTTCACGGGATACTTCCAGCAGCAGCGCTACGTGTACGCGGTGGACGACACGGTGGCGCCGGTGCGTCGCGCCCGTGTGAAGTCGATGATCACGTCACCGATCGACGGCGGCGTGTGCGGCCGCGCGGTGACGGTGCAGGGATGGGCGTGGTCGGGTGCGGGGGCGATCGCCCGCGTGGAGCT
>NZ_JBILKJ010000128.1:0-7688 GCF_044376735.1 Gemmatimonas sp.
CACCCCGGCCAGCGACACGATGATGTCGCCCCGGCGGTAGTGGCGATAGTTGCGCGGATTGACGGGGACCGGTTTGGCCCCGCCAAAGATGGGCGCCCCGACGAACGCGAGAAACACCGGCAAGATGACCGTCATGAACGGGTCGATGTGCTTGAGCGGATTCCACGTGAGGCGTCCGAGCTGGTAGGCCGTCATGTCCCCTTGCTTGAACGCCGCATAGCCGTGGGCATACTCGTGGGCGACCATCGAGAACAGCAGCACCGGACCGTACAGCGCGAGTTTCTGAGCGAAGTCCAACGCGGGAACCAATGAAGTAGGGGAGCCCAACCTCCAACGCGAATGCAAGCAAGGGGGACTCAGAAGGTAGCCCAGCACCAGTCGGGTGTCAAAGCGATGCGCGTGGCGGGACCGGCCGGGGGTTCTTGACCGGCGGCCCCGATCCACGTATCTTCTTCGGTCTGTCCGCAGTGGCCTGGGGCGCCGCCCCATCTGACTGTCGTTTTCGTACTTACCGATTTTACCTGCTGGGGAGTTTTCCGTGCCGAATATCAAGTCCGCGAAGAAAGACCTGCGGAAGTCGCGTGCGGCTGCGGTGCGCAATCGTGCGCAGCGTTCGGCGCTGCGTACCGCCGTCAAGCGGGCGAAGCTCGCCGCCGCTGGTGCCGATGATCGCCTGACTGCCGTTTCGCTGCTTGATCGTGCGGCGCGTAAGGGACTCATTCATCGTAACGCCGCTGCTCGTCAGAAGAGCAAGCTGGCGAAGGCCGCCAACGCGGCCGCGTAAGTTCTACGACCACTGTGGCATAACGAAGGGCCGGACTCCATGAGTCCGGCCCTTCGTCGTGAGCACCGTGGCCGATCGCCTCAGAACGCGGCGAGTTCTCCACCGCAGCGTTCGCAGTACCACTCGGTCGGCAGGTTCATCGCGCCGCACTCGGTGCACCGCAAGGTCTTGAGTGGCTCGCTCGTTGATGCGACCTCGGCCACGGACGACACACCGGCTGACGATGCAGCGGGAGTCGGATCGATGACCGATCGGAGGAACGCGAGGTCATCGAACGCACCGCCGGCCTCCGCCGGCACGGCGGTCGCCGTGCTGGCCTTCGGCGCGGACGGAGCCGAGCTGGACGAAGCACCCTTTCCGTCGCGTTCCACCTCGATCCCCTCGAGCGATCGGGTGGAGGTGGGATCCGGCGTTCCGGGGACCTCGGCGAACATCGCCAGCGCATCGTCGAAATCCGACGTCCCCTGATCCGCCACGGGCGCTGGCGCAGGCGCTGGCGCTGGCGCAGGCGCTGGCGCATGGACCGACGAGGCGGGCGCGGCACGCACGACGGCCATGACATCCGGCGTCTCCCCGAAGGCGATATCGATCTCGGTGTACGGTTCCGACGCGACCGGCACCGACTCCGCCGGCCTGTCGCCGGGGCTGTCGACCGCGACGCCGCCGAGGACATCCTCGGTCACGTCCGCGAGCACATCCTCCGCACGGGCGGCCACGACGGTCACCGGCGGCTCGTTCCCGGCGCTGGCGAGCAGCGAGCGAATCTCGTCGATCTCGGTGAGCAACCCGCTGCGCTGGTCGCCGAGCGAGGCCATCTTCGCCTCGACGCCCTGTCGGAGGGTCTCCCAGCGATCATCGTCGTACTCGCCGACGGCGGTCCGCAACATCGCCTCGACGCGCTCGTCTTCGAGCGTCGCCAGTTCGGCTTCCACGGCGCTCAGGCGGCTATCGAGCTCATCGCCGTGGGTGGAGAGGGCGCCGATGTGTTCGCGGAGTTGCGCCAGCACGGCATCGCGGCGCGCGACGTAATCGCCATGCACGCGATCGAACACGTGGCTGGCCGTGACTGCGCGACGTGCGTCGAGCGCGGTCAACCAGTCAGTGTAACGCTGCCGCTCGGCAACGAGCGACCGGACTTCGTCGATGGACACTGCGCGAAACTCCGTCATGTGAGGGCACTGCCGAATG
Source organism: Gemmatimonas sp. (assembly GCF_044376735.1). Classification (GTDB taxonomy): domain Bacteria; phylum Gemmatimonadota; class Gemmatimonadetes; order Gemmatimonadales; family Gemmatimonadaceae; genus Gemmatimonas. Next base: position 1,973 of record NZ_JBILKJ010000128.1, read on the forward strand.
AACCAAGCGGTTCCAGCTATAGATCAGACGAACATGACGGCCGCAGATCACGCCGTCGTGTGCGTCAGGCTGCTTTGGCCGATCAGCTGCTGCGCGTCCGCCCTGCATCCTCGTATCGGGGATGCAGCGAAGCAAGCCCGGCGACCTCCGCGGCGGGGAGCGACTGCGCCCCGCCCAGCAGGCGGGCCACCGTGAGGATACGCGCGGATTGCTCCACGCTTTCCATGCGCAGCACGGCATCCTCGATGGAGCGACCAACGGCAGTCACCCCGTGGTTCGCCAGCAGAAAGACCTCGTGGGCGGCAAGGAAGGGACGCATCGCGTCGGCGAGGGCCGGCGTGCCTGGGCGCCCGTAGGGTACCAGCGCGATCGGTCCCACGACCACGGGCAGCTCTGGCAAGACGTCGGCGGGGATGGGGACTCCGGCGGCGGCGAACCCCGTGGCGGCCGGGGGATGAGCATGCACGATCGCCTGCACATCGGCCCGCGCCGCATAGCAGGCGAGGTGCATCCCCAATTCCGACGACGGGCGTCGCCGACCGTCAGGCGACTCGGGCGTACCGACCATCCCGGGGAGGTGTTCGTGTGGGGAGAGGATGCCATCGGCGCGCACGCGAAGCACGTGGGTGTGGTCGATGGCCCCTTTGTCGACACCGCTGGCGGTGACCAGCAGGTCGCCGTTGGGGAGCCGGCAGGACAGGTTCCCCTCAGCCCCGGCCAGCAGGCCACGCGCATGGAGTCGCCGACAGGCGGCGGCCAACATCACGCGCAGCTCGTGCTCGTCGGTCACCAGCGTCTCAGTCGGCGCGATAGACGACGCGACCACCGACGACGGTGAGGCGGGCCTGTCCGGTGAGTTGATGCCCCCCGTACGGCGTGTTGCGTCCCTTGGACTTGAACGCCTTCGGATCGACGGTCCACGTGCGATTCGGATCGAAGACGGTGACATCGCCGAGGCTGCCACGCGCGAGCGTGCCGCCGGGCAGGTGGAACACCTTCGCGGGCTTGCAGCTCATGGCATCGACCATCTGCGCCATGGTCATGATGCCGCGATGCAGCAGATACGTGCAGTTGATGGCCAGCGCGGTTTCGAGGCCGACAATCCCGTTGGGGGCGTCGGCGAACTCGCGCTCTTTCTCGTCGTAGTGGTGGGGCGCGTGATCGGTGACGAGCAGATCAATCGTGCCGTCGGCGAGCCCTTGCTGCAGCGCTTCGACATCAGCCGCAGTGCGCAGCGGCGGATTCATCTTCGCATTCGTGTTGTAGCCTTCGACCGCATCTTCGGTGAGCGAGATGTGGTGCGAGCAGACTTCCGACGTCACGTTGATGCCGCGCTCCTTGCCCCACCGAACGAGCTCAACCGAGCCCTTGGTGCTGAGATGGCAGAGGTGGATGTGTCCACCGGTGCGCTTGGCGAGGAGAATGTCGCGAATGACGTAAATCTCCTCGGCTTCGGCGGGGATGCCCTTGAGACCGAGCTTGGCGCTCATGATGCCTTCATTCATCGATCCACCACGGGCCAGTGTCATGTCCTCGCAGTGTTCGGCGATGGGCACGTTGAAGGCTCGGGCATACTCGAGCGCCGTGCGCATGAGCTGCGCGCTTTCCACCGGCCTGCCGTCATCGCTGAAGGCGACGGCACCGGCGCCAACCATTTCGGCGATTTCGGCGAGCGTCTCCCCCTTCTGTGCGACCGAGATCGCGCCGTACGGGTACACGCGCGCAAAGCCGGCGGCTTCGCCCTGCCGCTTCACGAAGCCGACGACGGCCTGATTGTCGGTGACGGGCTTGGTGTTCGGCATCGCACAGACCCCGGTGAATCCACCGGCCGCGGCGCTGTGCGCACCGGTGGCGATGGTCTCGACGTCTTCACGGCCTGGTTCACGCAGATGGATATGCACGTCGATCATCCCGGGTGTGACCACCAAGCCACTGACGTCGATGACGTCGGCGCCATCGGGGGTCCCGATCGCGGCCCCGCACGCTTCGACACGTCCGTCGCGCAGGAGAACATCGCCAACGGTGTCCATTCCCTGCGACGGATCGACAATGCGACCGCCGCGTAGCAGCAAATCCCGGCTCATGCGCCTCCCTTCTTCGCCGCTTCGGCGAGTTCCGGCTTGCCGCCGGCCAGCAGATAGAGAACGGCCATGCGGACCGCCACGCCATTGGTGACCTGATCGAGGATCACCGAGTGCGGCCCGTCGGCCACGTCAGAGTCGATTTCCACGCCGCGATTCATCGGGCCAGGGTGCAGGATGAGGATGTCGCGCGGCGCCTTTTCGAGCCGCGCACGGGTGACGCCGTACACACGGTTGTATTCGCGCAACGACGGGATGTAGCCAGCCTGCATGCGCTCGAGCTGCAATCGCAGGACGTTGAAGGCATCGGCCCACTCAACCGCTTCCTCGATGCGATCAAACACGGTCACGCCCATCTCGCCGATGGCGTTGGGGAGTAGTGACCGCGGACCGCACACCGCGACGTCGGCGCCGAGCTTGGTGAGGCCCCAGATGTTGGAGCGGGCGACGCGCGAATGGAGCACGTCCCCGACGATGCAGATGCGACGCCCGGTGAGTTCGCCGAGGTGATTGCGCAACGTCAGGATATCGAGGAGTCCCTGCGTGGGATGTTCGTTGGTGCCATCGCCGGCGTTGATGACGTTCGATTCGATCCGTTCGGCAAGGAACTGCGCGGCTCCGGAGGCGCCATGGCGAATGACCACCATGTCGATCTTCATGGCTTCGAGATTGCGCGCCGTGTCGACGAGCGTTTCCCCTTTCGACACGCTCGAACCGGCGGATGCGACGTTGACCGTATCGGCGCTGAGCCGCTTCTCGGCGAATTCGAACGAGATCCGCGTGCGCGTGGAGGCTTCGAAGAAGAGGTTGACGATCGTGGCGCCGCGCAACGTGGGCACCTTCTTGATCGCGCGCTCGGAGATTTCGCGGAACGGGACGGCGGTGTCGAGCACGAGCCGGATCTGATCGGCCGAGAGCGGCGCGAGGCCGAGGAGATCCTTACCGAGCGGACCGGACATATCGTCAGGCCTCGTCGTCGCGCGCGGCGATCAGCACTTCATCGCGACCGTCGAGTTCCTCGATGAACACATCGACGCGCTGCCCAGGATTCGCGTCGACCTTGCGGCCGATGACGTCGGCGTGAATCGGGAGTTCGCGTCCGCCACGATCGATCAGCACGGCGAGCGCGATGCGCGCCGGGCGTCCGAAATCGGCCAGTTCGTCGAGGGCCGCACGCACGGTGCGCCCGGTGTAGAGCACGTCATCGACAATGACGACGTGTTGGTCGTCGAGGGTCCACGGCAGGTGGGTGGTGCCGACCACGGGGCGCGGCCCGACGGTTTGGAGGTCGTCGCGATAGAGCGTGATGTCGAGCGCGCCGCTGGCAATGTCCACCCCTTCCTGCGCCTTGATGATGCGCACGATGCGCTCAGCGAGCTGCACCCCACGGCGCTGGATGCCGACGAGCACGAGGTTGTCGGTGCCGGCATTCAATTCGACGATCTGGTCGGCCATGCGCCGCAGCGTGCGGTCAAGCGCGCGGGCATCAAGGACGGTGGAAGGCTTTCGAGGCATGGCCGCAATATAGCGCGGCCCAGCCGCTCAGTCGCTCACCACTCGTGATGGTTGCGGGGAGGCTCGCCACCGGTGGCCGGCCGCGGGGTCCAGAGTCCGGAGAGCGGCGAGAGGTGCCGTGCGGCGGTTCGGGCCGCGCGCAGCCGCGACTTGTCGATGGGCGGAACGGAGGACGTGGCGGCGTACATGCCGATGTCGGCGGCCGCTTCCATGGTGGCCTGTGCAAATCCGTGCGACCAGTCGGGGCCGTAGGGGTGCGAGTCGGCCCGCTCTTCGACGCCGAGGCCGAAGGCCACACACTTGTCGGCGGCCTCGCGGAGATTGCGGCTGGACGCGAGATGGGCGACGACCACATGAAAGCCGTCACGGCGCCCCATGTGATAGGACGGCGAACGGAACACCCCCTCGGTCGGCGGCTCCACGACGCCCGACGCGATTCCCGTGAGCATCACGCACAGCTGCGAGAAGTAGCCACGAATCGGATCAATCGGCGGCTCTTCGAGAATACGGGACATGGATCTTCCGGCTCGGGTCGTCGCGAGGGCCGCCAGTCAGCGACGTCGCGCACACGAGTCTGGGCAAGTGATGTGCCGAACGAATCCGGACGGACACCCGCCCACTTCGCCCTTGGCCTGTCACAGATGGGCCCGCGAGACGTTGCGTGTCCTCCACCATAGGTGAGGCGGCGGCGCCACAGCCGCCGCCTCACGAAGCGGGCGATGGCTCAGCCCGCGTAGAGATTGAGGTCGGTCCCAACCGCATCGGCCATCGCGATCGTGGTGTCCCAATCGGGATGCCGGAGGGTGACGTAGCCGTCCGACAGCAGGGTGCTCTTCCAATCGCGGCGCGGGGTCCCGATGGGCAGCAGATCCACCACGCAGATCGCGTCACCGAATCGCTGGCGCAGTTGCTCCAGCCCCTCGATCCGCTGGATACGCCCCTGCCCGTGCGCCCGCTTGGTGATGCAAGCGGTGTTGTACTTCCGCTCGATCGGCTGCGAGAAGGTGCCGTGTAGCTCGGCCTCGGCCCAGCCGTTGAAGAGATCCATGTCGCCGGAATAGTTCATGAGATCGACGGTGCGAGCGCCGGGCGGACGGGCCGCTACCTCGCCGAAGACCGCCTCGCCGTCGGCCTTGCGGTACCACTCCATGTGCGTGAAGCCGGTGTCGTAGCCGAGGACCTTGAGGACCTGCTCGCCCATGGCCCGTCCGCCGGCCAGCTTGGGATCGTCGACGTTCTTGTACGTGAGCGTCTGCGGCGAGATCCACTCGTTGGTGCGGGCGATGAGCGGCCGAGGGCGATAGAACGCAATGTGGAAGTACTTGATGTCGCCACCGGCGCAGACCGTGTCGTACGTGTACTCCTCGCCGTCGATGAACTCTTCGACGTCGACCACCGCAACGTGTCCCAGCTGGGCGATGGCCTGCTTCACATCGGCGGCGTCATCGCAGCGGAAGGTGTCCATCGAGCCGGCGCCGGCGATGGGCTTGATGATGAGCGGATAGCCCACCTGCTCGGCCGCCGCCCAGACTTCGGCCGGCGTGCTGGCGATCGCATGGTGCGGCACCCGCACGCCGCCCTCGGCGAGGGCCTGCTTCATGAGATCCTTATTGCGAAAGCGCAGCGCCTGGTGGTACGACTGCCCCGGCACGCCGAGGGCTTCCCGGATCTGCGCCGCGATCTCCACCCCCGGTTCCCAGAGGCAGCAGACCCGGTCCACGGTGCGGGAACCGAGCCAGCGGCGGATCTGCTCGATCGCCACCTCCGGATTCGTGAAGAGATCCGGGGCCTGGAGGTAGTCGCTGAGATGGCGACGCGCGATGTCCGGTAGATCCTGCACCGGCGTATTCGAGACCCCCAACACGGTGGCGCCCTGCTCGGACAAGCCACGCGTGAAGAGTGGCATTTCACCGGGGAACCCCGGGGTCAGCATCAACACGGTTTTGGACACAGGGCGATTCCGGAGATTGGGGAGGGACTCAGCCGAGACGGACGCGAACGCTCGAGACAATACGTTGTAGCGCATGCTGCACCACGGAGGTCTCCGGGTGACGCACGATGATGTGGCCCTCTCCCTCGTAGCTCCCCGTGGGATGCTGTCCGGGATACGGTAGCCTGGC
>NZ_JBILKJ010000129.1:0-7643 GCF_044376735.1 Gemmatimonas sp.
CGCACTTGTTCGACGGCGTTCGCGGCAATCCGCGCCGTATCGAGCGTGCCGAACGATCCGAAATGATGCTGACGACCGAGCACCAGATTGTCGGCGATGCTGTACTCGAGAATCAGGCCGCGCCGATGACGGTCTTCGGGAATGTGCGACAGCCCGAGGTCGGCGCGTTCGCGCACAGAGCGCGCGCCGAGATCGTGCAACGCCAGTTGCACCCGCCCGGATTGCATCGCGCGCAAGCCGGCGATCGCTTCGAGGAGCTCGGTTTGGCCGTTGCCTTCCACGCCGGCAATGCCGAGAATCTCGCCGGGGCGGATCTCGAAACTGAGGTCGTGCACGGCGCGCGTGCCACGGTCCGACGTCACCGACACGTTCGTCACGCGCAGCACCGGCGTGGCCGATGATTCGACCGCGGTGGGTACCACCCACGTGTCCGCACCACTCGGCGCATCGAGATGCAGCTGCACATCGCGCCCAACCATGGCGCGCGCAATCTCGCGCGGCGTGGTGCCTTCGGTCGCGAAGCGCGATATCGTCGTGCCGCCGCGCATCACCGTGATCGTATCGGACACCGCGATCACTTCGTCGAGCTTGTGCGTGATCAGCACCACGGTGCCGCCGTCGGCCTTGAGCGCACGCAGCACGGTCCACAGGTCGCGCACTTCGGGCGGTGACAGCACGGCCGTCGGTTCATCGAGAATGAGAATCTTGGCGCCGCGATACAGCGCCTTCAGAATCTCGACGCGCTGCGCTTCACCCACCGACAGATCGGCCACCTTCGCGTGCGCATCGACGTGCAGGCCGCACTTCTTGCACAGCGACTCCACTTCGATCGCCGCGCGGTGCAGATCCACCTGCATGCCGTTGCGTGGCTCCATGCCCAGTACCACGTTCTCGGCCACCGTGAGCGTGGGCACGAGCATGAAGTGCTGGTGCACCATGCCGACGCCGGCGGCGATCGCGTCCTGCGTCTTCCAGCCGGTCACGTCCGTGCCGTTCACCAGCACCGTGCCGGCGTCGGGGGCATACATGCCGGCCAGCACGCGCATCAGGGTGCTCTTTCCCGCGCCATTCTCGCCCACCAGCGCGTGGATCTCGCCGCGTGTGACATCGAGGAAGGCATCACGGTTGGCTACGACCGCGCCGAACGTCTTCACGACCCCCGTCATCCGGATCGCCGGCGTGCCCGATGTGCCCATCGCGTCCGTCATCGTCATCGGGTGCTCGGGACGACGATGCGCCCGGACACGATGTCGGCCGTGAGCGCATCGAGCCGCGCGCGCACGGCATCGGGGATCAGCGCCTTGTTGTTGGCGTCGTACACGTAACCCACGCCCTTTTCGGCGAGACCGAACTGCTGAATCCCGCCGCGGAACGTGCCCTCCTTTACCGCTTTGGCTGCCTGGAACACCGATTCGTCGATCCCCTTTACCATCGACGTGAGCACGTGCCCCGGCGCTTCGCTGAACTGATCGGCGTCCACGCCGATGCCGAACTTGCCCGTGGTCCGCGCGGCTTCGAACACGCCGAGTCCGGTGGAGCCCGAGGCGTGGAAGATCACGTTCACGCCCTGGCTGTACATCGCCAACGCCATCTCCTTGCCGCGCCCGGGATTGCGAAAGGCTTCGGGGGTGACGCCGGCGTAGTTGACGATGACCTCGCAGTCGGGGCAGACGTGCTTCACGCCGGCGCGGTAGCCGGCCTCGAACTTGTGAATGAGCGCGATGTCCATGCCCCCCACGAAGCCGACCTTCTTGCTGTTCCCCACCAGGGCCGCGAGCGCGCCAACGAGGAACGACCCTTGCTCCTCGCGGAACTTGAGGGCCACGAGATTGGGTGCCATCGGCAGCGGATTGCCCACGCTGTCGGTGGCCACGGCATAGTCGACGTCGGCGAATTTGACGTTCGGATATTCCTTCGCCAGCAGGTTCACGTCGTCGGTGAAGATGAAGCCGACGGCCACCACCAGGTCCACCCCCTCCGCCGCCAGCAGCCGCAGGCCGGCCTCACGATCGGAGCCTTCGCCCGGCTCGATGTAGCGCACGCGCGCGCCGAGTGCCTTGGCGGCGCGGAGGCCGCCCAGATAGGCACCATCGTTGAACGACTTGTCGCCGCGACCGCCGACATCGAAAACGATGCCGATGTCGAGGCCGTCGGAGGTGTCCGCCACCGTCGCCCCGGAGGGATGGACGGTCAGGAGGGCGACGTGGGCGAGGAGGAGCGCCCCGATGAGGTACAGGGTCCGGCGCATGGGCAGGAAGCTTCGCCGGACAGCGCCGCTGCGGGAAGGGGCAAGGCCCCCGGCATCGGCGCTATCGCGTGGCCGGTGCCGCCCGCCAGAGGCCATTCAGCATGTCGCTGGCAAAGAGGCCACTGGCCGACCAGTGCACGCCCCACACGTACACGGGCACCCCGCCCGCGCCGGCGTACGTCGCGCGCTCGCGTGACATCTTCGCCAGATCGCATCGGCCGTCGGTGGTCTTCTGCACGTCGGTGCAGCTGGCGAGATCTCCCCGCACGTCGAGCACCCGCACGCCGCCGTTGTAGTACGCCGCGTAGGCAAAGCCCTGCGCTTCGTCCACGGAGAAGTTGTGGGTGCCGGCACCAGTGACCGAATACACCGCCACTTCGACCGGGGCGGCGAGATTGCTGATGTCCACCACATGCACATCGCCCGCGCTCGACGATCCGATCGTCCCCGGCCCCTCCTGGCCCACCAGCAGATACTTCTTGGATTGGGTCACGGGATCGTGCAGCCACCACGCATTGTGCGCCTGGCCACCGACGGTGCGCGCCCGCCCCAGCAGTTTCGGTGCCGCCACCGAGCCGCTCTGCGCGCCGATGTCCCAGATTCCCACCCCGTCGTTCCATTCGGCCGTGAACAGGAGGCCGTCGCGCACGGAGACGTCGTGCACGAACGGCGCGCCCATCGCTTGCGACCAGACGGTGAGGGGCGCAGACGGTGTGCTGAGGTCGAGCACGACCAGTCGCGACGGCACGCCGTTCGCCTGGTTGACGGCGCAGAACGCATAGAGCACACCGTTCACACGGGCCACTTCGGCGGTGTGCACCCCGTTCCGTAGTTCGCCGCCCGTCGTGCGCACCAGCAGCTGTGGCGCCCGGGGATTGGCCATCGAATAGATCGCCACCCCCCCGTTGGGATTCGACTCGATCGCCACCACCATGAGAGAGCCATCGTCGGAGACCTGGACATCGCCGGTGGTGGTCGCACTCGCCACGATTACGCTATCCACGAGCTGCGGCTGATTGGCGCTCACATCCCAGATCTTCACGGCGTTGCCGCGGGCGCCCGCGCGCGTGCCCCACGTGGTCGTGTACGCCGTGGTGCCGCGCACCCACACCTCGGCGCTGTACCGCTCGGGCACCACCCCTTGTCCGATGTGCGTGAGCACTCGCGGTAGCACGGGCACCGGCACGGGCACGGTCACCGCGGTGTCGGTTCGCGGCGGCACGGTGACCGCGGTCGGCGCCGTCTCTTTCCCGCCACAGGCGGACAACGAGAAGGTCGCGACCGTCGCCGCGAGGCCCAACCGAAGCATGGAGTGCACGCGCGTTGGCATCATGGAAGCAGGTGGTGGGAAGGGAAGTCACCGGAAGGCATACCCGCCCGCGCCGCCGCCGGCAACACATAGCGCCCCATCCGGCGACGCATCGACCCGGCGTGCACACGCGCGCCCAGCGACAGCGACCACTGCGTCGCGGACCCGTAGAACTCGGCCGGTACGAACACGGCCGGTGTGCGTACCGGCCGCGCCGTGGCGCGCGCCACTTCCACGAAGGGCGTGACGTGCGTACCGCGCAGACGGGGGAGACCCATACCCGGTGCCGCCAGCTGCATGGTGCCGATTGACCAGCGGGTGATGCCGACGAGTTGAAAATCCGCGTGCCCCGTGGGAATGCGGAAGAGATCGAGCAGGCGTTCGCTTTCCGGACGGTCGGTGCGTTCCGCGCGGGCGGACAGGGCCCAGCCGCGATGCATCATGCTCGACTCCACCAACGTGCTGGCAAAGCGGAACACACGCTGCCGGCCAAGCGATTCATCGGTGCGCGCGACTTCGACCAGCACGTACCGCTGGTTCGGTACGTCGTAACGCACCGAGCCGCTGCGCTGCCAGTGATCGAAGGCGCCCCCCTGCGTGAGCCCGGGGCTGCGTACGAACGCCGAACTGACCTGCGCCTCGAGCGACCGCATCGGGGCCACCGTGAGGCGCGTGCTGCGCGAGTCGCCCACGCGCGACCACTGCGGACCGGTAAACGGGCCCACCGGTTCGTCGCCGTTGAACCAACTTTGCTCGATCGTGACGGATCGATCGCCGCGAGCGACCTGCAGCGCACCCATGACCAGCACGCGTTCGATGATCTGCGCGTGATGATGGTTCACGGGATACTTCACGAACGGCCGCATCATGGGGTCGTCGGTGCCGTACGGCGTGAAGCCCTTGCCGCCGGCCAGCGTGACGCGAACGCCGCCGCGTGGTGGTGTGGCCACGGACACCATGGCCTCGTGCACCAACGTGTGCGGGTGCCGACGGTCGGCGTAGCCCTCGCCGTACATGCCGGCATTGAGTTCGCCGCGGCGCAGCGTGTACCCCTCGACATTCAGGGTGCCGGTGAATCGCAACGGTCCGAATGCGACGTCGCCCATCACGTTCGGCTGGGTCAGGTAGCCCTCCGTGTAGCGGCGGCCCAGCAGGGCCGGGTTGGCCGTGGTGAGCAGCCCGACGGCCATGGCGCCAAGGTGCGCGCGGGAAGCGGAAGAGTCGGCCGCGGCATGATGCGGCGCGGCGCCTTGGGCGCGAAGTGACGCAGGGGTGATTGGTACGCACGCCGCCATGAACGCCACGCACAGCGGCATGACCGGGAGCCGTTGTGTTCCGATCAGCACCGCTGAGTCGTATTTTGAGGCACGCTTGATGAATCCCTCCTCCGCACGCATGATCCCGCGTCCTTTGTCACGATATCTCATGAACCGACATCTTGCTGCCGGTCTGTTGGGGGCCGGCGTTTCCGCGCTCCTCCCTGTCTGCCTCGCGGCACAAACGCTCGAACTCACCGCCTCTCCCGCGACGGCCACGATTTATCGGGTGAAGGCGCAGGACAATTCGCTCGTCGCGCTCGGGGCCGGTGCCGCGAAGTTCAAACTCGAGAAGAACGACCCGAATACGATCGTGGTGCGTCAGGAAGGATTCCGCGACGTCCGCCGGTCGTTCCCCAAAGATGTCGACTATAAGGATAAGAAGTTCACGATCTTCCTGACGAAGCGTATCGTCGAAGTGGCCGCGCTGCCCTACGATGCCATGATCTTCGTGAACGGCGAGTCGCGTGGACAGCGGCAAATCGAAGTCGAGGTCGATGAAGGGGGGTCCGCCACCGTCGAACTGCGAAAGACGGGATTCGCGGCGCTCAAGCGCGTGTACCGCTGGGAGAAGGGCAGCACGGAATACCCGCCGGCGCGCGACCGCTTCGAACTGCTGGACCGCCGGGTGTCGGTCATGGCCGCGCCGTCGGGCTCCGAAATCTTCGTCGGTGAAACGAAGCTGGGCGACGGCGACGCGGACGTGGTCGTGTCACGGGGCGGGTGCACAACGGTGCGTGTGCAGAAGGCGGGATGGAGTCCCACCGAGCGTCAGTATTGCAATAAGGAAGGCTTGCCCGAGCCGCCCGCCAGCGACCGCGTCGCTCTCGCTGGACGTGTGGTCGCCGTGAATGCTCCCGCCGGCGCCCGAATCTTCGTGAATCAGAAGCAGGCCGGCACCGGCTCATTCTCCGTGAAGGTGCCCGACGGCGGGTGCGTGAAAGTGCACGTCGAGCAGTCCGGCTTCGTCAGCTGGGATCAGGAATTCTGTTCGCAGGACAACGCGCCCGTGCCGCCACTCGAGCAGGCCGTGGAGCTGGTGACCGACGACTCCTATGCGGCGTCGGTGGCGAGTGATCAGGCGAACGTGAACATCACGGTCGAAGTGAGCCCCAAGCTCAATGAAGTGCAGGCGTGGAAACTCCTCGCCAGCATTGTCCTGGGCAGTTTCGATGTGCTCGAAAACTCAGACAGTCAGACGGGCTACCTGCGCACTGCGTGGCAGACAAAGTCGTGGAAAGATCTGGGCGTCGTGGTCCGCACGCGGATCATCGTGAAGCGGCAGAGCGATTCACCGCTACGGTACGTGGTCAAGATCGTTTCGGAGAGAAACAAAGACGGCATCTATTCGCTAACGGAAGATGAAGCTTTCGTAGCGTGGGATCGGTTGTTGAACACGTATAAGGACGTGATCAGCGAGATGCAGGCCCGCTTGAAGTAGCGTGATCAGACGACCGGCGTACTTTTTCGCCCAGAACGACAACGCGGGCACCGGAAACCGGTGCCCGCGTTGTCGTTCCCGTCAGATTATCTGCCTTACTTGAGCGCCTTGTACCGGTAGCTCATGATGCCGGCGCCGGTCCCCTTGATCGTGACCGACTTCGTTTCGCCCTTCTTGATCGGACCGGCGGCTTCCGTCGCCGTGGCCACCACGGCACCGGCCGCATCCAGAAACTCGGCCGTCACGGAATACTGGCCGTCCTTGGCCGCCACCTGCTCGAGTGCCAGGACCAACGTGGCCATATCCTTGCGGCGATCGAAGCTGGTCACGTCCACCTTCACCGGCAGCGCTTCGGCGAACGTCTGGTACTTCACCAGCGAATCCGTCCACGCCTTCACTTCGATCGGCTTCTTGGCCGTCTGCGCGGCCTTGGCAAGCCCCTGCGACGCATAGGCGAACATCATCCAGCCGTCGAAGTTGTTCGGGTCGAGCTCCACCAGCTTCCGCGAGGGCGCGAACATCGACGTGAACTGATCCTTCGAATAATGCGCCGCCGCCACGTTACGCAGCGCATCGCGGTTGAACGGGTTCTTGACGGTGGCCGCCTCGAACAGCTTGAGCGCGTCGTCCGACTTGTTGGCGCGCGTGGCAATCACGCCAGCGGTGGCCAAGGCGACATCCGTGGCCGACGCCTGCGTGAGCAGCGACGCATACACCGTGGGAATCAGCGCCGTGTCCTTCGCGACCGTGAGCGCATCCGCCCATGACAGCAGCAGGTTCGGCGCATCCGGGCTGTCCGGCGTCATCGTCAGCAAGGTCTTGAAGCCGTCGGCGGCTTCACGCGCCTCCTTCTGCTGCTCGGCGCCGGTCTTGGTCTGAGCCTCTTCCAGCTGGCTCATCGCCATGTAGTACATGCTGCCCGACTTGATGTCGCGGTACGTCGTGTCGTTGGCCGCGTAGTTGATCACGTGCTTCCAGTGCATGATCGCATTCGCGCGCTCGTTGCGAGCGTTCGCGACGCTGGCCAGCACGTAGTGCGGGTACGGGTTCGTCGCCGACATCAGCATGGAGCGCTTCGCGAAGTACTCGGCCGAGTCGAGTTTTCCGGCGTTCGACGCGTTGAGCGCCGCCGTGGTGGCGCCCAGCCACACTTCGTTCATGCGCATCGCCGCAATGTCCGCTTCGCACGTGGGTACCGCTGCGACGATCGCCTTGTAGGCGCTGTCCATGTGCACGATGATGTCGTACGGCTGCGTCGGATTCGTGATGAATCCGAGCTCGCTCCGGGCCGGGGCATCGCCGAGACCGGGCTCGACACCCCAGATGGTG
>NZ_JBILKJ010000130.1:0-7555 GCF_044376735.1 Gemmatimonas sp.
CGAATGACCAGGGTGACATCGTCATCGGGTGAGAACGCGTCTGCCCACGCGCGCAGCAGCACGTCCCACCCTTTTCGCAACCGCCATTCGAAGACACTCAGAAACACGGTGCCGCGAACGCCGGGTACCGCGTACGGCGCGCCATCCGGGTGGAAGAGCTGACTGTCTATTCCACCGGGAATGACATGCATGGGGACGCGGACGCCGGCATCCCGAAAGGTCTGCGCATTGAAGTCGCCCGTCACCCAGAGCTCGTCCAGCGCGTTGGCGCCGGCCACCCAGTGTCCCGGAAGTCCGTCGGTCTCGAACATCGAGCGTCCGACCGAGTACACCGCCTCGTTGTGGGCGGGTGCAAAGCTGTCGATCGTGGCGTGTTGCACCTGAATGAACGGGCCGGGCACGGGACGCTCGATGCATCGCGTCAGGGCGGCCAGCTGGTCGGGGGCAAGCGTCTCGCGAAACCCGCGCGCGTCGGTCGTGCTGCTGCGCAGGCTGACCGGGATGCGGTTCGCCTCGAGGGCAGCCACCATGCCACGAACCTCGTCGGCATAGCCGGTGGGTTCGAACACCGGGCCCACCCAGACGACCGGACGCATTAGCGGCCCCCTCGCGCAGGAATCGGCGCGAGCGGGGCACGGACGTGCGTGCAGCGAGTATGGAGAGGCGGAGCGACAGGCATGGCGGTCCGACCTAATGCACGGACTGTGCCATACCTAACATGTTGTTTTATAGTGACTTACAAGCCGTCTGTCAGCTCAGGGATCGTCGTGATTCGGCAACGACCTCCTGTCGGCCCGGCAGAATCTGCCGGACGTCAGGAGCTGAGCGCGGCGTGCAGCGGGGCGATCGTACTCGCCCAGTCGCGTGGCGCGCGCTGTCGGATCAGCCGCACCGACGGGTACCACGGCGTGGTGTCGGTGCCCAGCCCCCAGCGCCAGTCGGGGGAGAAGGGGAGCAGGACCAAGGTGGGTCGTCCCATGGCGCCGGCCAGGTGGGCGATACCCGTGTCTACGGTAACAACCGCATCAAGTTGCGACAATAATATAGCAGTATCAAGCCAATTTGATGACAGTTGAGGCATTTCGAGCCGCTCGAGGCCGGTTGGGTCGCTCGCGCCGTACTGCAACGACACCCACGCGACGTCCGGAAGGTCCAGCAGCTGGGGGAGCAGCAGCCGGTCGAAGTCGCGCAGCGAGGTCGCCAGAAAGGCGGGATTGCCTTGCCACACCACGCCGATCCGACGGCGGTCCGACGTCGATGCTGGCGTCGCGGCCACACCCGTCCGCAGGTACGGAATGCCATCACCGGCCACGTCGGCGCCCGTGCCCAGCCAGTGCGGCAGCGACAGCATCGGCACGTACCAGTCGGTGACCGGGGCGGTGCCCTTCGCGACCGCGTCGACTCCGCTCGCGAGGAAGAGCGACAGCGCCCCCGCGTGACATTCCACGACCACGCGTGATGCCCCGAGGGCGGTGAGTGCGCCCACAAACCGGAGGAACTGGAAGTTGTCCCCCATCCCCTGTTCCGCCGTCACCAGCATCGACTGTCCCTCGAGCGACTCCCCGTGCCACGGCGCCGCCCCGGTGGCCGGCGGGGCAGGGAGCCCACGGTGCTCGAAGTCCGCCCAGCCCTCGGCCGTTGGCCCCGCGAGCAGCGACGTCAGGGCGCGCTGCAATCGGGTGGGTCCATGGGCGGGACGCACCGCTTCTGCGCGCTCGAGCCAGTAGCGGGCGCGGGTGAGATCGCCGAGCGCGTGCCGGATCTGCGCGGCGGTGAGCAGCAGCGCCGGCTGCCTGGGCGCGATCGCCATGGCGCGCTGCACGATGGGCCACGCCCGCTGCGGGTCGCCGTCGGCCCGAGTGGCGCCAGCCAACGCGCCGAGGGCGGCGGGATCCTTGGGACGTTTCCGCACCACCCGCTCGAACAGCTGCCGCGCCTCGGAGGGCGCGCCGGCATCGAGCAGCGCCGCCCCGAGTTCATACATCGCGGTCACGTCGGCGCTTTCTATAGAAGAGGGGCCGTCGGTCGTGTCCGTCGCGTGGTGAAACACGGACAGCAGCGCGTCGCGCACCGCCACCGTGTTGCCCGCCAGCCGCCACGCATTGGCCACCATCAGGGCCACTGTGATCTCACGCGGGAGGGCCGCCTGCACGAGCGCAAACGCGGCGGCGGCCTCGGCGTGTTGACCGGCATCGAGGGCCGTTTGGCCCGCTACCAGCCACGCCTCGATATCGCTGGGGCGATGCATCAGCGGCGACTCATGCGGCACCATCGGCCAATCACGAAAAGATCGGTGCCATCCGTCATTGCGGAGGGGACCGATCTGTCATGATCCGTGCCACGGTTCCTGGCCACCTGATTTTCTCCGCTCAAGTTCTTCCACGCCCCGACGATAATAACTCCTGACCGCGATTCGTTAGTCGAATCCGGGCGAGGCACGGATGCCTCAGCGTTCACATCAGGGAGGATAGTTTCATGCGTATTAACACCAACGTTGGCGCCCTTACGGCTTCGCGCAACTTGTTCGTCAACAAGATGGCGACGGACAGCAGCATGCGGAAGTTGAGCTCCGGCCTGCGCATCAGCCGTGCGGCTGACGACGCGGCTGGTATGTCGATTGCGAACAAGCTGCGCATCCAGAGCCGCTCGCTCACGCAGGCGGCCACGAATGCCGAGCAGGCCAACGCGATGGTTCAGATCGCGGAAGGTGCGGCGTCCACGATCGAGCGTATCATCGAACGTCAGAAGGAACTCATCGTTCAGAAGGAGTCGACGGGCAACAACAGCTCGGTGTCGACGACCCTCGCGACCGAAATCACCACGCTCCAGGCGGAAGCCGCTCGTATTCTCGCCGACGCCAATTTCCTCGGCGCCTCGGTGTTCTCGTCGCTCACGTTCCAGATCTCTGACAAGACAGCGAACGGCACGTTGACCGTGAACGCGGCGCTCGCGCTCACCGTGCTCTCGGGTACCTCGACGCTGGCCGACGCCGACACGGCGCTCGATGCGGTGAACGCCACGCTGGCCACCATCGGTGCCGCGCAGAACGTGCTCGACTACACGGTGACGAACTTGAAGTCTGCCACGGTGAACATCCGCGCCGCTGAATCCACCATCCGCGACGTCGATATGGCGGAAGAAATGGCGAACTTCACGCGGAACAACATCCTGCAGCAGGCGGCCCAGGCCATGCTGTCGCAGGCGAACCAGGGTAGCGAAGGCATTCTGCAGCTCCTCCGCTAAACCGGTCGTTTCCCAGTAGGTGATTGACCCCGGGTCGGCGCATTCGCCGGCCCGGGGCTTGGTCTGTAGTACAGGATGCAGGGGCTGGTCGAGTCGCTCAACACGAATGCGCGCACGCTGCGACGCACCGGGTTGGGCGGCTTTGTTGTGACGGTACCTGGCAGTCCGACCACGTCCCGTGGACGCCTGGCGATGCGTCAGCGGCGACTCATGCAGCGCCCTCGGCCAATGGCGAAACGGTGGGTGCCATCCGTGATCGCGAAGGGCCGATCTGTGATGATCCGTTCCACACCGGCCGGCCAACTGAATCCTTCCGCTCAAGTTCTTCCGGGACCCGACGAAAATAGAACTTAACCGAGGTTCGATTGGCGAATCCGGGTGAGGCAAGGATGCCTCAGCGTACACATCACGGAGGATAGTTTCGTGCGTATTAACACCAACGTGGGCGCCCTCACGGCTTCCCGCAACTTGTTCGTCAACAAGATGCAGACGGACAGCAGCCAGCGGAAACTGAGCTCCGGCCTCCGGATCAGCCGGGCGGCTGACGACGCGGCTGGTCTCTCGATCGCGAACAAGCTTCGCATCCAGAGCCGCTCGCTCACGCAGGCGGCCACGAATGCCGAGCAGGCCAATGCGATGGTCCAGATCGCGGAAGGTGCGGCGTCCACGATCCAGCGCATCATCGAACGTCAGAAGGAACTGATCGTTCAGAAGGACTCGACGGGCAACAACAGCTCGGTGTCGACGACCCTCGCGACCGAAATCACCACGCTCCAGACGGAAGCCGCTCGTATTCTCGCGGACGCCAACTTCCTCGGCGCCTCGGTGTTCTCGTCGCTCACGTTCCAGATCTCTGACAAGACGGCAAACGGCACGTTGACCGTGGCCGCGGGGCTCACGCTCACGTCGCTGTCGGGTACCTCGTCGCTGGCCGACGCCGATACGGCGCTCGATGCCGTGAACAACACGCTGGCCGCCATCGGTGCCGCGCAGAACGTGCTCGACTACACGGTGACGAACCTGAAGTCTGCCGTGGTGAACATCCGCGCGGCCGAATCCACCATCCGTGACGTCGACATGGCGGAAGAGATGGCGAACTTCACGCGGAACAACATCCTGCAGCAGGCGGCCCAGGCCATGCTGTCGCAGGCGAACCAGGGTAGCGAAGGCATTCTGCAGCTGCTCCGCTAAACCGGTTGTTTCCCAGTAGGTGATTGACCCCGGGTCGGCGCATTCGCCGGCCCGGGGCACAGTCTATAGCACAGCAGGAAGGAGGTGGGTATGGCGAATCCGAACAACATCAGTGGGCTGACCAGCGGCATTCAGTGGGGCGATCTCGTCGACTCGACGATCAAAGCCTACGAAGCCCGACAAGTCGCGCCGATCACCGATCGGATCACGAAGCGGGCCGCCCAAAAGACCGCGTGGACCAAGATGCAGGGGCTGGTCGAGACGCTCAACACGAACGCGCGTGCACTGCGACGCACCGGGTTGGGTGGCTTCGTCGCAACGGCACCCGCCAGTCCGACCACATCCCGTTCGCTCCTCTCCGCCACCGCCTCGCTTTCGGCGGCGCAGGGCACGTCCCGCGTGGAAGTGCTGCAGCTCGCCCAGACGGAAAAGATCGGCGGCGACACGGTGAGTGACACGACGGCCGCGCGTGGACTGGTGGGCTCGATGTCCATCAATGGGACCGCGATCAATATCGTCGGCACCGACACGCTGGCGGATATTCGCACCAAGATCAACAGTGCGGGTGCCGGCGTTACGGCGGCCATCGTGAGCGACGGGGGCACCGCGGGCAGCCTCGTGTTGACCAGCAACACGGGTGGTTCCAGTGGCATCACGATCAGCGACGGCACCGGCGGCATGGCGCGCGAGCTCGGCTTCATCGACACCCGCACCAAGCCGGTGTCGTCGGCCGTCCAATCCGCTGCCGCCGCCCTCGGCCTGAGTGTATCACCGAGTCCGGCGTCGATTCGCGTGGGGAACGTGGTCATTACCGCCGATCTGTCCACCGACTCGATCTCCTCGATCGCGGCCCGTATCGTCGCGGCGAAGGGTGCGGCGTCGGTCCAGGCCGAGAGCTACGGCAACGAAACGCGCTATCGCCTGGTCGTCGGCGGCAACGTCACGGCCGTGGGTGGCGATGCCGGCTCGCAAGCCGTGATCGATGCGCTCGGATTCGCCGCCGGTACCACCGGCATGGTTGCGCAGGCGGTGCAATCGCCGGTGTACACCGGCGCCACCAACCTCGCCGCCACCTCCTCGACCAGGCTCACCGACCTCAAGCTCAATGGCGTGGCGGCCGGCGTGGCGGCTGGTGATGCAATCAACATCAGCGGCAAGCGCGCCGACGGCACCGCGGTGACGGTCGGCCTCGTCGTGGGCGCGAACGACACGATGCAGACGCTGCTCGACAGGATGAACGACGCCAGCACGGGCTTCGGCTCCGGTTCGCGCCCCGCTACGGCTTCGCTTGCCGGCGATGGCAGCGTCGTGCTCTCCGACAATACCGGCGGGTCGTCGTTCCTGGCGTTCCAGCTGTCGATCAGCCATGCGAGTGGCAGCACCAGCTCACTCGGGTACGGCAGCACCACGGTGATGGGACGGAATCGCGAGACGCAAGCCGGCGCCGACGCGGTCATCCGCGTGGATGGGCGAACGGTGGTCCGCAGCTCGAACACCATCACCGATGCCATCAGCGGCGTGACCCTCTCGCTGAACACCGCCGAGCCCGGCACCACGATCGACGTCACCGTCGATCGCGATGTGAAAGGCACGGTGGACTCGGTGCAGAAGTTCGCGGACTCGTACAATCAGATCCGCGCGTTCTTCGACGAACAGCGCGTGGCCGATGCCCCGCTGTACGGCGATACGCGCATGCGCACGATCGTTTCCTCGTTCCAGGATGCGCTGCGCACCGACGTGCCCGCCAACGGCACCTATAAGAAGCTCGCGCTCGCCGGCCTGTCGCTCGACCAGAAGGGGCTCCTGGCGTTCAATCAGGACACGTTCAGGACCGCCCTGGCCGACAAGCCCAGCGAAATCGAAGCGCTCTTCGGTTTCTCGGGTGCCGGACAAGCCTTCGTTACGGCGGCGGACAACGCGACGAAGTTCGGCTCCGGTACGATTACCGCACAACTCGACAACATCAGTCAGAACACGCTGGCGCTCAAGAAGCGTGAGGCCGATGTGAAGAAGCGCATCGAGCTCAGGCGCGAGCAGCTCGTGGCGCAGTACACGCGGATGGAGGACGCCATGAGCAAGCTCAGGTCGCAGAGCAGCGCGCTGCTTGCCGGTACACAGGGACTTCAGGGTGACAAGTAGCTGCCGATACTTGTAGGAGCGATGTAGTTCCCGAAGTTGTTCTCACTCCAGCCACTGCCCAGATGTCCTACGCCAGCCAGTCCTCGTCGTACCGCGAAATGGAGATCCATTCAGCGCCTCCCGAGCGACTCGTCGTGATCGTGTTCGAGCAGCTGGTGGTGAACTTGGAACGTGCACGCATCGCGATGGATCGCAACGATGTCGAATTGCGCTTCACCTCGTTGCGCCGCGCGCGCGGCCTGGTGAGCGAGCTCCTCTCCACGCTCGACTTCGAGCAGGGCGGCGCGATCGCCACCCAGCTGGCCGATCTCTATCAGTTCATGCTCTACGAACTCGTCGACGTCGGCACGCGCGGTGATGTGGCGACGATGCGCAAGCTCGTGAATATCGCGACGTCGCTACGCGAAGGCTTTACGGGTGCGTCGCAGTCGCTCTGGGCCGAAGCGTCCCGCAAGACCGCGTGACACGGCATCCGCTCATGAGTGCCCTCGATACATCCCGTGGCGGCCGGTTCGGCCTCCGTGATCCCGACGCTCGCCACGCGGCGGCCCGCGGCGCGCTGGCCATCTGTGCCAGCGCCGACGCGATCGCCCGTGAAGCCGTCGACGTGGTGGGGCACGATGACGACCGGCTGTTCAGTCTGCTCGAACAGCGCGACGAAATGCTGCAAGACCTCAGCGAGCATCTCGTGCTGTTGCGGCTCGAGCGCCCTACCGCCGACAGCCCGCTGTACGCGGCGACCGAGCGGGCCGTGGACGACGCCGATGCCCTGCTCACGGAGGTCTCGGCGGCGCTCACCACATCACATCGGGTCACGATGGAGTTGGCCGCCAAGGTGGCGCGCCGGACCGACGAGATCCGGCGCGAGCTCGACGCGGTCCAGCGTGCCGGCACCGCGGGCATCGGGTACGGCGTCGCCGCCGGCGCCCCCTTGGTTGACCGGCGCCGATAGGCCCGCCGCGGACACGACCATTGGCTATCC
>NZ_JBILKJ010000131.1:0-7545 GCF_044376735.1 Gemmatimonas sp.
GGACGCGAACGCTCGAGACAATACGTTGTAGCGCATGCTGCACCACGGAGGTCTCCGGGTGACGCACGATGATGTGGCCCTCTCCCTCGTAGCTCCCCGTGGGATGCTGTCCGGGATACGGTAGCCGGGCATCGCAGATGAGGGCGCCGAACTGCTGCTGGACGGCGTCGAGTCCCTCGACGGTGCGGACCTGACCGGTGCCCTGCCCTCGTAGATACGCGGTTCCCACGGCGTAGCGCCGCTGGGGCGGGATAAAGGTCCCGTTGATCATGAGACGGACCCACGCCGCCACGAAATCCATATCGTTCGCACGGGAAATCATGGTGGTGATGTTGGCGCCGGGCGGACGGGCGGCGATCTCACTGATCGCGAGGCTCCCATCGTCACGACGGAACCACTCGCAGTGCGAGACACCGGTGCCCATCCCGAGGGCGGTGAGCGCCTTCGCGCCCACTGCGCGGATGTCGTCGAACTCGGGGGCGTCGATCTCGCGCGGCAGTAACACCGTCCACTGGATCCAGGAATTCTCCACGACGTCGAGCGGCGTTGGGCCGTAGCGCGTGAGCGAGTGCCAGATCGCGTTGCCGTCGACCGAGACGGTTTCCAGCGAGTACTCGGTGCCGCGCAGGAACTCCTCGGCGAGCATCGGATTGGCCGGGGTCGCGGGATAGTTCGCGAGCATGGCGTCGAGCGCCTCCACCTCGCGAATGCGCTGCGTCGCGATCGCACCGGCCCCGGCGGGCGGTTTGAGCACGATGGGGTACCCGACCTCGGCGATGAAGGCCAAGGCGTCGTCGCGCGACGTGATCAACCGATGCCGCGCGACGGGGACCCCGGCCGCGCGCAGGGCGTCCTTCATGCGCGCCTTGTCGCGGAAGTTGTGCGCGGCCACACTGGAGAGGCCGGGAATACCGAGTCGTTCGCGCACGATGGCGAGTGGCTGCTGGAGCTGCTCGTAGGCACCAAAGCAGCGCGCCACGGCACCGTGTGTGGTGGCGAGGGCGCGCACCGCGTGTT
This sequence comes from Gemmatimonas sp., assembly GCF_044376735.1. Lineage (GTDB taxonomy): Bacteria > Gemmatimonadota > Gemmatimonadetes > Gemmatimonadales > Gemmatimonadaceae > Gemmatimonas. Next base: position 1,018 of record NZ_JBILKJ010000131.1, read on the forward strand.
CGAGCGACGTGACGTTTGTGACGTCATCCACCTGCCAGTGCGCGGCGAGCCGATCGGCCGTGTGCGGTGCCAGGGTGGCGAGGGACTGCTGCGCGATGACGCCGAGCCGCACGTGCGGCTCGGCGAGCGCGGCCTCGATCATCTGCGTGGCCGCGGGCGAGAAGATCGGACAGACGAAGATCACGAACATGGCGCGGCTCTATTTGGGAAGGATCGAGGACAGATGCACGATCGCGGTGCCGCCCGGGAGGCAACACCGCGACCGAAACGCGGACCGCAATCCGACTTACTGACAGACCCAGGCGCCGCCGCGTGCCGTCGCCGTGGCCTTCACTCCGGTCGCCGAGTCGGCGGCGGTGAAGGTCACCGTTTCCAACGCGCCATCTTCCTGACTGTTCGTGGTGCAGATCGCGACCTTGCGCAGACTGAAGACACCCGTGCTATCGGCGTCAACCATGCCGAAATCCTGCGGCTTGTTGGAAGCCGGCGCCCGTGTGGCCGTGAGTTTGACGCGGGCGGCGGCCGGCCAGTTCTTGCCCTTGAAGGTGATGCGGGCGCCCTGCGGCGACCGCTCGGCTTCGATGGACAGCTGGGGCTTCGCCTGCCCCGTGATAGCGCGGGCTGCGGTGGCGGACAACGACAGCGCAGTGATTGCCAACGCCGGGCCCAGCATGCGGCGCACGAGTGCCTGCATCGCACATCCTCCTAGTTAGGTGACGCCATCGGACCTGCGCCGAGGCGTGCGGGTGAAAATGGGGAGCGCGCGGGGAGAACGCAATTCAGCCCTGTGCGGTTACCGCGCGACCGGCGTCCGATCAGCGTTCCAGCTTGAATCCTGGATCGATCGCCGGGCGCTTCGGCGTCGTGGCCACGTACCAGCCGGTGAGGTACATCCACTGCGTCATGCGGGTGAGCTTCGGATAATCGATGGCCGAGGGCTTGTCGCGGGGGGTGTGGTAGTCGGGATGCAGGTTTGTGGAGTACATCACCGCCGGCACATTGAGTCGCGCGTATGGCACGTGATCGCTGCGGAAATACCATCCTTCCGGGTGCGTGGGGCGATCCCAGATCGAGTCCAGTTTGAAGGCCCCGGTGAGCGTGTTGGCACGCAGCGCCATGTCGACCAGTTCCGTGGAATTCCGGTGCGGCGGTTGGATGCCGAGCAAGCTGGCCGAATCGGGGTGGTTGCGGCCGATCATGTCGCCGTTGAGGACGGCCACAATGCTCTGCAAGGGCACGACGGGGTGCGCGGCATGATAGCGGGAGCCGAGCAGGCCCCGTTCCTCGGCGCCGTGGTACACGAAGAGCACCGAACGCTTACCCGGCTGCTTGACGAACGCGCGGGCAATAGCGAGCAAGGCGACGCTGACGGTTCCATTGTCGTCGGCGCCGGCCCACACGGAATCGCCGTCAATGACGTACCGCACGCCGTCGTGGTCCTGGTGTGAGCTGTACAGCACGTACTCGTCGCGGAGCTTGGGGTCCGTGCCGCGCACGACGCCGATGATGTTGCTGGAGGGCGTCGTGAAGTGCTCGACGCGCACGTGCATCTCGGCTACGCCGCCCGCCTTGAGCGCGGCGGCCATTGCGCCGCGCATGAGGAACGCCGGCGTGGGCGCCGCGCGCGCGGACTGCGGACGAGCCGCCTGCGTGGCCTGCCCCGCGAAGCGCGGCGCGCCCCCATCCACGTCATACGTGCCGCGCTCACGCAGCACGCCGAGCCCGTCGAAGGCGACATCGGTGATGGAGTCGGCCACCAAGATGATCGCGACCGCGCCACGCCGCTGCACGCGCTGCGTCGCGGCAGCGATCGCCGCATTGGCGTAGCGTACTTCGGCGGAGTTGGTCGTGGTGCGAATCGACGCGGCCGACGGTGCGGTGATCTGCAGCGCGGCGATCTTTCCGCGCACATCGATGGTGGAGTCGGCGCCGGTGCCGACCCACACTACGGGCGCGCTCACATCGGCATTGCTCGAGCCCAGTGGCACGAAATCCTTCCAGACGGTGAGTGCCTTGTCGCCGAGGGCTGCGGTGGTAGACACCGTGGAGACGCGCGTCCGCACCATGTTCCACCACTGGAAGTAGCTGCCATCCGCTCCCATCGGCTTGACGCCGATCTGGCGCATTTGATCGGCCACCCAGATGGAGGCGCGCATTTCGTCGGGCGTGCCGGCCTCGCGTCCGCGCATGCCATCACCGGCCATCGCGTAGAGATCCCGCTCGAGGTCCGAGCGCTTGATGGCCGCCATGGCGGCGGGAACGGCCGCATTGACGGTGGTTCCAGCCTTGGCGTTGGCTTGCGCCGACAGCGCGAGCGCCGGGGCGAGGGTCGCAGCGAGGGCCGCGAGCCGCACGAATCGGAGAGGGAACATCAGGTTCGGGCCGGTTGGAGCGAAGGGGGAGCGCGGCGGGGTCCGCGTCCTGAAAGTACACGGGATTCCGCTGACGGGGCGCCTCCGCCCACGTGGTGCCGCCGCCCGACGGTCAGGCGAGCAGCAGAAGCGCCGCCATCGCGGCCTCGATAACGAGGCCCGCGACGTTCTCCTTCGACCGCGAGCGATCGATCACGACCGAGAGCGCTCGCCCGACGAACGCCCCACCCCACGCCGCGCCCAACACGGTGGCCGCGGTGGTGGAACCGCTGAGCAGCACGGCGACACCCGCACCGATGAACAAGCCGCCGTAGGTGGCACGGACCTCCGACACACCAAGGAGCGACGGCGTCGATAAACCGATCCGGGTGCTCACCTGGCTGGGCCACACCAAGCCCATCACCCCAGCAACCACCGACAGACCGGCGCCTACGTAGCCCAGCGCGTTCATCGTGCTTCCCCTTTTTTCGATGTGAAGGCTGACGCACAGCTTGGCGCCACAGCGATGGCCGATGCGTATCGGCGGCGTGCCGCGACTGACCAGTGGCGTTCGCGCCGAACGCCCCCCCGACGCAGACCCTGGACGCGGAAAGCTAGCCCCCGCCGCCGTAGGTAAACCCCTTCTCCTGCGCACGACCGAGGGCGACGATACCTGTCGCCATCTGATGGGCATTCCCAACCTGGTTGGCGACGAGATCGGCGAGGACATCATCGGCCGACAGTGACTGGGAGGCGGCGATCGCCTCCACCAGCCCAGCCGTCGTCCCAGCGCAGACCGCAAAGTGTACGCCCTGCGCGACCAGCGGTGCCCACGAGATACCCTGGGCCGGCGTGTCCCCGCGCTCGGGGTGCATGAACGGATTGATGGTGTAGGGCTTGCTGGTCGTCGGGTCCATGCTGCGCAACTGCTGGCCGAGGAGCGGATACTTCGCCCACATGGCATCGGTGAATGCGGTCACGGTGGCCAAGGAGCGCAAGACGATGATGGCACCGAGTTGCGTCGGTTTGAGGCCGTATCCGCTGCCGTTGCTGGCCATCCAGTTGCTGCAGAAGCGCCCCGCATTCACGGCCCCGGGCGTGGTGAACGCGTCCCAGACCATCCGATGCCCGCTGGGGAGCGTAGTCATCCAGGCATCGGCCGCATGCACCAACGGATCGCCCACCGCAGCGCGCCCTCCGTCACGTGATGCGTTTGGTGTTGCGGCGTGCAGTGTCGACGCGCCGAGTGTTGAGGCGCCGATCAGCGCACCCACTCGCGTGAGGAAGCTACGACGGGCGTCGAGCGGCGTGGCAGGATCTTGAGGTGTAGGAGTCATGTGATGGGGAGACTGTGGTGCAGATGCAGTGGTGACGCGGCCCGTGGTGCCTCGCTACTTCGCGTCCCGACTGTTGTCACCCGGAACGCGATCGATCAGGAGGTTGTAGGGATCGATCCCGCCGCGCACGGGCTTGCGGGGCACCGTGAACTCGACGCGCACCGTGCCGCTGGTGACCTTCACCTTGCGAATCGCGATCGCTTCACCCAAGCGGGCGCCGGGGCGGGGCGCATCGAAGACACCGACGTCGATGTAGTCGTTGAGCGACACCGGCGTTTCGGTACCCAGCGAGTCGGCGCGGAACTTGGCGGCGGTCCCGATGACCGTGACCTTGAACTGGCCGCCCGGCATGGGGGTGGTCAGCACGCTATCCGTCTTCACATCCCACAGGGTGATCGTGTCGAAGTAGTCGTCGACCGCCGACTGGAGCGAATCCGGCGTGGCAGCGCGGAGATGGCGCATCAGGTCGAGGGTCGTGGCGTACGGCGGGCCACTGAAGCGCCCCTCGTCGAGATAGGCCCGAATGGCGCCGTGCAGCGCCCGCTCTCCGATCAGGTCGCGCAGCGCGTACAGCGCGAGCGCCCCCTTCTGGTACCAGATGTAGCTCTGCAGGTCGACCCGCGTGAGCGGGCGTTCGCCCTTGGTTTCTCCGGCTCGGCCACGGAGGTACTGGTCGAGCTCACTCCGCAGGAACTTTTGCGTAAAGGGGCGTCCATGGGCGCGGTCGGTGATGACCAGCGCCGCGTACTCGGAGAGCGATTCCGACAGCATCTGCGACCCTTCAACGTCGGCCGCCATGCGCTGGTAGGGGAACCACTGGTGCGCGATCTCGTGCGCCGTCACGAAGTACGGCAGGTCCGTGTCTTCCACGTTGGTCGTGTCGACGCGGGCCACGAACCCGATGGCCTCCGAATACGGTACGGTGTTCGGGAACGACTGGGCAAATCCGGCGTAACGCGGGAACTCGAGGATGCGCAGCTGCCGGTGCTGGTAGGGCCCGAACTCCTGTGCGTAGAACGCAAGCGACGCCTTCGACGCCTCGATCATGCGCTCCACGTTGAAGCGATGCGCTGGGTGGTGATAGACCTCGATCGCCACGTTATTCCACGAGCCCCTGGTGACCGTCCACCGGGCCGACAGCACGGAGAAGAAGTTGTCGATGGGCGCGTCCATGCGATACTGGAAGTAGCGTCGGCCGTTGCGCGTCCACTCCCGTTGCAGATACCCCGGGGCCATGGCGATCTGGTCGGGATCGGTGCTCACAACGGCCTCGAACGACGCCATGTCGGCATCGGCCAGGAATGACTGGCGGAAGAGCGCCGCGCTGTCCGTGCGCGGCTTGCCACGCCGCTGCGGCGGGAGCTTGTACTTGCGGCGCAGCTCATCACTCTGCAGCTCGCTGCTCTGCGAGTAGAAAAAGGTGGGAAACTTATCCCGGTTGAAGAAGGTGCCGTTGCCAACCAGCGAGCGGTCCGGCTCGCCGTTGGGATAGCCTCGCACCCGGAAGCGCTGCACCGATCGCACGCGCAGGGAATCACCGGCCACGAGCGGCGTGGCCAGGCGCACCAAGCGCACCCCCCAGATCGTGTCGGCCTTCAGGATGGTGAACGGCCGGTCGAAGGTGAGGGAGTCGAGCGATGCCGCGAGCCCTGGCGCGTCGGACGCCACGTTCACGAGGATCGTGTCGATGGGCGTGGCCAGACGGTTCACGAGCGTGAAGCGGCTTCCCACCCGAGCCCGTCCGTCCGTCGGCTCCAGATCCACATCGAGCGCGATCCCCACCACGTGCGGGACCGGCAGCGTTTCGTACCGGCGCCACGTGCGCTCGTACTCCACCGCCTGTCGTTCCCCCTCCTTGCGCGTGGTGTAGACGTTCTCGACGCTCGCGTGGTAGTAGAACACGCCCGCCGCCGCCGTGGCGCCGGCAGCGCCGACGGCGGCCAGCCACCGGGTGGCCCCATGGAAGCGTTCCTGCAGGCGACGCGCGAGCCGTGGCAACTGGGTGCCACGGTGCCAGACGAGCATGGTGAGGGCGAGCAGCAAGACTGCCAGCCCCACGTTGAACCCATGCACGGCCGGAAACGCCCGCAGGTACGGCCCTACCCCATTCATGTCCGACCAGGTCAGCGCCGGCGACTGCCCCAGCAGCAGGAGCTGATAGTCGTAGCCAAGGTTGACGGTCACGATGGTGGTGGTCCACACCAGGATCATGATGACGTGACCGATGGCCTTCCGCGGTACGAGCGACTGCACCAGGAACGCCATCGCCGTCATGGGCAGCCAGCTGGGGAAGTCGGTCAGGTACACGTACAGCGCGTACACGGGGAGGTCGATGTGCGGATAGCCCTTGAGCAGCTGGGTCGCCATGCTGCCCGTCATCGACACCGTGGAAAAGGCCAGCAGCATGAGCACCATCGCCGTGTACTTGCCCAGCAACACGCTCCAGTCGCGCACCGGCGAGGCATCGAGCACCTGGTCGAGCCGCACCTGCCGCTCCCGCCACACGAGCTCGCCGGAGAAGAAGGTGAGCAGCACGATCATGAACAAGCCGCCCGATCCCACCGCCGACTCGGCCATGAGCCAGCTCATCGGCCAGCTGCGACTCTGGCCGTTCTGGTCGGCGTACCACGAGGACATCATCACGTTGATGAAGCCGATGGCCGCGATGGCCAGAAACGGTACCGATCGCATGAGTGACTGGACATGGAACGCGGTCACGCTGCGCCAGCCGGCGAGGATCGCCGGCGGGCTATACGCACGACCGGAAGCGGGGACGGTCAGGGCCGCGACGCGAACCAAGGGCACCAGAGGCGCCGCGCGCTTGACCCGGCGTCGCGATG
>NZ_JBILKJ010000036.1:0-26208 GCF_044376735.1 Gemmatimonas sp.
GCGAGCGGCCCGCGGCAGGTTCGCGGCAAACCACGACTCGGTACCGCGCGGCACGATGAACGCCGGTGGTCCACCGGTCTGCAGCGCCACGTCGCGCATGGAGCGCCGATCGAGATGATCGTAGTGATTGTGCGACAAGAGCACCGCATCGATGCGCGGCAACTGGTTGGCGCGCAGGCCGGGAGGCTGATGGCGCTTGGGGCCCGCGAACCGCATCGGTGAGGCCCGGGCACTGAACACCGGATCGATCAGGAGGTTCACGCCATCGATCTGCAACAGCATCGACGAATGACCGATCCACGTGAGCGCCGGCTCGGTGCGGTTGCCGTGAATGAACGCGAGATCCGGCGCCACCCCGACGATCGGATGGGCCGGCGGACGCGGGAGTCGGTAGCGCGCCCGCTGCACCATCCACGTGCCCACTCCGGCACCATCGACATCGATGCCGGAGCGATTCGAATACGGCGGTCCGTCAGGCACGCTCACTCCACGGGCGACGGCGCCACACGCCGCTTGTTCGCACGCGCGCGGAACGGCAGCAGAAACAGATACATCCCGGTGATCCACAATCCCAGCACGATGACCGCCGCCGGCAGGAACACCCAGAGTTTCACCAGATCGTGAAACCATGACCCATCGTGCAGACTCTCGATGAGATCCGAGCGGCGATAGGTCGACTGCAACAACGCGCCGGTGGCGAGGTCGAGCTGCAGCTCCCAGTGATCCACGGTCACTACCTTCACGAGGCCCTTCCCTGGCCGCACGTCGAGGCGATCGATGTCGTCCCAACTGGCGACCTTCGCCTCGGGCACCGACTTCGCCGTGGCCAGAATCTGCTCCATCGTGACCGTCGGCACGTGCACCGACGTTCGCTGCTCGGGCGGCTGCACCCATGCCAGCTGTTTTTTGAGCTGCAGCAGCAGGCCGGTGCAGATCACGACGAGGAACGGGAGCGCGACAGCGATCGAGCCCCACCGGTGCAGCTTCCGATTCCAGATGCGCGGATTGAATGATGTCATGCGTTCCGCGTCCCCCACACTGGTGGCAGCGGCTCCTTCGTGGCGCGATCGTTATTCGGGTCGACAGCCGGCGCATCGATGCCTGCACCGCCTGCACCGCCCGCTCCCGACGCTTCGTTGATGATCATCGCCTAACGTTACCCGGCGCACGGGTCGGCAGTTAGCCCTGCCGCTCGCGTTGGCCCCCGCGGAATCAGTAGATCGCCACGGCCCCGTTGGCGTCGGTGCGCACCAGCAGCGATGCCACCGCCTTCCACGCCGCACCGCGCCCGTCGCCCGGCTCGCGAACGCGGTCGATCATCACCCGCACCGTGAATGTCGATGACGGCGCGAGCCGCGACAGCGCCAGTCGTGCGCCGTTCATCGCGAAGGCTCGTCCGTCGAGCGAGGCGGTCCATTGGGCCAGCGTCCAGGTACTGCTGGGCACCCCAACACCACCATCCGCCCCGCGGTCGGTTCGACGGATGTCGACGCGCAGCTGCGCCGACGCACCGACCCAGCGGCGGTCGGTGTCGGAGAGCGACAGGACGAGCACCGGCTCGGTGTCGGCAACGGCCGACCACGCCGTCGGCGCCGCGCTGCCGGTGAAGCCGCTCCATCGGTCGGTCCGCAAGAGTCCCGGCGTCGAGAGCCGCAGCGACGACGTGTGCGCGGCCGGGTCATACAGATCGGTGAACCCGCCGAACTGCTGCCGGACCGACGACGTGAGATCGTCGCGCGTGTCCACGAAGTTCGCCATCAGCACGCCGAGGGAATTGGTCTCGCTCAGGGCACCGTGGGTACCGCCCAGCGGCCGCAGGCGGTTCGCCACCGACACCGCCCCGAGCCCCACCCGCATCCGGTCATCGAGCGACACCAGAATCGGCGCCGGATTGAGCGTGATGGCGGTGTGTCCGCGTACGATGCGTGGCGGGGCGGCCGGGAACGGCTCGGCCGCCGTGTAGCGCAACCACATCGCCGCCGATGCGTAGCCATCGGGTAACACGTCGCGATCGTGCTGCATGCGCGCGAGCACCGTGGCATATCCCAGCGGGTCGCCGCGAATCGGGAGATATCGATACACCGCCGAATCACCGGTGCCGCGCGTCGTCACTTCAGCCAACGCGCTGTCGGCCCGCACGAGATAACGACCGGAACTGTCGCGCGAGGTCACCACGGCCACGCCGTCGAGGGCGGCCAGCAGCGACGCCACGCGCGCTACCGCGTCGGGATGGGCGAACACACCGAAGCCGGTCGTCACGCCATCGACGCTGAATGCGACGTCGGTGGGATCGCGCAGGGTGCTGGAGGTGTGAAATCCCTGCGCGGCGAGCGCTTCGACCACAGGGAGGAATCCGGCCGAGACGGCGCGGTTATGCCCGTGATCGGAGAGGATCAGGATTTCGAGATCGCGACCCGTACGCGTACGATAGGTGCGCTGCAATTCCGCCAGCTTCCGGTCGAGGTGCGCGAGATACGCGTCAAGATCACCGCGCGTGTGCTGCAACGCGTCCGGCCCCACGTTGTACGCGTAGATCGTGGGACGACCACCGCGCTTCAGGAACTTCTTCACATCGACATCCACCTCGTTTCGCGCTACCTGGTTCGAAATCAGATAGGCGCCGAGGTGATGAAATTTAGAACCGAAGGCGAAGTCCATCCGATGCTCGTACTCGATGGGCTTGATCGCGTCGAACAGCTCTCCGACCACGGCGTTCTGCCGGGCACTGTAGTAAATCCGTTGGTATCCGGGCGGCGGCTGCACCCCCAGGATGTCGTGCCAGGACACGTCGCTAATCGACGGGAAGGTTGAAATCAGCCGACTCGGCTCGCGAAAGCCGGCGAACAGGCCCCTGGCGCGCGCGTCCACGATATCCCGGTAATCCACCCCGTCGAGGGCCAATACAAGACGGTTGGCCACCGCCGGCACGAGCGGTGGACTCCGTCGCCAGGGAACACAGGCGACCGCGAGCGGGAACAACAGGAGGTGAAAAAGGCTCTGTTTGATGATCCGGGTGGCGCTGGGCATGCTGGACATGCTACCCTCACGGTTGAACCACACAAGCCCACCGCTGGGTCTCCCATGTCGCTCCGCTCGGCCCCACTTTCGGTTCTCCGCTCCTCCCGGCGCACACTCGGCGCCGTGGTGACGCTGGTGCCCACTCTCGTGGCCACAGCCAGCACCGCCCTGTCAGCGCAAGTTGCGACGCCGGTGCTCACCGGTGTCGTGAAAGGCACCGTGATGACCGACGCGCGGATGCCACTGACCGGCGCGCAGATTCGGTTCGGGAATGCAGCCGACGTCGCCGAATCCGACGATGCCGGCCAGTTCACGGCCACCCGGGTCAACGCCGGCACCATGTGGCTGCGCGTTCGCCGCATCGGGTACCGGCCAGAGTCGCTCCTGGTCACCGTCGTGCCCGGTCAATCGATCGCGCCCACCGTGGTCATGCGACAGATCGCGCAGAGCATCGCGGCGGTGAAGGTCATCGGCCGACGCGACCTCATCGGGCCCATGGCGGGATTCTACAAGCGGCTGCAGATGGGTGGTGGCGGCCGCTTCTTTACCCAAGCCGACATCGCCAAGCGTCAGCCAGCCAGAATGACGGATCTCCTGCGATCCGTGCCCGGCATCCGGATCGAATCGCGCGGGTTCGACAACAAAGTGCGGATCCGGGGCAGCCGATGCTCGCCCTTGGTCTGGCTGGATGGCCAAGGGCTCTTTGCCGGCGAGTTCGACCTCGATTCGGTCGACCCAGCCACGTTCGAGGGCATCGAGATCTATAGCGGCCCCGCCACGGTCCCGCTCGAGTTCCAGGGCAACCAGCGCGTCAGCAGCAGCTGTGGTACAGTCGTCCTTTGGTCGCGCCGCGGCGAGCTTCGCGCCAAGAAGGCGAAGAAGGGTGAACCCACCCCGACCGCCATTATTGCACAGATGCTTGACGAGTCCACCGTCTTCACCGCCACCGATGTCGACGTCGGTGCCCGCGTCGATTCATCCGCGATCGTGCGGCCGTTCTATCCGGACTCGTTGTTCGACGCGCAGGTGGCGGGCGAGCTGCTCGCCGAATTCGTGGTCGGCACCAACGGCGAAGCCATGATGGACACGTTCAGCTGGATCACCACCACCGATCGGTCGCTCGTGGAACCCGTGCGTCGGGCCGTCCGTGAGCAGCGCTTCGTGCCGGCCGTGCGTAAAGGACGCGTCGTCCAGCAGGTCATGCAGCTGCCGTTCACCTTCGTTCCCGACTCCACCGCCAGTCGCCGCCGCTGACGCCATGAATGCACGGTTCTCCGCCACGCCGCTCAGCGTGATCACTCTCGCCGGTTCCCTGCTGCTGTCGTCTCCCTTGGCGGCGCAACAGCTGGTGGAGATCGGCAAGACGTCGGTGGGCACGCCGGTCTTTCTCGAGGCGAAGTCGGTAACGCGGACCAACGGTATCGTCACCGCCACCGTGCGCGTGCGCCTGCAGCCACCGCTCAAGCATGCGCTGGGGGATTTACGGAGCTCGCGCACGATCGCCATGTACGACTGCGCCAAACAGACCGTGGCGACGAAGGAGAGCTGGTACTACCTCGATGAGGCCGGCAAGAAGATCGGCATGCACAAGGTGGTCAAGCTCCCCGGCTTCGGACCGTCGTTCGCGGGTTCCCTGGCGGACGTGGCGATGCGCCACCTGTGCGCGACGCCCCAGCCGAAGTAAGCAGCACGCCGGCGGAGCGTGGCCGAAGTTCCAGCGGGCATCTGGCCGAATCTGGCAGTCGACCGCGGCCCGCCCCATGTTGAACGGGTCCCCGTCCCCTCTTCCTCCGCTCAGGCCCTCCCGTGCGTCTCCCGCGCTTTCTGCAGGCTCGCTGCTCACTCGCACTGGTCGCCGCGACCGCGCTCTGTCCGCTCGGGCGCGCGCTGCCCGCGCAATCTGATCCGGGATTCAGCGCGCTGCACTGGCGCGCGATCGGCCCGCTGCGCGCCGGCCGCGCGCGCGCCCTCGCCGGCGTCCCGACTCAGCCGAGCGTGTTCTACGCTGGCTTCGACAACGGCGGCGTGTGGCGCAGCACCGACTACGGTTCGAACTGGGTCCCGTTGTTCGACGACCAGTCCACTGGTTCCATCGGCGCGATCGCGGTCGCGCCGTCGAATCCGAACATCATCTACGTGGGCAGCGGCGCCGGCATCATCCGCCCCGATCTCGCCGTCGGCGATGGGATGTACAAGTCCGTCGACAACGGGAAAACGTGGTCCCATCTCGGCCTGCGCGAATCGCAGATGATCGCGATGGTCGACGTCGACCCACGAAATCCCGACCGGTTGTTCGTGGCGGCCCTCGGCCATCCCTACGGTCCGAACACCGAACGTGGCGTGTTCCGCTCGCTGGACGGCGGCGCGTCGTTTCAGCGCGTGCTGTACAAGGACGAGTACACGAGTGCAAATGACGTGCGCATCGATCCGCAGAATCCCGACATCGTGTACGCCACGCTCTGGCAGCAGCAGCAGAGCTTCATCGAAGGCCAGGGCTTCGGCGGCGGCGGCAACGGCATCTTCAAGTCGACCGACGGTGGCACCACGTGGAAGCAACTCACGGTCGGCCTGCCGTCGGTGCTGCAGGCGAACATCGCGTTCGCGCCCGGTAACTCGAAGGTACTCTACGCCATGGTCGCCGCGGCTCCACCCGCCGGCTCGGCCGCTGGCGCATCCGGCCCGATCGGCTTCTACAAGTCGACCGACGGCGGCGAGCATTGGTATCTCGCGGTCAACGGACCGGGAGCCCCGGCCGACGCCGCGCCGAAGTTCGTCGATAACCGTCCGTTAGCGCGCATCGGCGGTGGCGACCTGCCCACGATCACGGTCGACCCGAGCAACGAGAACGTGGTGTACAGCGCGTCGGTCGTCATGTGGCGCACCGAAGACGGGGGACTCACCTGGTCGGCCGTTCGCGGCGCGCCGGGTGGCGACGACTACCAGAAGATCTGGGTGAATCCCAACAATCCCGATCTCATTCTCGCCGTGGCCGATCAGGGCGCGGTCGTGTCGGGCAATCGCGGTGCGTCGTGGAGCAACTGGTACACGCAGCCCACCGCCGCGATGTACCACGTGACCACCGACAACGCGTTTCCCTATCGCGTGTGCAGCGGACAGCAGGACTCCGGCTCGGCCTGCGTGAATAGCCGCTCCGACGACGGTCGCATCACCTTCCACGATTGGCACCCGGTCAACATTCAGGAGTACGGCATCGCGGCGCCGGATCCGCGCGATCCCGATGTGGTCTTCGGCAGCCAGCGCACGAATGTGTCGAAGTACGATCGCCGCACCGGTCAGACGGTGCTCGTGGGTCCCGACCTCTCCGTGCGCGGCCCCAACGGCGAGAACTTCGGCCGCAACGTGCGCACGATGCCGTTGCACTTCTCGCCCGTGAATCCCGACGTGCTGTACTATGCGTCGAACGTGGTGTGGAAGACGCTCGACCGCGGCCAGAGCTGGACACGCATCAGCCCCGATCTCGCGCGCCAGACGTGGGACGTTCCCGCCACGGCCGGCAAGTACACCAGCAGCGTGACGCCCGCACCCGCCGGTGCGATCACCGCCCTGTCACCGTCACCGCGCAGTGCCAACGTACTCTGGGCCGGCACCGACGACGGTCAGGTGCAAGTCACGACCAACGGCGGCACGTCGTGGAAGAACGTCACGCCGGGCGCCATCAAGGCGTGGACGCGCATCTACAACATCGACGCGGGCCACTTCGATGCCGGCACCGCCTACATCGCGGCGAATACGTTCCGTCTTGATGATCTGCGTCCGCACTTCTATCGCACGCACGACGGCGGCGCCACCTGGACCGAGATCAGCAATGGGCTGCCGGGCAACGCGCCGGCCAATGCCATTCGCGAAGATCCGAAGGTGAAGGGATTGCTGTATGGGGCCACCGACACGCAGGTGTGGGTGTCGTTCGACGACGGCGATCACTGGGAGTCGCTGCGTATCGACATGCCGGCCATCGCCGTACGCGACCTCCAGATCAAGGACGACAGCACGTGCCTGTGCAGCGATCTCATCGCCGGCACGCACGGCCGCGGCTTCTACATTCTCGACAACATCACGCCGCTCCGTCAGATGGCCGCGTCCCGCGCGGCGATCGCGGCCCGGAACGCCCATCTGTTCAAGCCCGCCACCGCGGTGCGCGTACGCTTTGCCACCAACGATCCCACGCCGTGGCCGCCGGAAATGCCATCGGGCGAGAGCGCACCGTCGGGCGTGTTCATCGACTACATGCTCGCCGCCAAGGCCTCGTCGCCGATCGCGCTCGAGATTCTCGATGCCACCGGCAAACTGGTGCGTTCGTACTCCAGCGCGCAGAAGGCGCTCGACCCGCATCCGTACGTCGATCGCGTGCGCTACAACGAGGTGTGCAAGAAATCGCCGACCGCGCCGTACTGCGGACTCCCACTCTATTGGCCCGGCCCGCCGCAGGCGCTGTCTGACAACGCGGGGCTCCACCGCTTCACATGGGATCTCCACTTCGATCCCGTCACGCCGGAAGACGCCATTCCGCAGGGCGACGATGACGCCACCGGTGCCGTGCCGGGACGGACACTCCCCGTCGTAAACGCGCCATGGGCACCGCCCGGCCGTTACACCGTACGCCTGACGGTCAATGGTACGCGATACGAGCAGCCGCTCACGCTCCGGCTCGACCCGCGTGTGAAGACGCCGGCCGCTGGCTTGGCCCGACTGCACACCCTCAGCACCGAGATGTACCGCGGCGCCGTGGACACCCACCGCGCGTTCGTAAGCGCACGGGCGCTCGTCACGCAGCTGAATGGCATGAGCGGCGCCGAGGTCGACGCCCTCAAGGCACAACTCGAAGCCGTGGCGCCGTCGTCGGCCACCGCCCGGAATATCCGCGGCTTCCGTCGTCGCGGCGCGACCACCGCGGCAGCATCGCTCGAAAGCGCCAGCACGGCGATGCTCGCCGCCGCCATGGCCATGCATAACGCCGACGTCGCGCCGACCGCGACGCAGGTGGCCGCCTGCACCGCAGCGCGCGCCATGGGTGCCGACGTATTGCCCAAGTGGAACGCACTGCGCACCACGGGCCTCGCGGCCTTCAACGCCAAGCGCAAGGCTGCCGGGCTTCCCACTCTCACGCTCCCCTGACCCATGCCTGCACGCGTTACGCTCCCACTCGCCATCCTTGCATCTGCCACGCTGCTCGGCGCCTGCGCGTCGGGAAGTGGCGGAACGAGCGGCAAGCGACCACTCACCCCGGCGCAACTCGCCGCGCAGGACGGGGGCATTCCCCCGTACACGAAGGCGGATGTCGCCTTCATGCAGGGGATGATCGGGCACCACGCGCAGGCCGTCACCATGTCGGCGTTCGCCGAACCCAACGGGGCGAGTTCAGAGGTGCGCGTATTGGCGGGGCGCATCACCGTCGCGCAGACCGACGAGATCGCCTTCATGAAGACCTGGCTCGGAAAGCGAAAGCAGACCGTGCCGGCCGGCGACATGGACGCCATGGCCCACGCCCATCACGCCGGCATGGACATGTCCGCCATGGGCGCTGCGGGCGGCAGCGGCATGATGCCCGGCATGCTCACCACGGCACAGATGGACACGCTCAAGAGCGCCAAGGGGCCGGCCTTCGATTGGTACTTCCTCACCTTCATGATCCAGCACCATCGCGGTGCGATCAGCATGGTCGACGAGCTCATGAGCGCCAAAGGCGCGGCCAACGATGACGACGTGTTCAAGTTTGTCTCCGATGTCGTCGCTGACCAAAGCACCGAAATCGACCGCATGGAGCTGATGCTGAAGTCTCGCCCACGCCCATAAACACCGCCGCCCGTCACCTTCACTCACTCCAAAACTCCCCAGATGCCAACGTCTACTCGATCGCTGCTCGGCGGCGCCCTGCTCATGGCCGGCATTGCGACCACTGCCACCACGCTGCACGCGCAGCCCAAGCCCGACCCGCGCGTCGGTCTCAAAGCCGGGTGGTTCGACGCCGGTGAAGCCGCGTGGAACGTCAAGCTCGTCTCCACCACCAAGCCGTCGGAGTCGTTTCTCAACATGAGCACGCCCGGTGACGCGCGGCTCAAGAACTCCGATCTGGCCTTCAGCGGCAACCTCGTGTTCCAGGGCAACTACAGCGGTTGGCAGGTGTGGGACATTGGCAACCCGCGCAAGCCGAAGCTGCGCACCGCGTTCGTCTGCCCGGGATCACAGAGCGACGTCACCGTCTACGGCAATCTTCTGTTCGTGTCGGCCGAGGCGGTAAGCGGACGGGTGGACTGCGGACTCGGTGGTGTCGAGGCTGAAGTCAGCAAGGAACGCGCGCGCGGCATCCGCATCATCGACATCAGCGACGTCGAGCATCCGAAGACGATCACCACCGTGCAGACGTGCCGCGGCTCGCACACCAACACGCTGGTGACCGATCCGAAGGACACCGAGAACGTGTACATCTACGTGTCGGGATCGGCCGGCGTGCGCTCGGCCGAGGAACTGGCCGGCTGCTCGGCACTCTCGCCCGATGTCGACCCAAACTCAGCGCTCTTTCGTATCGAAGTGATCAAGGTACCGGTGAAGAACCCAGCCGCGGCGGCAATCGTGAGCTCACCGCGCATCTTCGAAGGGCTCGGTGAAGCCGTGCGTCATGGCGAGGCGGCAGCCGATCGTCGCGAACGGCCGGCCGGCGCGCCGGCGCGCCCCTCGGTGGCGGGACGCGGTCCTACGCAGTGTCATGACATCACCACGTATCCCGCCGTCGGTCTCGCCGGTGGTGCGTGCAGCGGCTACGGCATCCTGCTCGATATCCGCGACATCAAGAACCCGAAGCGCATCTACGCGGCTGCCGACACGAACATGTCGGCCTGGCACTCTGCCACGTTCAGCAACGACGGCAGCAAAGTACTCTTCTCCGACGAATGGGGCGGCGGTTCGTCGCCGCGCTGCCGCGCCACGGACAAGGTGGAGTGGGGCGCCGACGCGATCTTCGTGCGCAACGGCGACAAGCTCGACTTCAAGAGCTACTTCAAGCTGCCTGCCCCGCAGACGAGCAACGAAAACTGTGTGGCGCACAACGGCTCGCTCATTCCGATTCCGGGCCGCGAAGTGATGGTGCAGTCGTGGTATCAGGGCGGCATCAATGTGTTCGATTGGACCGATCCGAATCACGCCTTCGAGATCGCGTTCTTTGACCGCGGCCCGATGGACTCCACCGCGCTGGTGAGCGCCGGTCACTGGTCGGCCTACTGGTACAATGGCCTGATCTACGGCTCGGAGATTGCCCGCGGCCTCGACGTGTGGGAGCTCACGCCCAGCGAGCACATTTCCAAGAACGAGCTCGAGGCGGCCAAGCTGGTGAAGTACACCTACTTCAATGCGCAGGAGCAGCCGCAATTTGTGTGGCCGGCGGCGTTCGTCGTCGCTCGCGCCTACACCGATCAGATGGCGCGCAACAGTGCGGTACCGAAGGCGTGGCTCGATGGCGTGCTGGCGCAGTTGGCCACGGCGGAGAAAGCCAAGGGCGGTGCGCGGTCGTCTGTGCTGAATGCGCTGGCGGCGCAGCTCGACAAGGACGCTGCGGCGAGTCCCGAGTCGGCGCGCGTGCAGGCGCTCAGTGGAGTCGTGAAGGGCCTCGCGAAGTAGCTCGGGAAGTCACTCGCACGAACAAGACGCGGCGGGTCCGATTGAACGGACCCGCCGCGTTTGTTTTCCCGCCCGAGTCTACGGCACGATGCGTGGCGCCGGACCGGCCCGATCCACGACCTTCGGCAGCCCCTTCGCATCCAGCTGCGCATTCAACGGAGCCAGCTCGCTCGCCAGCACGCCGTCGATCGCGGCCAAGTGCTGTTTGAGCTGTTCGCGCAGAATCCCGTCCACCTCGACATGCTGCGTCGTCGGCGTGAAGTCGGAGCTCGACATGCCGTTGGCGAGGTACCCCATCTTCGAGATCAGCATCGAACCGAAGCGGACGCCATCCTGCCCCTGACCGGTCTGACGCAGATCCACCAGCTTCATCTCGACGTCGAGCAGCTTGGCGTCGAGCGCGCGGATGGCGCGGGCGACCTCGGCATCGGTGGACAGGCGCTGCACCTGCTGGAGCTGCAATCGCACCGACTCCACCCGATGCACCGCCGATCCCGCGTCGTTGAGCTGCTGCTTGATGCCGGCCAACAGCTTCACTTGCGCCGAAATCTCGGCTTCGGTGCCGCCGCTGTTCGGATCCTTGCGTACCTCCAGCGGCTGCGTCTGCGATACGCCGTCGACGGTCAAACGCACCGCATACATGCCCGGCGGCATGAGGATCGACAACCGACTCGTCCCCGGTGCGGTGCGCCCCTGCGGGCCCGCCACGATGTGCTCGGCATACAGAGGGCTGGTCAGCAGCCGCACTTCCATGCTGGGCTCATCGCGGAGATCCCACGCCAGGCGATTCACACCGGCCGAGTTCGGCCCGCGCAGCGTGCGGACCACCTTCCCGGCCGCATCGAGAATTTCCACGGTGGGTGCCGACTTCGCGGACGCGCGCAGGTAGTAGTTGATGCTCGCCCCGTACTCCGGATCGTCGCCGGCCGTGGGATCGTCGTACTGCGTGCTCGGCGCCGTGATGCCGCGGTAGCGATACGCCGCCCGGGGCTGGAACAGATGCGCCCCCTTCTCCAGTACCGACGCATCGAGCTGCTGCAGCGGCGCGAGGTCATCGAGAATCCAGAATCCGCGCCCATAGGTCGAGATCACGAGATCGTTGAAGTGTTCCTGCACCACGATTCCGGACACCGGCGCATGGGGCAGGTTGTTCTGCAACGGCAGCCAGTGATCACCGGCGTCGTAGCTCAGGTAGATCGCGTTCTCCGTGCCCAGGTACAGCATGCCGCGACGCGTGGGATCTTCGATGATGATCTTGGCGTAGCTCAACATGCTCTTCGCAATGCCGGTCACGATCTTCGTCCACGTCTTCCCGAAATCCGTGGTGCGATACACGTACGGATCACGATCATTCTCCTGGTGCGCATCGATGGTGAGATAGGCCGTGGCCGCATCCCACTTGCTGGCCGCGATCGACCGCACCGATCCCCACACCGGAATACCCGGCACGTTCGCGGTGAGATTGGTCCACGTGCCGCCGTCGTCGCGCGAGAGCTGCACGAGTCCGTCGTTGGTTCCCACCCAGATCACACCCTTCTGCTTCGGCGACTCGGCGATGCCGTACACCACGCCGGAGTACTCGACGCCGATGTTGTCGGGCGTGAGGCCGCCCGAGCTCTTCATCTTGGATCGGTCGTTTCGCGTGAGGTCGGGGCTGATCACCTGCCAGCTGTTCCCGCCGTCGCGCGTGCGATGTACGTGCTGACTGCCGGTGTACACCGTGTTGTGGTCGTGCGGGGAGATCAGCAGCGGCGCATCCCAGACGAACCGGTACTTGAGCTGCTCCGCAGCACCATTCGATTGCTGCGGCCACACCTCGACGTTGCGGAACTGCCGACGATTCTCCTCGAAGCGCACCACGATGCCGCCCACCATACCCGAGCCCGACGCCGTACTCCAGATGATGTTCGGATCGGTCGGATCGGGCGTCGCCCAGCCGCTTTCGCCGCCGCCAACCGAGTGCCACATACCGCGCGAAATGCCGGCGCCACGCCCGCCCTGCACGCGGCTGTTGCTCGGCCCACGGTAGCTCGGCTCGTCCTGCTTATTGCCAAGCACATTGTACGGAATGTTGTTGTCGACGGTGACGTGATAGATCTGCGCGTTATCGAGACGCTGCTTGAACCACGTACGTCCACGCGTTGTGGTGATCGACAGCCCCTGATCGTGTGCCACGATCTGCCGATCCGCGTTCGTCGGATCGATCCAGATATCGTGGTGATCACCGCCCGGCGCCTCCAGTCCGGCGAGGGTCGTCAGTGACCGGCCGCCGTCAATCGATCGCGCGTACGACGCCGTCAGGAAGTACATCTCGTTGGCGTTGTCGGGCGTGACCGCCATGCGCGAGTAGTAGTGGGCGCGCCCCATCACATTGCGATCGCGATTGATCAGCGTCCACGTGGCGCCGGCATTTTCGCTGCGCCACAGCTGTCCGCTCTCGGTGTCCTGACCATTCCACGGCACACCGTCGCCGGTCTCGATCATCGCGAATATCCGGTTCGGCTGCGATGGCGCAATCGCTAGCGCCACCTTGCCCACCGGCTTGACCGGCAGGCCGTTCCCCTTGAGTCGCGTCCACGTCGCGCCGCCGTCGGTCGACTTGAACAGCCCGCTCCCGGGGCCGCCGCTGGTGCGTCCCCACGTGTGGATCTCGATCTGCCACATGCCGGCGTAGAGCGTGCGCGGGTTCGACGGGTCCATGGCCAGATCGCTGCAGCCCGTGTTCTCATCGACGAACAGCACCCGCGTCCACGTAGCCCCGCCATCGGTGGTGCGGAACACCCCGCGCTCCTGCTGTGGGCCGTACGCCGTGCCGAGCGCGCACGCCAGCACCACATCGGGGTTGGTCGGATGGATCGCCAGGCGCGCGATACGCCCGGTCTTCTCGAGCCCCATCAGCGTCCACGTGGCGCCGGCATCGGTGCTCTTGAAGATGCCCTGCCCGATCGAGATGTGGCTGCGAATGTGGGCTTCGCCGGTGCCAGCCCACACCACGTTGCGGTCGCTGGGCGCCACCGCGATGGCGCCCATGGACATGACCGATTGCTTGTCAAAAATCGACGCCCAGTGCACGCCGGCGTCGGTGGTCTTGTAGATGCCGCCCGACGCCGCGCCCACGTAATAGGTGGACGGATCGCCGGCGATACCCGCCGCCGTGCTGAATCGATTGCCCTCGGGGCCGATATGGCGCCAGGGGAGCGCCGCGTAGGCCGCCGGGGTGATGGCCACCGGGGTGGCCGGATCGGCCGCCTTGGCGGGCGCGCGCTGGGCGCCGGCCGCGCCGGCGGCGATGAGACCCGCGGCCGCGATCAGTGTCGCGGCGCGCGGAGAGCCAGATACATGCATGAGAACCTCAAAAAGGGGGACGTACCGTAAATGGTACGCCCCCCTCAGCCCCTCGTCAAAACGGGGAAGCCCGCTCCGTCAGGCCATCTTCGCCTGCAACCGGCGATCGATGGCGTCGAGGAACGCCTCCGTATGCAGATACGGCGTGTCCTTCGAAATGAGGATCGCGAGATCCTTCGTCATCTCGCCCGCTTCCACCGCTTCGATGCATACCGCCTCGAGGGTATCGGCAAACGCCGTGACCGCCGGGGTGCCATCAAGCTTGCCGCGATGTGCGAGCCCACGCGTCCAGGCGAAAATCGACGCGATCGGGTTCGTGGACGTCTTGTTCCCCTTCTGGTGCTCGCGGTAGTGACGCGTGACCGTGCCGTGCGCCGCTTCCGCTTCCATCGTCTTGCCGTCGGGCGACAGCAGCACGCTCGTCATCAGCCCGAGTGACCCGAAGCCCTGCGCCACGATGTCCGACTGCACGTCGCCGTCGTAGTTCTTGCACGCCCACACGTAGCCGCCTTCCCACTTGAGCGCCGACGCCACCATGTCGTCGATCAGCCGGTGCTCGTACGTGAGTCCCTTGGCGTCGAACTCCGCCTTGAACTCGGTGTTGAACACTTCCTCGAAGAGATCCTTGAACTGGCCGTCGTAGGCCTTGAGGATCGTGTTCTTGGTGCTCAGGTACACCGGGTAGTTGCGCTGCAGGCCGTAGGTCAGGCTGGAGCGGGCAAAGTCGCGAATGGAATCGTTGAAGTTGTACATGCCCATCGCCACACCACCGTCGGCGCCGAACTTGGCGACTTCGAACTGCATCGGCTCACTGCCATCGGTCGGCGTATACGTCATCGTGACCGTACCGGGGCCCGGCACCTTGAAGTCCGTCGCCTTGTACTGATCGCCGTGGGCATGACGACCCACCACGATCGGCTTCGTCCACCCCGGCACCAAACGCGGGATGTTCGAGATGATGATCGGTTCGCGGAAGATCACGCCACCGAGGATGTTGCGGATCGTGCCGTTGGGGCTCTTCCACATCTTCTTGAGCCCGAACTCCTTCACGCGGGCTTCGTCAGGCGTGATGGTCGCGCACTTCACGGCGACGCCGTGCTTCTTGGTGGCTTCGGCCGAGTCGATCGTGACCTGATCGTTGGTCGCATCGCGGTGTTCGATCCCGAGGTCGTAGTACTCGAGTTCCACGTCGAGATACGGCAGGATGAGCTTGTCCTTGATGAACTGCCAGATGATGCGCGTCATCTCGTCGCCGTCCATCTCGACGACGGGGTTCACAACCTTGATCTTGGCCATGCCGGAGGTACCGAAGAGGTTCGGAGAGGGGAGTGGGAACGAATGCCGAAGCATAGCGGCCGGCGGAGAGTCCGGCTATGCCTCGCCCAGCGGCTCGAATACGCCGACGTCCCGGTTTTTCCGCACGTCGTCCCAGCGGAAGCACCGGCCGTTCATGGCCACGTACACGCCGGGCGACAGCGCTTGTACGAAGCTCAGCGCGCTGCCCAGGTTGAACAGGCCGTCGGAGCTGCCGAACGCATACGGCACCATCGCACCGGTGAGCACAATGGTCTTGGTGGACAGGGCGGCGGCGATGACGGCCGCGGTATCCACCATGGTATCGGTGCCGTGCGTGATCACGATCTGCGTCTCCGCGCAGGTGGCGCAGGCGTCCACGATGCGGTGCCGGTGCGACTCCTTCATCTCGAGGCTGTCGATCATCATGAGCACCTCGACGTTCACGTCGAGCATGCACCGGCCGCGCCGCAGCATCTCCTCGACATGCGTCGCCTCGAAATGCAACGTGCCGGTGAGCTCGTCGTACTCCTTGTCGAAGGTGCCGCCGGTCACGAACACGCGCAGGCTCATTCGGCGGCTCTCGCGGCACGGGCCCGCGCACGTTCCTTCGCCGCTTTCGCTTTCGCCTTCTTCAACGCCTTCGCCGCCTGCAGGCGCTCCATGGCGGCGATCGCCGCCTCACGTGCGGCAATCGTCTCTTCACGCGCCAGCCATGCGGCGCGATCGCGCGCTTCGGCCTCACGCGTACGCTGCAGGCTCTGGTCGTCGCGCCACGCCGCCACCTTCGCATGGTCACCGCCCACCAGCACATCGGGCACGGTGAACCCGCGATACTCGGCCGGCCGCGTGTAGCTGGGGGCGCTGATGCCGCGATCGAAAAACGAATCGGTGCGCGCGCTCTCCAGATCGCTCATCGCGCCGGGCAGCAGGCGAACGATGGCATCGATGATCGCCAATGCCGCCGGCTCGCCGCCGCTGAGCACGAAGTCGCCCAGCGAAAGCTCCTCGGTGGCCAGATGTGTGGCCACGCGCTCGTCCACGTCCTTGTAGTGGCCGCACAGCAGCGTGAGTTCGGTGCCGGCCGCAAAGCGCACCGCGTCGGCGTGCGAAAATCGACGGCCGCGCGGCGACAGCATCACGATCGGCGCTTTCGCCTGCACTGACTCCACCGCTTCGAAGAACGGGCCGGGCTTCATCACCATGCCCGGGCCACCGCCGAACGGATAATCGTCAACGGTACGATGCCGGTCGTGCGTGAACGTGCGCAGGTCGATCACGTTGTAGGCCACGCCACCGGTGCCGGCGGCCTTGGCCGGTATGCTGAGGGAGAGCGGCCCCGCGAAGAACTCGGGGAAGATCGTCACGACGTTGATGCGCAGCACGGCGGTGATCTCGCGACCGCGCTAGCTGTCGAGCAAGCCGTCGAGCGGCTTCAGCACGATCGTGTTGCGCTCTTCGTCCACGCGCTCGACAATCTCCGGACGCCAAGGCACCAGCGGACGGCCGGTGGCCGTCTCGACTTCGAGGATCAGTCCCTGCGGCGCTTCATACACGTCGCGGACTTCGCCCACGTGTCCCTGTCCATCCACTTCGACCTGCATGCCGATGAGCGCGAAGATGTACATCTCATCATCGTCCGGCTCGGGCATGTCGGCGGTATCGGCCAGCAGGTAGCGGCCGCGCCACGTTTCGGCCACATCGCGGTCGGTGACTTCCGTGACACGCACGAGCCAGTCCTTGTTCATCGGACGACCGTCCTCGATGTGCAGCATCGCCGCGGTCGCCTCGCCGCTGACTTCGCCTTTCCGGTCACCCGCATAAATGACAGCGCCGGACGTGAAAATCACGTCCGGCGCCGCAGAGAGCGACTCGACGGCCCAGGCGCCGCGCACACCATGCGCGCGACGCACCTTGCCGACGATCACATAGTCCGGCAGATCACGCCTCGGGGAGGGCGACCGCGTTGGCCTGCAGCTTGGCCGCAAGGCGCGCTTCGTGACGCGACTTAAGGACGCCGGCGCGGCGGAGGAGCGAGCGGACGGTGTCGGTGGGCAGGGCGCCGACATTCATCCAGTATTCCACGCGATCCAGCTTGAGGTTGATCGCGTTCTCGCCGAGCTGCGGCTGATACTGTCCGATGATCTCGATGAAACGGCCGTCGCGCGGCGCCCTCGAATCAGCAATGACGATACGGTACATCGGGGTCTTCTTCCGGCCTTCGCGGCGCAGACGGATCTTGACGGCCATGTTGCGATCTCAGTTCAGACAGTTGGGACAGCTCGCCTGCGGCAAAGCCACCGGCGTTCCGGGCTCGTCGCGAAGTCGGCGTTTCCGACCCGCACCCGGGTCCCCGTTTCCGGGGAGCCTTGAAGCATAGTCGGGGATGGGAGGAAAAGGTAGATTGACGCGGTACTGCACCCCCAACCCCGCCGATCCATGGCCTTCACGACTCTGCCCGCTCGCTCCGCCGCCCGTTTCTGGTTGGCCGGCGCCGTCCTCCCCCTCGCCCTCGGCGCTCAGGAACCGGCCGCCGCCCGGGCCCCACGCGCCGCGGTCGACGCCCCGAAGGGCATGGTCGTCTCGGCCAGCGCCATTGCCAGCCAGGCCGGCCGCGACGTGCTCGCCAACGGCGGCAACGCCATCGACGCTGCCATCGCCACCGGCTTCGCGCTGGCTGTCACCTACCCCACTGCCGGCAACATCGGCGGCGGCGGCTTCATGGTGGTGCGCTTCCCCGACGGTAAGACCACCACTATCGATTTCCGCGAGAAGGCCCCGGCCCGCGCCACCCCGGACATGTTCACCGATAGTACCGGCGCCTACTCCTCGCGCATTCACCACAACTCCCACAAGAGCGTGGGCGTGCCGGGCACGGTGGCCGGCTTCGCGCATGCGCACCAGAAGTACGGCAAGGTGTCGTGGGCCAAGCTGGTCGACCCCTCCGTGAAGCTGGCGGGTGAGGGCTTCGCGATGCCGAGCGGCCTGGCGGCGTCCCTCAAAGGCGCGCAGACGCGGTTATCGGCGTACCCGGCCACCATCGCGGCCTACTACAAGAACGGCCAGCCGTACGCGGAAGGCGAGAAGCTCGTGTTGGGCGATCTCGCGAAAACACTCACGCGCGTGCGCGATCAGGGGCGCGACGGCTTCTACAAGGGCATCACGGCCAAGCTGATCGCCGAGGAGATGACGTCACACGGCGGCCTCATCAACGAAGCCGACCTGGCGGCCTATCAGCCGGCCGAGCGTGCCGCTGTGAAGGGCACGTATCGCGGCTATGAAATCATCTCGATGCCGCCACCGAGTTCCGGCGGTACGGCGATGATCGAGATGCTGAACATCCTCGAGGGTTACGACCTCAAGAGCCTCGGCCACAACTCGCCGCAGTACGTACACTACCTCGCCGAAAGCATGCGTCGCGCGTTTCGCGATCGGGCGCTGTATCTGGGCGATCCCGATTTCACCACGCCGCCGCTCGACAAGCTCATGAGCAAGGCGTACGCCACGGAGCTGCGCAGCACGATCGTGAAAGACAAGGCGTCGCCGTCGTCTCCGGCCGATGTGGCGCAGGGCTACGAGAGCGACGAGACCACGCACTACTCGGTCGTCGACAAGGACGGCATGGCGGTGTCGGTCACGTACACGCTGGAAGCTGGCTACGGACTGGGCGCAGTGGTGAACGGCGCCGGCTTCCTGCTGAACAACGAGATGGGCGATTTCAACGGCAAGCCCGGTCTCACCGACAGCACGGGCCTGGTAGGCACCAAGCCCAACGTCGCGCAGCCCGGCAAGCGCATGCTCTCCAGCATGACGCCGATGATTCTCGCTAAAGACGGCAAGCTGGTTGCGGTGGTCGGCAGCCCCGGTGGACGCACCATCATCAACACCGTCATGGAAGTCGTACTCAACCTGATCGACTTCCAGATGCCCGTGCAGGACGCCGTGAACGCGCCGCGGCTGCACCATCAGTGGCTGCCGAACGTGATCACGATGGAGCGCAACGGCACGTCACCGGAAACCGTGAAGGCCCTCGAAGCGATGGGGCATACCGTACGACTGGGCGGCAATCAGGGTACGGCGCATTCGATCTTCGTGAACGCCAAGGGCGTGCGGCAAGGCGCCGCGGACCCGCGCGATCGGGATGCGGGGGCGATCGGGCATTGAACGCCGACCGCCGATAAAGGACCAGCGCCAGCGGCCCACCGAACCCGACGTTAAGATTTTTCTTCTGGAGTACCGGGGCAAGAACGGCAGATTTATTTTCTACGCGTCGAATCGAAGGATGAACGAGTCAGCCCCGTTTATCGCCGCCACGCGTGAGAACATCCGTCCCCGTTTCCGTCGTCATCCCCACACTCAACGAAGCGGACCGTCTTCCCGCCTGTCTTGCATCGGTGGAGTGGGCGGCTGACGTCATCGTCGTTGACGCCGGGTCCACCGATGGCACGCCCGACATCGCCCGCGCCCGTGGTGCCCGGGTGGTGGAATTACGCGGCCCCACCATCGGTGCCCAAAAGAACCTTGGCATCGCCGAGGCACGCTTTCCGTGGGTGCTCTCCATCGATGCCGACGAAGCGGTGTCACCCGAGCTGCGTGCTGCCATCGTCGGCACGCTGGCGGCTCCGCACAAAGCCGGCTACCGCGTGCATCTGCGGAATCGCTATCTGGGGGCTCCCTACAACCGCGGCGGGTGGGGCCGGGATCGGCATATCCGGCTCTATCCGCGGAGCTGCCGCTGGACGGCCGATCAGGTGCATGAGCGCCTGATCATCAGTGGGGAGATCGGCGATCTGGACGGCCGGCTCGACCACGAATCGTACCGGGATCTGGCCCACCAGCTCCGGAAATGCTGCACCTACGCCGAATGGGGCGCGGCCGACTTGGTCCGACGCGGTGCCCGCGTGGGACCCTCGCATCTGGTGCTCAATCCGATCTGGCGGTTTGTCAAAACCTTCCTGCTGGAAAGCATGTGGCGTGAAGGCTGGCGTGGCTTCCTGTTCTGCGCCGTGCATGCATGGGCCTGCTTCACCAAGTACGCGCTGGTGTGGGACGCGCGGCGCAAGGCGGCCGCAGCGAGTCCGGTCCCGCCAGCCCCACTACCGGTCATGAGCTCCACGGCGTCAGCTCAGCATCCAGACGCCGGTGATCTGGTCGGTAGGCCCTTCGAGGCGCCACTGCACGCACGGGGCTGAGTGTAGAGCATGAGGGTCCCCATGCTCTGCTACCATCGCATCGAGGAACTCCCCCCTCACGCACCCGGTGACACGAACTTCGTGCCCCCGGCGCACTTCGCGGCTCACCTTGCTGCGCTGGCGCGTCTGGGGTTTCACGGCGTGACGGTGAACGACGTGCTCGAATGGAAAGCCGGCCGGAAGGCGCTGCCGCCGCGGCCCATCGCTATCACGTTCGACGATGCCTACGACAGCGTGGTGACCACGGCGCTCCCGCTGATGTCCGTCCACCGCTGGCCGGCCACGGTGTACGCCATCTCAGGATACCTCGGCGCGCGAAACACCTGGGATCAGGGTGCGTCACCCGCACGCCACCTCGATGCCGCGGCCCTGCGAACGCTCCTCGCCAACGGTCACGACGTCGGCTCGCACACGCGCCACCACAAGCGCGTCCGCGGGCTGGCCGGAGCAGACCTGCACGAGGAGCTGGCGTCCTCGAAGGACGACCTCGAACAGCAACTCGGCGCGGCATGCACGAGCTTTGCCTTTCCGTACGGGTCGCACAACCGCGCCGTGCTCGACGCCACGCAGGCCGCTGGATACCACGGCGCCTGTACCCTCAAGCGCTGGGCCAACGGTCGTCGGACGAACGCCTTTCGATTGGGACGGCTGAGCGTGGGGGGGCCCGTTCCCGCGTGGCTCCTGCTCGCGAAGGTCGCCAAGCTCATGCTCACCCCCGCCGCCAATTAGTCGCCACTCGCCAACACATGTCGTCCCCCTCTCCACGACCCGCATCATGACCACGCCCCCGCGTCCGGCTTCTGCCGTTCCACCCGTCGCCGACTCGGATCCCTCGGCACTGCCCCTCGCTGCCCGATTGACCCGAGGCGTCCGCCGCGCCTTGGGGGTCGACAGGGAAAAGCGCTGGAACACGGAGTACGCCGAGGGCGGATGGCAGTGGCTCCGCAACCTCGACGAACTCGCGCACCATTGTGTGCTGGCCGGCTACGTGGCGTATCTCAAGCCCGGCGGATCCGTGCTGGACGTCGGCTGCGGCGAAGGGGTGTTTCAGGAGCAACTGCGTGGTGCCGCTGGTCGATACCTCGGGGTCGACTTCGAAGAGCCGATTCGCCAGGCACAGCACAAGGTCACCGAACACGTTCGCTTCGTCGTTGGTGACATGAACGAGTTCACGACGAGCGAACGCTTCGATGTGATCGTGTTCAACGAGAGCATCTACTACTTGCACGATCTCATGGCCGGTCTCGCGCGATACGAGCCGTTTCTCACCGACGATGGCGTGATCCTGATCTCCATGCACGGGAAAGAGCGCAATGATGCGCTGTGGACGCAGATCGAGACACGCTATCGGCAACTTGATGCCGTCACGATGACGAATCACCGCGGTATTCGCTGGACGACGAAAGCGCTGGTCTCACCAAACAGCCGCTACGAACTGCCGACGCAGGCGCCGTGAGGGCGATTGGGCATTAACGGCCAAGGTGGGTGAGGCGTACTGAGTAAAAGTGGCGAGTCCTGAGTGTACAAACTCAGGACTCGCCACTTTCACTCACAACCCGGAACTCACCGCAAACTCACCGCGAGCCGCGATGCCAGTTACTTCACCGTGAACGCCGCCACGGCCTTGTACGTGTCCCACGCCACGATGATCTCGCCGCCCTTGCCCGCCGGCTTCACCAGGATCTCCATCTTCTCGACCACGGCGTTGTTGCTCGTCACCGTCATCGGGATGCGCACGAGGTCTTGCTTGGCGTCATAGGCCGTGCCCCACTGCTTCGTCTGCTTGTTCACGACCAGCTCCCACTTGCCGTTCTCTTCGAGCTTCGTGAACAGCGTGTACGTACCGGCCGGCACCGTGATCGCGCCGAACGCCAGCGGCTTGCTCGTGGTGAAGTGCGTCGCTTCGTTGGCACCCGTGCGCCACACCATGCCCCACTTCATGTCGCCGAGGCCGTTGAAGATCACGCGGCCACGCTTGGACGGACGGCCGTAGTTCACGTTGATATTCGCGCCAGCAACCGTAGTCACCACCGAATCGCGCGGCGACGCCGGCGCCTTGGGGTCCATCTGCATGCCACCCTGGGCCGATGCAGACACGGTGATGAGCGAAAGGGCAGCCACGGCGTAGGCGCCGCGACGAAGCGTCTGGGTAAGCGACATAGTCTTGGTATGCTCGGGAAAGAGAAGAACGGGACAAACAACACGCAAATTTACCCAATCCGCGCCGGAAGGGTTCCCTGCCGCCTACTCCGCCTTCTTCCGCGCCTGGGCCAGAAACGCCGGCTCCAGCTGCAGCAGGCTGGCGAGCTTCCGCATGAGGTACGACTCCTGGCTATCCAGGGAGCCGTCGGCCAGCGCCACCTGCCACATCAGCTCCGCGAGCACGATGCGCTGCGCGACGTCGTAGTCCTTCACCACCTGCCGCGTGAACACGAAGTGGTCCACCGCGTCGTGATTGGCCGCCGCCGCCTCGGCCAGCATCAGCCGGGCGCCCGCGTCATCCACGCCGAAATGCCGCTGCAAGATGTCCATGATGCGCGCCCGCTCGGCCTCACTGAAGTCGCCGTCAGCGCAGGCCAGCTCCACCAACAGCGCGCACGCCGCCACCCTCACGTCGTGTGGGTGCACCCGGGAGTGCGCGCCGGGGGTCCCCGGCACGCTGTCTCCGATCAACTTGCGAATCGCGTCGAGCATGCGTCGCGATTACATGCGGGTGGCCGGCCCGATCGCGCGATCGAGCTTGGCCTTGGCGGCTTCCAGTTCCTTGCGCAGGAACGTGTACCGCTCGAGCGCGTCCTGCCCCACCTTCTGGTCGGCCCGCGCCGTCATGCCGGCGAGATACTGAATGTGCGCCTGCAGCCCCGGCTTGCCGTAACGAATGGGCTGCGTGTTCACGATCTCGCTCACTTCCTTCACCTTGGTCGCGGTATCCGCCGCCGCACCGGTCGCGCCCTTGTACTTGGCTTCCGCCGTACGAACACGGGCCAGCAGCGCGTTCACGTCGGCCACCATCTCACGCATCTTCAGGTTGTGCGTGTACTGCGCCTGCAGATCCGCCTCGGTGGTACCATCGGCCGCCAGGCGCGGATCGATGCGCACGCGCAGCGGCACCGACTTCGTGACGCCACCGGCTGTCACCTTCACGGTGTACGTGCCCGGGGGTGAGCCGAGTCCGTTGGCATGCTGCACGCCCCACACGAAGCGGTTCATGCCGGCGTTCTTGGTCACGAGGTTGATCGTCGGCGCGACCAGCGTCGGGCGTGCGCCGCGGCCCGCCATCATGGCTTCGTCGGGGTCATCCTCACCGCCACCGCGACGGGCTGGCGGCGCCTGCGGAATAATGCCGCTCTTGTACGTGTTCACGACCTTGCCGGCAGCGTCCACGATCTCGACGCGAACGGTGTCATTGGGCGCGCTGGCCAGGAAGTAATCCACCGACGGACCGAGCAACTGCGGCGTGGTCGTCGTGCGGTAGCCGTCACGCGGCGTGAACAGGGCGAACGACTCGCTCTGCGTAGTGGGGCCGACCTGCTGCAGCGCCGAGATGTTATCCATGATCCACGCGGCGCGACCCTGCGTGGCAACGACCAGATCGCCACGGTGCACCTTGATGTCGTTGATCGGGATCTGCGGCATGTTCAGGTTGAACGGCTGCCAGTGCCCGCCATTGTCGAACGAGATGTACATGCCGAACTCGGTGCCGGCGTACAGCAACCCTTCGCGCACGGGATCCTCCCGGACCACGCGCGTGGGCGCGTCGGCCGGAATCCCGTTCTTGCCGTCGGTGAGCAGCTTCCACGTGGCGCCGTAGTCGTTCGTGAGATAGATGTACGGCTTGTAGTCGCCCAGCAGGTAGCGATAGGTCGCGAAATAGGCCGAGCCCTTCCGGTGCGGCGAGGATTCGATCCACGCCACACGGCCGCCTTCACCGAGCTCCTTCGGCGTCACGCGCTTCCACGTCTTGCCATCATCACGCGTCACGGAGAACGGACCGTCGTTCGAGCCGGTCCAGATCACACCCTTCTCGAGCGACGACTCAGTGATCGCGTACAGCGTGCTGTAGAACTCCTCACCGGTCACGTCACGCGTGATCGGCTCACCGCTGCCGCCCTGACAGCACTTCGGAAACCACGTGAGGTCGGGGGAGATCTTCTCCCACGACGCGCCGTTGTTGCGCGTGCGGTGCAGGAACTGCGAGCCGTAGTACAACACCTTCGGATCATGCGGCGACAACGCCATCGGCGTCGTGCGCTGCATGCGGTAGTCGAGATCACCACCATCGTTGCCGTACAGCGACTGCGCCCCGATCCAGTAGTTCTTCGTGACGCCCGCCTCCATGTTCATGAGCGAATACTGGCCTTTGCAGTTGCCATGAATGAGGTTGCGGTCAGCCGGGTGCGGGATGATCGGACCCGTCTCGCAGCCCGGACCCGTCCGTACCGCGCCCATGTTGAACACGTCATTGTTGCTTGGCACGATGTACGTGCTGTTGTCCTGCTGCGCCATGTACAGCTTGTACGGGAACTGATTGTCCAGCCACACGCCGTAGAACTCGGCCGTCGGCTGGATGTCCTGCGAGCTCCACGTCTTGCCACCGTCGAACGACACGTTGGCGCCGCCGTCGTTCGACTGCACCATCGTGTTGCTGTTCGTGGGATTGATCCAGATGTCGTGATTGTCGCCGTGCGGCGTGCGGAACGGTGCCACCGTCTTGCCGCCGTCCGTGCTCTTGTAGAACGTCTCGGCGCCCCCGTACACCACATCGGCATTCGACGGATCGGCGCCCAGTGACGTGTAGTAGAACGGACGCGTGATCAGCCCCGGCGTGCTGTTCATGAGCGCCCAGCTGGCACCGGCATCATCGGAGCGATACAGTCCGCCCCCCGGCAGCGCTTCCACCAGCGCGTAGATGCGGTTCGGATTGGCGGCCGTGACCGCCAGATTGCCTTTGCCCGTGATCTGATTCGGCAGGCCGCCCACCATCTTCGTGAAGCTGTCGCCGCCATCGGTGCTCTTGTAGAAACCGCCTTCGCGCGAGCCCGAAATGATCGACCACGGCTTCCGCTCGATGCGGTTCATCCACGCGTACACCACGTTCGGATTGCCGGGCTGCAGTTCCACGTCCATCGCGCCCGTGCTGTCGCTCACGTACAGCGTCTTCTTCCACGACTTGCCGCCGTCAGTGGTCTTGAACACGCCACGATCATTGTTCGGCTTGAAGATGTCGCCGTAGGCCGCCACCCACACGATGTCCGGATTCGTGGGGTGAATGCGCACCGCGCCGATCTGGCCGACGTTATACAGCCCCACGAACTGCCACGAGGCGCCGTTGTCAACGCTCTTGTACACCCCGCGTCCCGTGGAGACGTTGCTGCGTACGCCGTCCGAGCCCGTGCCCACGTAGATGACGTTCGGGTTCGACTCCGCCACCGCGATCGAACCGATCGAGCCAAGCGGGATCTTGTTGTCGGTGATGAAATCCCACGACTCGCCGCCGTTCGTGGTGCGCATGACGCCGCCGCTGGCGACGCCGGCGTAGAACGTCTTCGGCTGCGACGGCACGCCCGTCACCGACGTGACGCGTCCACCGCGCGAGTGGCCCACCAGGCGGTAGCTGAGCCCCTTGAACAGGGCGGGGTCGGCTGACGCCATCATCGGCGTCGATGGCCGCTTCACCGTGGCCTTGGCAGCAACACGGGCCGGCGCGGCAGCCGGCGTGGTTTGGGCTCCG
>NZ_JBILKJ010000132.1:0-7533 GCF_044376735.1 Gemmatimonas sp.
CAATCCGCCGATCGACAGCGTGACGCGTGCGGTCGCACCGCCGGACGTCGCGATGTCTTCCACGGTACGCTTCACGCGCGCGTGAATGTCCTTGCGCATGTCGGGGTCGAAGGTGCGGATGGTGCCAATCATCACCACGCTGTCGGGAATGATGTTGCCGCGGTTGCCGCCCTGAATCATGCCGATCGTGATGACCGCCGGGGCCGACGTGACATCGATCTGGCGGCTGGCTACCGTCTGCAGTCCCATCACGATCTGCGCGGCGATCACGATCGGATCGACCCCCGACCACGGCGCCGAGCCGTGCGTCTGCCGGCCCTTCACCACGATGTCGATCTGATCGGCGGCGGCCATGAAGCCGCCGGCACGCGTGCTCAGCGATCCCAGCGCCGACGGCCACACATGCAATCCGAAGATCGCGGAGGGGCGCGGGTTCTGCAGTGCGCCGTCGGCGATCATTGCCTCGGCGCCACCGAGTCCTTCCTCGGCGGGCTGGAAAATGAACTTCACCGTGCCGGGAATGCGCTCCTTCATGCCGGCCAGCACCTCGGCGGTGCCCATCATGATCGCCACATGATTGTCATGACCGCAGGCGTGCATTACGCCCACTTCCTGACCGTTGTACATCGTGCGGACCTTGCTCTTGAAGGGCAGGTCCACCAACTCGGTCACAGGGAGCGCATCCATGTCGGCGCGCAGCGCGACCACTGGCCCCGGCTTCCCACCACGCAGGATGCCGATCACGCCGGTCTTGCCCACGTTCGGCTGCACCTCGAGGCCAAGGGCGCGCAGATGTTTCTCCACTAACGCGGCCGTGCGCGTTTCCTGATTCGACAGTTCAGGGTGCTCGTGAATGTCGCGACGCCACGCGACGACTTTGGGCATCACGGCCGTCATGCGCGTCTCGATTTCGGCCGCCAGCGGATCGGCGGCTTTGCCCTGCGCAGCAGCGGGTGAGGCGGAGAGCGAGAGTGCGGCGCACGCCACGAGCGCGGCGGCCATCGGCGAATGGGAACGGAGACGGAACGTCATGACAGCGATCTCGGAGGGAAGGAGGTTCAGGATTCGGCGATGATCGCATCGGCCAGGATTGCGTCCGCTTCGATTTCCACCAGATACTCGGCGCCTACGAGCCGCGCTTCCACCAGCGTGTTCGCCGGCAGGATGTGGCCGAAGCGTTCGCCATGGGCGCGCGCGACCGGCTCCCAATGCGCCACGTTGGACACGAACACGCGGGTGCGGACCACGTCTTCCAACGTGCCGCCCAGCGATTGAATGGCGCCGGCAATCTTGTCGATGGCGAAGTGTGCCTGCGCGGCCGCGTCGGTCCCGCCGATCAGGCGATCGCCGTGGGTCGCGGTGGTACCAGACACGCTGATCGACTGGCCTTTGCGCACGGCGCGGCTATAGCCAGCCATTGGCTCCCACACGGTGCCGCTGAGCGCGAGCGTGCGTCCGTTCACGCCGGGGCGTGTGGTGAACGGCGCGGGGAACTGCGATACATGATGGCTGAGGTCACCACTGGCCGTGAGATACGGCGCGTGGCGGTACTCATCGCCACAGTCGCCGGGAATCGCCGTGAGCGCCGACTGCGCCTCGGCGATGGCGCGGTGATCGCTCTCGTCGAGTGTGAAGGTGAATAGCTTGGCCGTGTCGGCCACATGCGCCGACTGGCCGAGCCGCGCACCAACAATCACGCCGGCCACGCCGGACTGGTCGAGCACCCACTTGCTGGCCACGGCGGCAATCGAGACGCCGTGCTTCTTCGCCACGGTGTGCGCCGCGCGCAGCACGCCCTGAAACGGCGCCCAGCCGCCGGCAGCGCGAATGAACCGGCCGTACTTCATCTGCGACCAGGTGCTCAGCGCGTCCCAGTCGGGTTCGGCCGCGCCAAGCCAGCGATCGCTGAGGAATCCGCCCAGCAGGGTGCCGTAGCAGAGCAGCCCGACGCCGTGCGCCAACGCGTACGGCGCCAGCTTCGTGGTAAAGCGCGTGTCGAGCAGCGATCCACTCACCTGATTGCTGGCGATGCGAATGCCGCTGGCCACGGCCACGCGCAGATGCGCGGTATCGACATTCGTGAGGCCGATCGCGCCGATGCGTCCGGCATCGCGCTCCGCTTCCAGATACCACAAGGCATCGAGCCAGCGCGGGTCGGCGAAGGTCCACGCGTGAAATTGGAGCACATCGATGCGGTCCGTGCGTAGTCGCGCGCAGGCGCGATCGATGGCCGCGCGCACATCGGCCGGTGTGACAGGGCCGGGCTCGGGTACCCACTTGGTGAGGCACTGCACCGGTGCACCGGGGCGAACCTGCTGCCGGAAGAGTCCCGCCACTTCTTCGGCCGACCCGTAGTGATCGGCCATGTCGAACGTCGTGAAGCCATGCTCCGCGTACTCGGCCATGGCGTGCGCGGCCGCCTCGCGATCGAACACGCGGCCATCGCGCTCCATGTCGGCCAATTGCCACAGGCCGGTGAGAACACGGGAGATCTCGAGACCGGGGGCGAGCGGATAACGGGGAATCGTTGTCATCTATTCAGGAGGAAGTACGGAGGTGATCGCGTTCAGGTCGCCGCCGCGGCGAGCCAGGGCGCGCGTTTCGCGCCAGTAGATCGCGCTGCCGATGATCATCACGATGACCCAGACGGGCGTGGAGCGCGCGTACCAAACAGCCACATCGGTATGCAGGTCACGCCAGGTGTGCACCACCAGCAGCACGGACAACAACACGACGGCCGTGCTGGCCACCGCGACCTGCACCGCGCGCGACGGGAGCACGCGCATAGCCTGCGCCAACGCGGGATTGCGCGACGGGAGTCGCAGCACCGACAGCGCCATGATGATGAAGTTCACCAGCATGGCAGTGACCAGAATGTCGACGCCGAGAAAAAAGTCGCCGGCGAAGTGACCGCCGAAGATGCCGATGGTGGCCAGCACCGCCGATACGAACAGCGCCACGTGCGGCGTGCCGTATCGGGTGTGCACGACGGCAAGTCCTTGCGGAAAGACTCCGTCTTCCGCCCACGCGAAGCAGAGGCGCGACACGCCCAGCAGCATGCCGGGCAGGTCGTTGATGAGCGAGACCGCTGCGCCCGACACCATGATGATGGCCACGAGCGGCGACGTGAGCGGCGACAGCAGCCCCGGGGCCGTGACATCGCGCACGCGACTCTCGGCGGCGACATGCCACCACGGCACCGTGTGATACACGGCGGCGGTGAACAGGAAGTAGAACGCGCCGACGATCACGATGGTGAGTCCGATCGCCAGCGGAATCGAGCGCGAGGGGTTCTTCGCTTCGCCACCGGCCTGCGCGATCGCATCGAAGCCGATGAAGCTCGAGAACAGGATCGCCGCCGCCGGTGGCACGACGAGCCAGAACGAGGCGCGCGCCGGCTCCGGTGGCAGCGCGCGCTGTTGCGACGCGAGCAGTTCCGCGTAGTCGGCCGGCGCATGCGAGAATCCGGTGACGATCACCAGGCCGCCGCAGACGAACATGATCAGCATGAGCGGGAGGAGCGTATTCGCCACCGCACGCACACCACGCAGGTTCACGAACACGAACGTCCACAGGAAGGCGAGTGCGAGGGCCAGTCGCAGCGGGCGCTGATCGAGTGCGGCGGCCACCGTGGTCCACTGCGCCGCTGCGGCGATGTCGCGCAGAAACGGGGGAATGACATACGACACCACGCCGATCGCGATGCACAGACCGAACCATTGCGAGAAGCTGGCGAGAAAGCCGGCGTAGGGGCCGATTGCGCGGCTGGCGTACACGTACGATCCGCCGGCGCGCGGCATGGCGCTGCCGAGCATCGCGTAGCACAGCGCGGCCAGCACCGCCGGGACCGCCGCGAGAGCGTAGGCCACGAGTACCCAGTCGCCGACACCGGGCACGGTGCGCTGGAGCGCGAAGGGCACGATGTTGATGCCGGCTCCCACCATCGAGCAGATGCCGGTGGAGGCGAGGGCAATCACGCCGAGCTCGCGACGAAGCCCGGTAGGGCGCGACGGCGCCGTCACTGCGGGTTCGTCAGTTCGCGACCGCCTCGGAAGGCGCGCACACCACGTGCGGTGTCGTTGAGCAGGAGCAGAGCGTCCGGTCGTCCGTATTGTCGCATGAGATCGTGCATCAGAGGGGCGTCGTCATCCCACGGGTAGCCGAACACGACGTCGAAGTCGTCGAGGGCGCGACCGAGCTGGAGATAGCCCGATGGTCCGTCTCCGATGGTCTCGGACGCGCCGTCGCCGCCAAGCCGCCGGTAGCCGGTGGGGAGAAAGCTACCGGTCACGAATTGTGCCCGTGAGTCGAAACGGGCGGCCAAGGCGCGGGCGGTGGTCACCAACGCGGCATCCAGTTCGATGCCGTAGGCCTCGAACCCCACGATGTCGGCCATGATGGCGATGACGCCGGTGGCCGATCCCCATTCGAGAAAGCGGGCCCCGGGGGCACGGTGCGCGATCAGGGCTCGTCGAACCGCGTCGTAATCGGCGGCGATGAAGGAATGGAAGTATCGGTCGCGCACGTTGTGCTCGAACCGCTCCCAGATGCTCCACCCCTCGGCGCAGATCGCATCCAGCCGCGCCTCACGCGCGGTATCGTTGGCAGCGTTCAGCGGGTGACCGGCTATTCGAGACCCGCGCGCTTGTCGGTATCGACGGCGTGCGTCCGCACCGTTTGCATGATACGAGCCATGTCGGTTTCGCAGCGGTCTCGCTCTTCAGGGGTCCACAGCTCGACATTCGCGGCGGCGCGGATGGAGGCGAGCATCTCGTCCACCAATTCGCGTAGCCGCGGATTGTGACGGCGCTCCGGAACGTCCCGGTGGGAACTCGTCTCGGCATTACTCATGCTGGTAATGTTGCGCGGGAAGGTCGCTCGCGCCACCACGGTGTCGAACGTGTGACGTCCGCCCCGACGCGGCGCTGCGATGAGCTTGGCGAGCTCGGCCATTTCGCCGTCGGCATCGGAGCGTCGCTTCCCTCGCCGCCCACACGTTCGCCCCCACCGTTACCCTGTCCGCCCACGTGGTCAGTCGTGGAGCACCCGAACCGCCGGCGTCTCCAGGTCATCGTATTGCCCGCTTTGGGCGCTCCAGACGAACGCCAGCACCGCACCACCGACGATGATCAGGGCCAGCGGCAGAACCAGATAGATGACACTCATGAGACCGACTCCGGGGTCGTGGATCGTGCAAAGGTGGTGCCGTACCACGAGCCCAGAACGACGGTGATCGAGCTCGTCGGCATGAGGATCGCGGCGATGAGCGGGGTCAGCAGGCCGAACACGGCCAGGGTGGCTCCGATGAGGTTGTACCCGATCGACAGCGCGATGCTGCGCCGAATCACGTGTAACGTGCGACGCGAGCCTTCCGTGAGTTCGACCAGCGCGCCGAGTCCGGGGCGTGTGAGGTAGATGTCGGCGGTTGCGAGACAGGCTTCGGCGCCACCGTGGACGCCGATACCAACATGGGCGGCGGCGATGGCGGCGGCGTCGTTCACGCCATCCCCTACCATGACGACGGTGCGTTCGGAGGTGGCCTTCAGCTGCTCGACAAACGCGAGTTTGTCCTCGGGCGAGGCGGCGCCGATGGCATCGTGCGCGGGGAAGGTGAGCGCTCGACCCACCGACGCCACCACGTCCGGCGCATCACCACTCAGCATCACCGTGCGCCACCCGCGCGCTCGCAACAGCCGCAGCGATTCGAGCGCGTCGTCCCGAACGC
Source organism: Gemmatimonas sp. (assembly GCF_044376735.1). Taxonomy (GTDB): domain Bacteria; phylum Gemmatimonadota; class Gemmatimonadetes; order Gemmatimonadales; family Gemmatimonadaceae; genus Gemmatimonas. The sequence continues at coordinate 5,726 of NZ_JBILKJ010000132.1, forward strand.
GGTCGCCGAGGCCTGCGATCGCCACGAGCACCCCATCGATCGCGATGTGAACGGGCGTCAGTGTACGATCGAGGTCGTCCATCACCCGTCCGATCGTCGGGTCGACTGACACGACCGATTCCCGCACGAATCGCGGCGATCCGATGCGCACCACGCGGCCATCGACCGTGCCTTCGAGGCCGCCACCGGCGATGTGCCGCGAGGCGGACACCAGAGCGACGGGTAGTCCGGGCCACGCGCGGCGGAAGCCGTCGGCGAGAGGATGGGAGGACCCCTCCTCCAGCGCCAACACCAGTGGCTTGACCCAGTCGGGACCATGCCACGCGGCAAGCGCGGTGCGTCCTTCGGTGATCGTGCCGGTCTTGTCGAGCACGAGGATACCCGGCGCGGCCAACAGCTCGAGCGCATCGCCGCCCTTGATCAACATGCCGCGACGCGCGGCGCGACCGACCGCCACCGTGATGGCCAGCGGCGTGGCCAGGGCGAGCGCGCAGGGGCAGGTCACGATCAGCAGCGCGATGGCATCATCGAGCGCATGCGCCGGCGACAACTGTAGCTTGATCACGAATGTCGTCGCTGCCGCGATGAGCACGACGGCCGTAAAGATGCCGGCCATGCGATTGGCCGTCTGCACGATGGGGGCGCGTCGCTTGGCGCTGTCTTCCACCTGTCGCATGAGCTTGGCGATGCGACTCGTTTCACCGGCCTGCTCGACCTGCACGCGCAGCGGCGACTCTACGTTGAGCGTGCCGGCGTATACCATCTGCCCCACGCTTACCGAGGTCGGACGCGATTCGCCCGTGAGCAGCGCGGCATTCACACTCGAGTGCCCTCGTGTCACGACGCCGTCGGCGGGGAACGACTCGCCCGCCCGCACATCCAACAGCATGCCCGGCAGCAGTGCCTCGCTGGGGATATCACGCAGGGTCTCCTTCCCCACCTCCCGCTCGACGATGCGGGCGGTGCTCGGCGCGATCGCATGCAGCTCTTCGGCGGCATCGACGGCCATGCGCTGACCGCGCTGCTGCAGGAAACGTCCCACGAGCAGGGCGAAAATCAGCAGGGCCAACCCGTCGAAGTAGATCGGACCGGTATCGGTGATCGTATTCATGGCGCCGCGAATGAATCCGGCGGCGAGCGCGATCGCGATCGGCAGGTCCATGTGCAACGCGCGGGTGCGCAGCGACGCCCAGGCGCCGGTGAAGAATACGCGACCCGGCCAGATGAACGCCGGTACGGTGATCGCAAAACTCACCCACCGGAAGAACCGCGTAAGGCTGGCGTCCATGGTGTTCAGTTCGCCGGCGTAGAGCGCCAAGGCCGCGAGCATGACGTTGATCGCAATGGCACCAGCGATGCCGATGCGCACGAGCATCGCGCGATCTTCGCGCTTGCGCATGTCGGCACGCGCCACGCCGCGAAACGGATGCGGCGGATAGCCGAGGGTGTCGAGCGACTGCGCAATCCGCGACAACGGCACCGTGGAAATGTCCCACTCGATCACCGCCAACGACCGTCGGACATCGAGCTCGGCCCGCATCACACCGGGCACGAGCAGCGGCACGCGCTCCACCAGCCAGACACACGACGCACAGTGCACGCCCTCGAGATAGAGCTCGGTGCGCGACAGGCCGCTGGGCCCCGCCGTGATGTACAGGTTGGCGAAGGCGGGATGATCGAACTCGTCGTAGCGGCGACCCGAGGCCCGCACGGGCGCTTCGCGACGTTCAGCAAAGCCGTAATACGAATCGAGCCCGTGCGCATGCAGGATGCCGAAGGCCGTGTGGCAGCCGCTGCAGCAGAACTGC
>NZ_JBILKJ010000133.1:0-7491 GCF_044376735.1 Gemmatimonas sp.
CGGTCGCGAATCCCTGCGCTTCGGGCCGATGAAGCCCATCGGACTCCAGGACCCGCGCTCCACCGCGCGGCCACACGCCGTCGTGCAGTTGCGCATGGAAGATCGCGGTGGGCGCATGTGGAACCTGGTCGGCTTCCAGACCCGCCTGCGCATCCCCGAGCAGGCGCGCGTATTCCGCATGATCCCCGGCTTGGCCGACGCGGAGTTTCTGCGCTTCGGGTCGATTCATCGCAACTCGTATGTGAACGCGCCCGCCGCGTTGTCGCCGCATTTGTCGCTGCGCGATGCGCCGCAGCTCATGTTCGCGGGGCAGATCACCGGCGTCGAGGGGTACACGGAAAGCAGCGCCACCGGCTTGCTGGCCGGCATCAACCTCACCCGGCAGCTGTCCGGTCAGGACCCCGTGGTACCGCCACCGACCACGATGATGGGCGCGCTGTATCGCTACATGCGTGAAGCCGATCCGAAGCATTTCCAGCCGATGAATGCGAACTTCGGATTGCTCGATGATCTCGACGGCGTCGCGCCGAAGGTGCTGAAGGACAAGGCCAGGAAACGCGAGATGTTCGCCGAGCGCGCGCTCACGGCCATGGCGGCGTGGCGTGATGCCGCGGGAATCGTGCCGACGGCTGTTCAGGGGTGAATCACGCATGAGCGAAGAGGCCGCCCTCCCGCATGCGGACCTGCCTGACGCGGCGCTCCCCGCCGAGATCGACGAGTTCCTCGTGCATCTCACCAAGGAGCGCGACCTCTCACCCAACACGATCTCCGCCTATCGGCGCGATCTGCGCGAGTTCTCCACGTGGCTCGCCAGCACGCATGGCATCGAGGGGTGGCAGTGGAACGAACTCGGGCGCACCGACATCCGCGGCTTCATGGCGCATTGCACGCGTCGTGGGCTCGCCAAGCGCTCCATCGCCCGCCAGCTCTCCGCCGTCCGCAGCTTTTATCGCTGGATGCATCGCGACGAACGGGTCGACGTGAACCCCGCACGTGCCGTCGGATCGCCGCGGTTGCCGCGGACGCTGCCCGCCTATCTCGACGAGCGGCAGGCCGAATTACTGCTCGAACACGCCGCCACACGTGCGAAGAGTCTCGCGTTCACCGATGTGCGCAACTTCGCGATGCTCGAATTGTTCTACTCGAGCGGGCTGCGTCTGTCCGAACTGCGCGGCATCGATCTGGGCGATCTCGATCTGATCGCGCAGCAGGTGAAAGTGCGTGGCAAGGGGCGCAAGGAACGCATCGTGCCGGTGGGTGACCATGCGCAACGTGCGTTGCGGAACTATCTCGTGAAGCGCGACGCACTCCTCGCGACGGCGAAAACGAAGGCACGCGATGCGAAGCCGGCGCGCGGGGCCGTGTTCCTGAGTGAACGCGGCGCACGCATGAGCCCGCGCGCGATTCAGCACGCCGTCGTGCAGCTCCTTGCCTCCGTCGACGAAGGGGCCGGACTCAGCACACATTCGCTACGGCACAGCTTCGCGACGCACCTCGTGGATGGCGGGGCCGATCTGCGCGCGGTGCAGGAACTGCTCGGGCACGCCAGCATCAGCACCACACAGATCTATACGCACACCAGCGTCGAGCGCCTCAAGAAGGTCTACCGGCAGGCGCACCCGCGCGCGTAAGTCTTGTGTGAGTGGTGGTGTGCTGTCGGCTTTGCTGCGCCCCTCCGCCGGTACACTACCGCCAATTCACGAAGGCGTGCTTCCCGACAGAATCGTCACCGCACGAGCCGCGTCGAGATTGCCTCCGCAGATCACGATGCCAACCGTGCGCCCCGCGAGCTGCGGGGCCAGCGCGTGCAGCCCGGCCAGTCCGGTCGCCCCGGCACCCTCGGCCAGATTGTGGGTGATCCGCCACAGATCACGCACGCCCCGCGCGATCGTTGCCTCGTCCACGAGCACGAACCCGGCCAGTCCGCGGCGCAGGGCATCGAACGTCAGGTCGTACGTCGAACCCGTAGCGATCCCTTCGGCGAAGGTGCGCACCGGAGCGCCCGCCCGCGGAACGCCGTCGTGCCAAGCGTCGTGCTGTGCCGACGCGCCGACGCTCTGCACGGCGTAGACCTCGAGATTCGGCTTCAGCGCATCGCGCACCACGGCCGCGCCCACGGCCTGCGATCCGCCGCCCAGTGCAATGATGATCGCATCGAGATCCGGTGCCTGCTCCAGGAACTCCGCCGTCATCGTGGCCGCACCAGCGATCACCTCGCGGTGATTCGTGGAGTGGATCACGGTCTTGCCGTCGCGTTCCGCCAACGCGCGGCAGGCGGCGGTCGTTTCGTCGTATGACTCGCCCACTTCGATCAGCGTGGCACCAAGCCCGCGAATCGCCGCGCTCTTTTCCGGGTTGTTGCCGCGGGGCACGCAAATGGTCACCGAGACGCCGCGCTGTGCCCCCGACCACGCCAAGCCAAGTCCGTGGTTACCCGTAGTGGCGGCGATCACGCCACGGGCCGCCTGGTCGTCGGAAAGCGCCGTGATCGACGACGTACCGTTGCGCACCTTGAAGCTGCCGGTGGGAAGATGGTTCTCGTGCTTCACGAGCACCCGGATGCCATGGCCGACGAGCTCGTCCAGCGGCGGATAGTGCCGGACGGGGGACGGATCCAGAAAAGGGCGCAGCCGCGTCCGGGCGCCCAGTACGTCGTTGTAGTTGATGGGGTACATTCCTGAAATATGCCTCTCCCCATCATTCGGGCCACCACCATCCTGGCGGTGCGCCGCAACGGACGTGTGGCCATCGGCGGCGACGGGCAGGTGTCCGTCGGCGATACCATCGCCAAGTCGCAGGCGGTGAAGGTTCGCACCCTCAAGGGTGGACGCGTCATCGCCGGATTCGCCGGCTCCGTGGCCGATGCGATCACCCTCTTCGAGAAGTTCGAGGAGAAGCTCGATCGCTTCCCGGGAAACCTGCCCAAGGCCGCCGTCGAGCTGGCCAAGGAATGGCGCAGCGATCGCGTGCTTCGTCGCCTGGAGGCCATGCTGATCGTGACCGACGTCGATCACGGATTCATGCTGAGCGGGAACGGCGAACTCATCGAACCCGACGACGGCATTCTCGCCATCGGCTCCGGTGGCGCGTATGCGCAGGCGGCGGCGCGTGCCCTTGTGCGCGAGACCGCCCTGTCGCCGGCTGAGATCGTGCGGAAAGCCCTCACGATCGCCGGTGAGATCTGCATCTACACAAACACCAACATCACCGTGCTGGAACCGTCGGCCTAAGCGCGCCGATCCGGTTCCCCCAGCGGGTCCGCATACGCAACCCGCTGCAGCGCGTCACACCGCTCCCGCAAGACACCGCCGGAAAGACATCCCCGAAAGCGCGGAGGATGGTTAGCCTTCGGCATGCCCTCACCTCGTACGCAACAGGCAATCGCGCGGCTCGCCGACCTCACGCCTCGGCAGATTGTGGCGGAGCTGGATCGTTATATCGTCGGACAGGCCGACGCCAAGAAGTCGGTGGCCATCGCGCTGCGCAATCGGTGGCGCCGTCAGCGGGCTCCGGAAGCGATCCGCGAGGAGATCTCGCCCAACAACATCATCCTCATCGGCCCCACGGGCGTCGGGAAAACCGAGATCGCGCGGCGACTGGCCAAGCTGTCAGGCGCGCCATTCGCCAAAGTGGAAGCGTCGAAGTTCACCGAGGTGGGGTACGTGGGGCGCGACGTCGAATCGATGGTACGCGATCTCATCGAGAGTGCGATCGACATGGTGCGCACCGAGCGCGAGTCGGAAGTCGAGGATCTGGCCAACGAGAAGGTCGACGAACGCCTGCTCGACCTGTTGCTGCCCGTGCCGCCGGTTGCGGCCGGCGACACGCCGGAGGGGAAGGCCGAGCAGGACGCCGTCATGGAGCGTCACAAGCGCACGCGCGACAAGCTGCGCCTGTTGCTGCTGGATGGACAGCTCGACGGGCGCGAAGTCGAGCTCGAGGTCACACAGTCGGGCCCCGGCATGCCCGGCGTCATGACCCCCGGTGGCAACGAGGGGATGGAGAGCGTGGCCGAGTGGTTCCGCGACCTGATGCCGAAGAAGAAGAAGCGGCGCACGGTGAAAGTGAGTGAGGCGCGCCGCATTCTCATGGACGAGGAGCTCGAGAAGTTGATCGACCTCGACGACATCACCGAGGACGCCCTCGAACGCACCGAAGCGATGGGCATCATCTTCCTCGACGAGATCGATAAGATCGCCGGTGAACGAGGGCAGGGCGGTGGCCCGGATGTCTCACGCGAAGGCGTACAGCGCGATCTGCTACCGATCGTGGAAGGGTCGAACGTGCAGACCAAGTACGGCACGGTGAAGACCGATCACATCCTCTTCATCGCTGCCGGCGCCTTTCACGTGTCCAAGCCCAGCGATCTGATCCCCGAGCTGCAAGGGCGCTTTCCGATCCGGGTGGAGCTCAAGCCGCTCACCGAGCAGGACTTCGTGCGCATCATGACGGAGCCGGAGAATGCGCTCACCAAGCAGTACGCCGCGCTGGTGGAAGCCGAGGGCGCGTCGCTGGAGTTCAAGGAAGACGGCATCGCCGAACTGGCACGCGTCGCGACGCGGGTGAACGAGCGCATGGAGAACATCGGCGCACGCCGCCTGCACACGGTCATGACGACGCTGCTGGAGGAAGTGTTGTTCGAACTGCCCGACCGCGGGACGGAGGCCGTGCTGGTGGACGCGGCGATGGTTCGCGAGCGCCTGAGGACGATCAGCGAGGACGAGGATCTGCGGAAGTACATCCTTTAGCCCGAGGCGGCTTGTACGACCGAAGGCTTGGACTCGCCGTGCGTGCGCAATAACTTTGCCCGGATGCCGCATACCCATCCGCCGCATCGCGATTTCCTGAACATCGCCGACTTCTCTCCCACCGAGACGTTCGCCCTGCTCGACTTGGCCGAACGGATGCGCACCGGCGCCTACGTCGGCAAGCCGCTGGCGGGGAAGGCGTTGGCCATGATCTTCATGAAGTCCTCCACGCGCACCCGTGTGTCCTTCGAGGTGGGGGTCACCCAATTGGGGGGCACGGCGCACTTTCTCTCGCCGCGCGATGTACAACTGGGCCGAGGCGAGCCGATCGCCGACACCGCCCGGGTGCTCGACCGGTACGTGCATGGCATCATGATCCGGACCTTCGCGCACGCGGACGTGGAAACGTTGGCCGAGTACGCCAGGGTGCCCATCATCAACGGCCTCACCGATCTGTCGCATCCCTGCCAGATCCTGGCCGATGTCCTCACCATCCAGCAACATCTCGGCGACATCCGCGGGAAGACGGTCGCCTGGATCGGCGACGGCAACAACATGGCCAACTCGTGGATCGAAGCGGCCGCACATCTAGGCTTCTCCCTCCGCGTGGCCTGTCCCGAGGGATACGACCCCGATGCCGAGTTTCTGCGCCGGGGCGTGGCGTCGGGGATGGTGCAGGTGCGGCGTGACCCGCGTGAAGCCGTCGCCGGCGCCGATGTCGTGACCACCGACGTGTGGGCCTCGATGGGACAGGAGGAGGAGCACGCGAAGCGCGCCCTCGCCTTCGCGCTCTATCAGGTCGACGCGTCGCTCATGGCGCTCGCCGCGCCGCACGCCATCTTCCTGCATTGTCTGCCGGCGCACCGCGGCGAAGAAGTGACGGCCGAGGTGCTCGACGGCCCGCAAAGCGTCGTCTGGGACGAAGCGGAGAACCGTCTGCACATCCAGAAGGCAATCATGGCCGCCCTCATGGGGAACGAACCGCTCTGAACCCGGATTTACACCGCATGCCCATCGCCGAAGGAATACCCGCCCCCGATTTCACGCTCCCCACCGAAACGGGCGACACGCTCACGCTCTCGTCGCTCCGTGGGCAGTGGGTGGTGCTCTTTGCCTACCCCAAGGACGATACCTCCGGGTGCACCGTGGAGGCCTGTGAGTTCCGCGACGCGCTCCCGCGTTTCGATGCCGCGAAGGCGGTCATCCTTGGCATCAGCCCGGACTCCGTGAAGTCGCACGCGAAGTTCAAGGCCAAGTACGAGCTGCCCTACACGCTGCTGGCCGATGAAGAACAGACGGTGTTGCAGGCGTACGACGTGTGGAAGGAAAAATCCATGTACGGCAAGAAGTACATGGGGGTGGAGCGTACCACCTTCCTGATCGACCCGCAGGGGCAGATCGCCAAGGTGTTCAGCAAGGTCAAGCCGGCTGGGCACGCCGCCGAAGTGATGGCGGAGATCGGCTGAGTCTGCATCGAATCACTGCCAGCGTGGCAATCCGCTGGCACGTTCCTGCCAGATCGGACATGTTTGTAGGGCGCGACCGCTCCGGTCGCGCCCTGCTTCTTTTTCAGATATGACAGCCATCGCTCCCGGCATGCTCAAGCGTACGCCGCTCCATGACGTTCATGTCGCGCTCGGCGCGAAGATCGTCCCCTTCGCCGGTTATGAAATGCCGGTGCAGTATCCCACCGGCATCACCGCCGAGCACACGGCCGTCCGTACGGCGTGTGGCATGTTCGATGTGTCGCACATGGGTGAAGTGATCGTGCGCGGGCCCGACGCCATGCGCTTCGTGTCGTCGGTCACCAGTAACGACGTCGAAGCGCTCGCCGTCGGACAGATCCAGTACTCGACGCTGCTGCGCGGCGACGGCACGATCGTTGACGACCTGCTCGTGTATCGGTTCGCCGATCATCTCATGCTCGTCATCAACGCCAGCAATCGCGAGAAGGATCTCGCGCATCTGCAGGCCAACATCGCCGGCTTCGATTGCGCGATGACCGACGTCTCCGACAGCATCGCGCTCCTGGCCGTGCAAGGGCCGCAGGCGCCAGCCATCGTGGCGTCGCTGTCCGATGTGCCGCTCGACGGCATCAAGTACTACTGGTTCACCGAAGGCAAGGTCGCCGGCGTGCCCTGCATCATTTCGCGGACCGGCTATACGGGCGAACTCGGCTTCGAGTTGTACTTCGACGCCTCGCAGGCGGCGACCGTGTGGAACGCGGTCATGGCCGCTGGTGCCGTCACGCCCGCGGGGCTCGGGTGCCGCGATTCGCTGCGCCTCGAAGCCGGCATGTGTCTGTACGGCAACGAACTCGACGACCGCACGACTCCGATTGAAGCAGGGCTGAACTGGCTGGTGAAGCTGGCCAAGCGCGAGCCCTTCCTGGGCAAGGACGTGCTGGTCCGTCAGCACCAGGACGGCACCGATCGCAAGCTGGTCGGGTTCACGATCGACGAGCGCGCGATCCCGCGACATGGACACCGCGTGCTGTACGGTGGCGTGGCGATCGGTGACGTGTGCAGCGGCTGCATGAGCCCCACGCTCGGGGTCCCGATCGGGACCTGCTATCTGCCCGCCGCGGCCGCCGTCGAAGGCACCACCTTCGAGATTGACATTCGCGGGCGGACGTTGCCGGCGCGTGTGGTGAAGCTGCCCTTCTACAAGCGGGCAGGGAAGGCGTGAGCACGCGTCCGCGCCCGGCAGCAATGCGGCGTGGCGGTGTAGAAGACGGCGCCGC
>NZ_JBILKJ010000134.1:0-7421 GCF_044376735.1 Gemmatimonas sp.
TGCCCCACCAATCTGATCGGCACGGCGGACCTGTACCTCATCGCCCACCATGGTGGCAACGATGGCGCGGATCCGTCGCTGTTCGCCGCCGTGAAGCCCCGCGTGGCCATCTTCAACAACGGCCCACGCAAGGGCGCGCAGGCGCGCACCTTCGCCACCCTCCGCGCGATGCCCACCCTCGACGGCTGGCAGCTGCACCGCACTGGCAACCCCGGCGTCGAGAACGTCCCCGACGCCCGCATCGCCAATCTCGACGAGAGCACCAGCGCGTGGATCAAGGTGTCCGCCCGCCCCGACGGCAGCTTCACCGTCACCAACGGCCGCACCGGGCAGTCCACCGCGTATCCGCGGTAACCGCAACGCGGTAACCACGCGCCTTCATCACCACACGAGTTCTGAGATGACCGTTCCGACCACGCCCTCCCCGACCCTCGATACGCTGTGGATGCCCTTCACGGCCAACAAGGCGTTCAAGGCGCGACCGCGCCTGCTCGTCAGCGCCAAGGACATGCACTATCAGTCCGATGACGGGCGCGAGATTCTCGACGGAACGGCCGGGCTCTGGTGCGTGAATGCCGGCCACTGCCGGCCCTCGATCGTGGAGGCCATCGTACGCACCGCCTCGACGCTGGATTTCGCACCAAGCTTTCAGATGGGCCATCCGCTGTCGTTCGCGCTGGCCGACAAGCTCGTGAAGCTGCTCCCGACCGGCATGAACAAGGTGTTCTTCTCCAACTCGGGGAGCGAAGCGATAGACAGTGCCCTCAAGATCGCCCTGGCCTACCATCAGGCCCGCGGCGAACCGGAGCGGCGCATGTTCATCGGGCGCACACGCGGCTATCACGGCGTGGGTTGGGGTGGCATCTCCGTCGGCGGCATCGAGATGAATCGCAAAACGTTCGCGGCGCAGCTCATGCCGCACGTCGATCATCTGCCGCATACGCACGACCTCGCGCACAACGCCTTCTCGAAAGGACAGCCGCTGTGGGGCGCGCACCTCGCCGACGCGCTCGAAACCATGGTGGCCACCCACGGCGCCGGCAGCATCGCCGCCGTGGTCGTCGAACCGCTGGCCGGATCCACCGGCGTGCTCGTGCCGCCGGTCGGCTACCTGGAACGGCTGCGGGCGCTGTGCACGGCGCACGGCATCCTGCTGATCTTCGACGAAGTGATCAGCGGATTCGGACGGCTCGGCGCCCCATTCGCCGCGCAGCATTTCGGCGTGACCCCGGACATCATGGCCATGGCCAAGGGGCTCACGAATGCCGCCGTGCCGATGGGAGCCACGGCAGTGCAGGGCGCGCTCTACGACACCGTCGTCAACGCCTCCGAGCGCGGCATCGAGTTCTTTCACGGCTACACGTACAGCGGACACCCGCTGGCCGCCGCGGCAGGCATGGCCACCCTGGACCTGTACGAGCAGGAGGGGCTGTTCGAGCGGGCCCGCACCCTCGCCCCGGAATGGGAGACGGCCGTGCACGCGCTGCGTGATGCGCCGTACGTGATCGACGTGCGTAACCTCGGTCTGGTAGCCGGCATCGAGCTCGAACCGCGTGCCGGTTTGCCGGGAGCCCGCGCCTACGACGCCTTCGTGAACTGCTTCCACGAGCAGGACGCGCTGATTCGCGTGACCGGCGATATCATTGCTCTGTCGCCGCCGCTCACCATCAGCGTCGAGCAGATCCACGAGCTGGTCGGTAAGGTCCGCCAGGCCCTGCTTGCCATCACCTAACGTTACGGATACCGGAACTCGTGAACGGCACCAGCTATCTCTGGGTCAAGGCGTTACACGTCATCGCCGTGATCGCCTGGTACGCCGGGCTGTTCTACATCTTCCGCCTGTACGTGTACCACGTGCAGAAGCGCAGCGAGCCCGCGGTGACGGCCACGCTCGAAGTCATGGAGCGGCGCCTGCTGCGCGCCATCATGACGCCGGCCATGGTCGTGGCCCTCGGTGCCGGCACGGCCATGCTGGTGATGAATCCCGCGCTGCTGAAAATGCCGTGGATGCACGCCAAACTCGGCGCCGTGTTGCTCCTGCTTGGCTATCACGGCCTCGCCTCGTGGACGCGCAAGAAGTTTCTGCAGGGCGAGTACGTGCTCAGCGAAACCGCCTGCCGATGGATCAATGAAGTCCCCACGATCCTGCTGCTCATCATCGTGATCGGCGTGATCGTGCGACCGGGCGCGTGAAGTGAACACCACCGGGCAGTACGTCACGATCAATGGCGTACGCTTGTGGGTGGAAGACACCGGCGGCAGTGGACCGCCCGTGCTCTTCTCGCATGGTCTGCTCTGGAGCACGCGCATGTGGGATGCGCAGGTGGCCGCGTTGCGCTCGCGATATCGTTGTATCGCGTGGGATCATCGCGGTCAGGGCCAAAGCGACGTGCCGAACGTGCGCTCCATCAGTATCGAGGAGTGTTACGCCGATGCCGTCGCCCTCATCGAACGGCTCGGCGTGGCGCCAGTGCACATCGTTGGCCTGTCGATGGGCGGGTTCGTCGCCATGCGCCTTGCCGCGCGTCGTCCCGATCTCGTACAGTCGTGCGTACTGCTGGAAACAAGTGCCGAGGCCGAACCGGCAGAGAATGTGCCCAAGTATCGCACGCTCAATCGGGTGGCGAAGTGGTTCGGCCTGCGCATGGTCGCGAGCAAGGTCATGCCGATCATGTTCGGCACCACGTTTCTCACGGATCCCGCACGCGCCGTCGAGCGGGATGCATGGCGCGAGCGATTAGCGCGAAACCGCCGCGACATCTGGCGCGCGGTGAATGGTGTGATCGAGCGGGAGCCCGTCCTGTCGGAGCTCGGTCACATCACGGCGCCCACGATGATCATGGTGGGCGATGAAGATGTCGCGACGGTGCCGCTGAAGGCGGAGCGTATTCATGCAGCTATACGCGGGTCAACGCTGGTGCGCATTCCACACGCCGGACATTCCAGTAGCATCGAGCAGCCCGGTCACGTGACGGCAGCCATCGACGCGTGGGTCGCGCGGTTTGATACGCGGCGACTCGAGACGGCTGACCTCTGACCGGAGCGCACCATGTACGAAGCGAAGACGAAGCCCACCGCTGTGAGTGTCGAGAGCTACCTCGCCGCGATCGCCGATGACGTGCGGCGCGAGGATTGCCGTGTACTCACCGAGATGATGCAACGACTGACGGGCCACCCACCAACGATGTGGGGCACCAGCATCGTCGGCTTCGGGCAGTATCACTACAAGTACGCCAGCGGCCATGAGGGCGACTCATGCCTCATCGGCTATTCGTCGCGGCAAGGGGATATCAGCGTGTATCTGCTCGCCGGGTACGAAACCGACGAGACGCGAGCGCTGCTCGCGCAGCTCGGTCGGCACAAGATCGGCAAGGCGTGTCTTTATATCCGACGGCTCTCCGATGTGCAGGTGCCGGTCCTCGAGCAGTTGATGGCGCGCTCGATCGCCGAGACGCGAGCGCGGTACCCGTCGTAAGCCTCGCGAGACCTAGCGCACGCGCGCAAATCGTACGTCGCGCGTGCGCGTGTTCCCCGCGTAGAACCCGATCACCTGTCCATTGCGATCGCGTTCGAAGATGAGCGTCGTCGCATCGATCACGAACGTGTCTTTCGCGCCTGGGGCCATCTTCACCGCGTTGGAACGACGGTTCTCCACGATCAGCACGCCATCCTTGACGCTGATGGTGTAGTAGGCCTCCAATTCCTCGCTGAAGAAGCGTCCGGCGAAAGCGTTCAACTCCACCGCCGTGGGCGCCCAGGCTTTGGGCGCATCACCAGCCAGTCGCGTCGCACGCTGCACGCCATTCTGATTCAGCGTGAGTCCGACCACCTTGCGCTGCGCATCGCGGAGAAACGTCACCGACGCCTCGACTCCGCGGATCGCGAACGTCGAGTCTGAGGTGGCCGTGAGCTGCAGCCGACTCTGACCGGTGGCCTGCGTGAACAGCGAATCCGCCGACCGGGTGAAGCTCATCACGAACTGCGGCGCGGCATCGAGCGCATAGCGGCCGACGAATTCATCGAAGCGCGCCGGATCGAACGCGGCCGCCGTACCGGCTACCTTCGGCTTCGGCGCCGGTGTGAGCTCGGCAAAGAAGGCCTGCGCGATGCGAAACGCCATCTGGGAATCAAATCCGGCATCATTGCTCTGCACCGTCACGCCAGCCTCGATTCCGGGGTAGTACGCCAGCATGGAACGGTGCGCCACATCGGCGCCGCCATGCTGGATGCGCTTGAGCGGTCCCTGCGTGTCGACGAAGAGGCCCATGCCGTAGCCGGTGCTCTTGCCGTCGGTCAGCGTGAATGGCGTCATCATCTGCGCGATGCTGGCCGCGGTGCCGACGCGCGGATGCGCATAGTTCTCCACCCACCGCTGCAGATCGCCCAGCGTGGTGTAGATGGCGCCGGCACCCATCGAGGCCGGGAGATCACCGAGCGTGCGCCATTCCCCGTTCGCCCCGCGCGTATATCCCTCGGTGGCACCCGGCACGGTGCCGTGTCGATCGCTGCGCACCATCGTGTGGGTCATGCCGATCGGTCCGAACACCTCGCGCTGCATGAACTCGGGGAACGTCATCCCCGACACGCGCTCCACGATCAAGGCGGTGAGCGCAAAGCCGGTGTTGTTGTAGTTGAACTCCGCGCCCGGTGCGTTCTGCAAGGCCGGCTGATGCTGCACGATGCTGATGACTTCCGATCGGTCCACGTGATCGCCCTCGTCGAATCGGCGCCCGGCCAGCGAGAGTCCGTTGTACAACTCGCGATAGCCACTGGTATGCGTGAGCAGATTCCGCACCGTGACCGTGCGGCCAAGATCCGGCAGTTCGGGTATGTGCTTTCGTACGTCATCATCGAGACGCAGCTTCCCCTGCTCCACCAACAGCATGACCGCGAATGCGGTGAACTGCTTCGACGTGGATCCGATATTCGTTGGCGTGGTCGCGGTGAAGGGCACGGTGTACGCAAGGTTCGCCATGCCGTAGCCTTTCGCGAACAGCGTCCGACCGCCGCGCCAGACGGCGACCGCGGCACCGGGACCGTCGGTGCGATCGTACGGGGCGAGCAGCTGCGCGGCGAAGGTGCGAGGGTCTTTCGACAGCACCTCTCGCGCCACCAACGTGATCGAGAAGTCGCCGACGGCGGAATCCACCGGGATCACCTCGATCTGTTGTATCCCTTGCTCGCCGATCTCGACGTGCAGTCGCTCGAGCCCGCGCGGCGTCGCATTCACCGTACGCAACACCCGACCGCGCGGCGAGAGGATACGGACCAGGGTGTTCGCGCTGATCTGGTCAACGGCCACGCGCGCGATGACATTGGAGTCGGCGTCGAACCGGTATCGCGCGGTGTCCCCGCGGGCGAGCGTGGCGCGGACGGGACGGCCAACACTCAGCGTGATGGGCTGGGCAACGAGATCGGTCGCGCCGCAGAGCAGCGCACCGATCAGGGCTACACGATGCATGGAGATGCCTCGGGACAAGGGGTATCGTTCGGCCCCAATAATACGACGTGCTCCACGACCGCGTTATCGCCGTCGGCTCTCTCTCCGAGAAACACCATGGACTTCGATCTCGCGCACGGCAGCGCCATCCTGGCCCGTACGCCGTCTGCGCTGCACGCCTTACTCGATGGGCTCGACACGTCGTGGACAACGACCACGGAAGGTCCCGACACGTGGAGCGCGTATGATATCGTGGGGCACCTGCTGCACGGCGAGCGCACCGACTGGATTCCGCGCGCGCAGCTGATTCTCGCGCAGGGCGACCACCGGCGATTCACGCCATTCGACCGGTTCGCGCAATTCGAAGCGAGTCAGGGTCGCTCGCTGGGCGAGCTGCTGCGGGCATTCACCGCACAGCGCGAGGCCAGTCTGGCCACGCTGCACGCTTGGCAGCTCTCCGAGGCCCAGTTGGCGCTCGAGGGTGAGCACCCCGCGTTCGGCGTGGTCACCCTGCGCGAGCTGCTCGCCACGTGGGTGGCGCATGATCTCGGACACATCGCGCAGATCGCGCGGGTCATGGCCCGGCAGTATCGCACCGCGGTCGGACCGTGGCGCGAGTACCTGCCGATTCTCGATCGCTGACCGCCGACCGCCGGACTACAGCAGCTTACGCAGCACGTCGTCGTCGAGCCGGTGCCCGCCACCGAACGTCAATTCCTCAACCGCAATGCCCATCGCGTCGATGCGCTTGCGCAGGCTCCGTCGGAAGGAATCGGTAGCGAACTTGTCCTTGTCACCCACTACCACTTGCACGGTGGTGCCGGTCCACGCCGCACGCATGGCGTCATCCGACACATCATGCGCGAGGCCGCCCGCCCACAGCACGTGCGTGGCCACGTCGGCCCCCTCTTCCGGCACGCCACGGTCGGCCACATCGGCCACCCACCGCATGCTCATGGCGACGCCCTGCGAGAACCCGAGCACCTTGATCGCCGGCACGTCCCCACGCGCCTCGAGCACCGCGTCGACCTCCTGACCAACGACCGCGTGCAACATGCCGAGCGCATCGCGCAAGTCGTCCTCGCGGTCGTCACGCGTGAGCCACGTGGCCCCGGTCCGCGCCAGATGCTTGCCATCCGCTCGCGGCAGCTCGAGGTAGAAGCGCGACAGCCCCTCGGGGGCGATGATGCGCGTCCCGTTGGGCACCTGCCGGGCGAACGTGGTCAAGAACTCGCTGGCCAGCTGGCCATAGCCGTGAAAGACCACCCACAGCGTGGTGGTATCGGCCGGCTCGGCTCCAACGGTGGCGTACCGGGCCGTGCGCTCCACGGCAATCTTGTGCATGGTGATCGCCGAAACGGCGTCACGAGTGGCGTCTTGGAATTCAGTCATCGTCCCTGAATTCTAGTCACTCGCCCGCGCCGTGTTGGCATCCAACGTTTTTTGCGCTCCAGTCAGCGCTGTCCATCCCGCGCGAAACACTTCGGCACGAACTGGGTGGTGCTCTTCACCGAGGTGACCCCATCAAGACTGCCAGCCGCCTTCGGACATGAACGTGCGCACTACGGCTGACGCTGCTGGCGCAGCATCGTATTCGCATCGATCAGCGTCTCCACTTGCAGCAATCGTCGTGAGGCCTTGCCGATCCACACCACCGATTCGCGCTTGGGAGCCAACGTAAAAATCACCACGTGCGCCTCTTCACCGAGCACGGTCGCACTGCCGGTGACGTCAATGCGATACTCGCGCAAGCCACTATCGGTGTCATACACGCGAAAGCGGGCCGCGTACCCTTTCTCGAGCGGCAACGAGCGCACGATCAGATCCCAGTTGCCCGAATCGAACGGCGCGATTGCCAGCGTGGTGTCGATCGGCAGCGACGGCACATCGACCGGCCCGATCGATCCCTTCACGCGCTTGCCGCTGAACTCCAGCGCGATCAGCCGCGATGGCGACACATTGCGATGACGACGCGGCGCCA
>NZ_JBILKJ010000135.1:0-7378 GCF_044376735.1 Gemmatimonas sp.
AGTGGTGTGGTGCGGCCGTACGCATCGGTGACCATCGCCACGCCGCCGCGCGTCACGCGGATCAGCGTGTCTGGACGCGGCCAGCTGAACCACGCGAGTCCGGCGCTTGCCACGATCACGGCGACCAGCATCGCAATGCGCTGGGCGCTCATGGCGTCACGACCGGCACCGTCACGGGCACGGTCGTGCTGTCGCTGAAGTGCAGCTGCAGGCGCACGCTGTCGCCGACCGCCAACGCGTGGCGCAGGCCGACCAGCATCACGTGCACTCCGCCCGGTTCCATCTTCACCACCTCGGCGGGCGCGATGAGCATGGCGGTGCGCGGCATCATGTGCGCCATGCCGCCCGCCTGCATGCTCTCGTGCACTTCGGCCGCATCGGCGTCGTTGGTGGTGACCCCGACCAGCGTGATCGCCGCGGTGTCGTTGTTCGCGATCTCCATGTAGGCGCCGCTCATCGCGCCGGAATCGGCGATGCGCGCCCAACTGTTCGCCACCGCGATACGCCGCGGTGCGGGGGGGGCCGACCGGGGCGTACAGGCCGCCGCGACGAGAGACGCGGCAGCCACGAGGGCGACGCGGACGACGGGAAATGCGCGCAGGATCATAGCAACCGCCCGAGATCGGCCGCCAACGCGTCCCACCCCGTTCCAAAAGGATACAGCGCCACCAGCTTGCCGTGCGAATCCACGAGAAAGACCTGTGACGAATGACTGACGAGATACCCGGTCGCGTTCGTGCCGGGTTCGCGCGCCGCGGCGACGCCGAACGCCTCCATGATGCGCGACGTCGTGATGGCATCGCCCGACACCCCCTCGAACGCAGCGTCGTACATCCGCGCGTACCGTTCGGCGACCGCCGGGGTGTCACGATCGGGATCGACCGTGACGAAGACGAAGCGCACCCGCTTGGCGTCGTCACCCAGTTTGGCGCGCACGCGTTTCCAGTCGGCCAGCGTGGTGGGGCAGACATCCGGGCAATGGGTGTACCCGAAGAAGAGCACCATGGGGCGCTCAGGCTCCGGCGCCGTCGTGAAGGTGGAGCCGTCGGTGCGCGTGAACACAAAGGCGGGCATGTCGCGCGGCGGATCGACCGCCATGCCCTTGAAGCCGCCGGAGAGATCGCAGGCGGTCAGGAAGATCGCGCTGGCGAGCCGCAGCCCGTTTATGGCGCGGCGCATCGCGCGCACTGCCCGTACAGCGTCACGTCGTGCGACTCCAACCGAAACCCTTCGGGGGTCAGCTCCCGCAAATCGCCGGGACATCCGTGAATCTCGAACACGCGCGCGCAGCTGCGGCAGCGGAAGTGATGATGATGCGCGATGCCGGCGCGCTCGTAGCGCGGCGCTTCGCCGGGGAGTTCCACCGGCACCAGCCAGCCGGTATCCACCAGCGCATTGATCGTGCGGTAGACGGTGGCGATGCCGAGCGTCGACATCTGCTCCCGGCCGGCTTCGAGCACTTCGGTGGGCCCCAACGGGCGGGGCGTGACCTCGAATACCTGCCGGATCGCATCGCGCTGTTTCGTGTTGCGTTCCATCACCTAAATATGCCTGGGGACCGAGTGGCGTGTAGGGCTGGCGCGGCGTTGATTTCGCGTTCATGACGTCCGCCAATTCCGAGCGATCCCAGTGGACTCGCCTGCTCATCCTCGCCGTGGTTGCCGTGGCCCTGGCCCATGCCCTCGATGGCGTGGCCTGGCGTTCCGCGCGGTTGCTGTCCGTGAACGACAAGGATTGGGGACGCCTGCTGCGCTCCATGGGCTATCTCCCCACCTGGGGCGTCATCGCCTTGGGCTTCTGGTTGCAGCAGCGTGACCACCCGCAGCGCTCGCGGTACGCGTGGGCGCTGCTGCTGGGCCCCGCGCTCAGCGGCGGCGTGGCCGAAGTGCTGAAGCTGCTGATCCGCCGGCTCCGACCGAATCCCGATGTCTTCGAGTACGTCTTCCGCCCATTTGCTGAGGGGCCGCTGTCGAATCGCGGCATGGGCATGCCCAGCAGCCACGTGCTCGTCGCGTTCGGTGGCGCGGCCGTGCTGGCGCAGCTCTATCCGCGGGCACGCGGGTTGTGGTACGCGCTGGCGGCCGGATGTGCCGCGACCCGC
The DNA here is from genome assembly GCF_044376735.1 of Gemmatimonas sp. Lineage (GTDB taxonomy): Bacteria > Gemmatimonadota > Gemmatimonadetes > Gemmatimonadales > Gemmatimonadaceae > Gemmatimonas. The sequence goes on from NZ_JBILKJ010000135.1 coordinate 2,102, forward strand.
GTGCTGGCGCTGGGGCATTTCCTCAGCGACACCGTCGTGGCGGCGGTGCTGGGGGTTATGGTGGGTCAGTGGGTCTGGAAGCGGGCGGACGTGGTGCCCAGTTCCTGAGACTGGGTTTTCAGTATGCTCTGAGTGGTCGCTCGCGACGCGACGCGACGCGTACCGTGCCCGTGCCGGTTGTGGCCGAAGCCCCAACGGCCGACCGGCGACGGGCAGATCGGCCGGATCAATGGTCTGCACCCACGCGGGTGAGACGCGCGATGGCCACGCTATCGGACCACGAGATTCAGCGGCGGTGCCTCCCAAACCGTGGTGGTGCCACGGAACACGCGCAGGTTCATGCGCGTGGCCCCGGCCACGAGCCCGCCGAGGGATCCGCCAAGGCGATCCCCCGTCCAGCGGGCTCGGGTTGGATCCTCAATAACAACCGGCAGGGAATGATCGGCATATGGCTGCAACGTGAACCACTCGTTCTTCGGTGGCATATCGTGATCGTCGGGCGACCGTCCCTGCTTCACGAAATGCACGCGGAACTGGCGTTCGCCGCCAGCCGCGACCACGGGAAACCCGTGCCAATGATCATCATGCGAGAACACGACATTCCCGGTGACGGCGTCCTCGACAATGACGCTGGCGATCGAGAGTCGCGGTGCACTGGCGGGCGGTTCAGCGACCGACTCGCCGCTACCGCCACAGGCCGCAAGCAGGGCAGCGGAGGCCATAACTAACGCGCGGCGCCCGAACATGACGCGGGAAGCTCCGAATGACACACAGGTTGAGTTGGGGTTCATAGCAGTCCTCCGGATGAACGAGCCACGGGGCAACTGGCCCGGGGATGGACGATGACGTCGAGCCATGGCGATACGAGATCGGCATGCGTGATATGCCAGACGACGAAGCGCACGCGCGTCGTCCCCGGCGCCAGCGCGATCAGGCGCCCGCGACCTCGAAGTGGCTCCCAGATCACATTTGGACCACTGCTCTCGCCCCGAATCTCCAGATCTCGACGTGAGACCAAATCAACGGAGAGGCCACGGAAGTCGAGCGCCTGTGGTACCAGCGTCCGCACCTCGTCGGCGCACAGTTGCAGCGGTCCGCCACTCCAGGCCTGATTGTCCGTCGTCCGCATCACGACCGCACGCGTCGTCGAGTCGCTAAACACGAGGTCCGCCACCTCCGCATGCGGGGTGACCACCGCGATGGGATGCTCACACGCCAACAGCGCCAGCGCGGCGAGCACACCGATACTTGAACGCAGCACGCGCATCACCAACTCCATCGATACAACAGGCGCACATTGCGCCCGGGTTGCGGCGCGACTTGCTTGGCGCGCCAGAGATGGTCGCGCCAGTCGACGTCGAACAGGTTGTCCACCGAGGCCGTGACCTCGTGCAGCTGCGTGCCCAACAGCCAGCGGCGCGCCACGCTGACGTTGACCACGGCCCACCCATCGGTCGGGCAAAACTCCGCCGGCAAGAGCGCTGGCGCGTTACCACCGCGCACGGCTTGGGACGCGGCCAAGACACAGGTGTTCGCGCCGAGCGAACGCGGTGGAGGAGGCACACGTCCCTGCCGTGCAGCGGCCTCAACGGCGCCGGTGGCACTCCATTGGCGGCCTTCCCACCGACTCTGCAGGCGCGTGCGGAGCGGTGGCATTGCCGGCAGTGGGACCCACGACTCTGCCGACGCAGCCGAGGCACTCACGACATTGCGCTGCGTTCCTTGCACCCACGAGGCCGTTGCGTCGAACGTCACCCCGCGTCGTGCCCACGGACTCCACTCGAGCCGCCCCTCGGCGCCGTGGAGTCGGGCATCGGCCTGATCGGCCTGATACACGTTATACCGACGCAGTCGTTGATCGCGCACCGGTGCACCCGTCACGCTATCCACCAACGGGCGCTGATAAATGAAGTTGCCAACGCGCATCGAGAAGATCGCAAACTCACCGCGCACGGCACCACGTGTGATGCGGGTAAAGAGATCGAGCCCCAATCCCTGCTCAGCGCGGAGCTGCGGATTGCCGACCTCATAGGCATACGTGGCCAAATGCGGGCCCGCCGAAAAGAGCTCTTCGATGGCGGGTGGTCGAAAGGCACGTGCCACGCTTGTACCAATCACGACACCGCGATGCACTTCCGCGGTCAGGCCCACACTGCCGGTCGGCGCGGTAAAGGCGCGCGTGCGCACATCACGCACCAGCGCGGTCTCCGTGCTGTCCAACGGCACAATCCGCGCGGCATCCCATCGCGCGCCCCATTGCAGACGCACCGCCCGTCCGCCGAAGAACGCATCGAGTTCCATCTCCTCCATCGCGAAGACGGCGGCCCCGCGCAACACACCCGGACGTGTGCCGGTGAAGCTCCCTTCCGCGCGAAAATCGCGCCACTGCATCCACGCACCGGCACTGCCGCGAATGGGAACGCCAGCCTTCCGCACGTAGTGCACGAGCGCATCGCCGTTGGCCATGAGCTGGCCGAAGCGCGTGCCCACGAACCCTCCGCGTTCGAGCTCAGACTGTTCAAAGCGGGTGAACTGCGTCGAGACGTTGGCCTGCGAGAGCTGCGGCCACCACCGTTGACCGGTGAGCGCCGCGTTGGAGCGCCACGACGCATCGACGCGCCCACTGCGCCGGGCCAGATCGACGTACACACCGCCGTCGTGGGCACCCGGCAGCACGATGCCCGCAAACGAACCCGGCACACCGTACGCATTAACCACGTCGCGAGCGGCCGCGCCAAGGCGCCAACTCCCACGGGATGTGGCGAGATCCACCAGCGCGGCACCCATCCCGACGTCATGTCCGCGCACGTCAGAGTACGGAAGCACACCCGCCGGCGCCCGTGTATCGCCCGCCGTGCGCCAGGAACCACTCACCCGCCACGCCAACGGGCCAACGCCACCGCGCAACGCCCCATGCGCCACACCGCCGTCGTTGACCGATTCGCCTTGCCCACTGAAGGTGCCGCCGATGCGGCGAGTGATGCGCTCCGTTGGCACGTCGTCACGTACCACGTTCACGACCCCACCGAGGCTGTTGCTGCCGAAGAGCAACCCCGCCGGACCGCGGATCACCTCCACACGGCGCGCCGTCATCGGATCGATGGTGACGGCGTGATCAGGGGCCGTCGTCGCGATATCACCAGTGCGTTGACCATCCTCCAACACCAACACCCGATCGCCCGTCAAGCCGCGAATCACCGGTTGGGTCGCCATCGGACCATTACTGCGTGCCGTCACGCCGGGTTCTCCGGCAATGGTCGCCGCGATGGACGGAGCAAGCCGTCGATCGAACGCGCGCCCTTCCAGTGCCGTAGCGGGACGCGCGAGCGATAACCCGCTGCCTTGCGCCGCGGTGACGCGCACGATGCCCAACGCCTGCACGCGCGTTGCGCGCCGGGCTAACGAGTCCCGCTGAATCGAGTCCCGTTGGCTCGGGGTATACACCACCGAATCGGCCGTGCGACGCACTTGCTGTGACAGACCCGCCGTCGGGAGGACACTCCCGACGGCGGTGAGAAGCAGCCACGTCCGCCGAACGCGAACAGGCACAGCGATCACTGCTGCAGCGAGCGATTTTCGCGCACGCCAAGTACCACGATGCGCTCGGGATTGCCGCCCACGTTCAGGGTGCGCGTGATCGACGGCACGCCGGCGCTGTTGATGGCGACCTCGAGCACACGGCCTTGCGTCGGGCTCGTCATGTACGCCACGCCCTCCGCGAAGGCGAAGAATGGTGTCAGCACCGTGCCGCTGGTCGGCATCGGCGGCACAACGCCATTGAGCGTACCGGTGACCTGCCGCGTGTTCATGTCCACGACGTGCAGGTTGCCAAGCCGACCCAGGATCACCGCGTAGCGACCGTTGTGATCGATCTCTGCCGTCCAGTCAATCTCGCTGGCAGGCAGGGCAATCGACGTCATCGTGCGCGAGGAGGGCTGCACGACACCGAGCGCACGCGTCGCCGCGCTGACCGGCTGGCCACGGATCGACATGCGAACGAGGAAGTTCGGCTGCCCGTCGCGCGCCCACACGGTGCCGACGCCAAAGCGCGGTTCGGTGGCGTGCGTGACCTTCTGGAAGCTGACCGACGTCCCGGCGGCCGTCACCAACAGCGCGCCATCAGCGCACCCGTACAGCTTGCCCGCACCGTTTCCGCCCAAACCATGCAACCCGGGGCAAGTGGTGTTGCGCGCAACTTCCTGACCCTGACGGTTGTAGACGACCACGCCGTTCGGGAGGGCGGGGTTGGTCGGATCCTGAATCGACGCCGAGAGCAAGCCGCCATCGAGCGTGGCCATTCCAGCGCCATGGTGCGCATTCCCCGTCCGCACCGTCTGAACCGGCTGTGTGTTGCCAGCGGCTACACTCTGCTCGCTCCAGAAGCGCACATTGCCGCTGCCGTCGAAATGCACCGAAACCAGATCGCCGTTGTAATTGCCGTGGATCGGCGTCGAGTCATTGAAGCTGCCAATAATGCGCGGGGCCTGCTTCACGCCCCGACCGTTCTGCTCAAAGACACCGCCGTCGATGAACGACACCCGATTGCGCGTCTGGAAATGCGCGAACGCGATGCGCCCCTTGGCCGTGTACAGGTAGGTGATACGAGAGGGCAAACCGCCCATCGAGTCCACCCGTGCACCGGTGCTCGCATCGAAGACACGCGCAAAGGCCGCGGTATCGGAGATGACCAGTCGGCGGAATTCGGTGGCAGGTACCGTGGGCGCCGCCGACGTGCCGTTGTCGTCGCCGCACGCAGCCAGGGAAACGGAGGCGATCACGGCGACGGCAACCCGAGCAGACGACGCGTGACCGAAGGAACGAGCAAGCAGCATGGCAACCTCAAGCGTTCTTGTTAATGAGTGCGCTGTATCAACAGCGATGCACCCTAACAAGGTAACTATTGCGATGTCAATATCATTAAGCGTTAAATCGGTCGTCCGCGCTGGCGCTCGCGTTGCTTCGAAGCGCGCAATTGCGACTTATCTCTCAGCATCACTATCCTTCAACCATGACGGGTTCAGCCTTTCTCGCCGCCAGTCTTGGTGCGCTCGCCGCCGGCCCCGTTCTGACCTGGTTCGTTGGACACCGTGCGCAGCTGATGGCCTTTATCGACGGGTTTATCCTGATCGCGATCGGCGGCTTGGTGTTCTTTGATGTGGTGCCGCACGCCCTGCACGAACGTGACGTGGTGGCTGCGCTCTGCCTGCTGGCTGGCATCGTCCTTCCAACGCTCGCGGAACGGCTCCTGCACATCGGCGCACGCCAGACGCACACGGT
>NZ_JBILKJ010000136.1:0-7370 GCF_044376735.1 Gemmatimonas sp.
ACTCTGACCCCTTGAACCCAACGACTCTGACCCCTTGAACCCCTTGAACCCCTTGAACCCCTTGAACGGCGCCGAGGACAAACCGCCGGCGCTTACCGCTTCGTGGGCGGCCCAGCTGGATGCTTCTCGCACACCGGTGGCTGCTCGGCGCTCCACGCCAACGACGCAATGCGCCAAGTGCCCGCACTGCGGACGAGGGTGAAGACATCGACGCCGCAGTGTGACCACGCGCCGTTCACGTACAGGTCGTACGGATACCACACCATTGCGACGCCACCGCTCACCATGGCCTTCGGTGCAAAGCCACGCTCGACGATACCGGACATGGGACTGCCCCGCTGCGCGTCGCGGGTTCGCACCCGGTAGGTCGTCGTGCCGTCGCGGGTGGTGGTGGGAAACATCACCGCTTCGGGCACCATGAGGTCGGTGAAGGCGATGACATCACCGCGCGTGATCGCGGCGAGCGCCGAGTCCGCCACCGCGATGACGGCGCGCGCGTCAGGTGACGTCACCACCGCGCTCTGCGCCTGTGCAACGCGGTGATGCAGGCCGATCAGTGCAACGGCGAAGGCGAGTCGTGTGAGGCGTCGTGTCATGCGTCGCGATCTGAAGGTGATGGTGAACGACCGAATCATCGGTGAGATCCGCCGTCGGTCATGGCGACAAAGGTGCGCCGTGGTCGATCCGATGGCGAGCGCTTTCCGTCAACCCGATAGCGCCGCCGTGGTGTCCGATACACCTTCCGCCCACATGTCGACCGTCCACCTGCCCCCGACCGCCGCCTCTGGCTGGTGCCACCTCCCCCTCAGGAACAGGGTGCCGAGATGATCAACTTCGGCAACGGCCAACCCTCGCTGTCGCTCTTGCCAACGGCGGCGCTGCGCACCGCGACCGAGGACTGCGTCGCACGAGGCGACGCGTCGCTGCTGCAGTATGGCGAGAATCAGGGCGACGCCGCCTTTCGTGCATCACTCGCCGCGTTCCTCACGCGTCGATACGCGTGGCCGGTGCCGGCCGAACAGCTCATGGTCACCGCCGGCGCGTCGCCGGCACTCGATCTGGTCTGCACGCGATTCACCAAGCCCGGCGACACGATCTTTGTGGAGGAGCCGACGTACTTTCTGGCGCTCGAGGTGTTCCGCGATCATGGCCTGACGGTGGTCGGCATTCCCATCGATGGAGAGGGGCTCCGCACCGACGCGTTGCAGGACGCGCTGACGCGGCATGCGCCAGCGCTGCTGTACACCATCCCGTCATTTCAGAATCCTACCGGCACCACGATGTCAGCGTCGCGTCGCGACGCGCTCATCGCCATCAGCCGCGCGCACGACCTGCTCGTCGTGGCGGATGAGGTCTATCATCTACTCGACTTCGACGCCGCGCCGCCGCGACCGCTCGCGTCCTACGCCGAATCGGCGCGCGTGTTGTCGTTGGGTTCGTTCTCGAAGATCTGCGCGCCCGGACTGCGGCTCGGCTGGATCCACAGTACACCGGAGCTGCTCGGCACGCTCATGCGGTCGGGGGTGGTGCAGAGCGGTGGTGGTCTCAATCCGTTCACGTCGGGCGTAGTACGCAGCCTGCTCGATCTCGGGCTCGCCGATCGCACGCTCGATGCGCTGCGCGCCGTGTACGCCGACCGCTCCGCCGTGTTGTGCGGCGCGCTGCGCGAGCAGCTGCCGACCGCGACGTTGGTGGAACCGCGCGGTGGCTACTTCGTGTGGGTGGAGTTGCCGAACGACATGCGCGCGGCCGAGCTGCTGCCACGCGCGAAGGCGGAAGGCGTCAGCTTTCATCCGGGCGGGCGCTTTCTCAGCCGCGACGGGTTCGCGTCGGCCATGCGATTGAGTTTCGCGCACTACGACGCGCCGACGTTGGTGGATGGCGTCGCGCGCCTGGCGCGCGCGATCGCGGGGTACGGACCAGCGGCGTAGCGGTGCGCCGCTGGACGACGCCCGTTAGGGGTTCGTCATTCCAACCATCCCTGTCGCGCCGCCTTGTTGGCCAGCAGGAGCAGCAGCACCGCGATCATCAGCACCATCCCCTGCAGGGCGTACACCGACGTCTCGATGGCCACCGGGCTCATGCCGAACAGGGCGATATCCTGCGCGATGAGCCCCAGCAGCGACGCGAGCAGCGCGCCCTTGGCCCAGCGCTTCTTCATGATCAGCCCCACGCAGCCGAGCGCACCGCCCCACACCGCGATCGCATAGACGGCCACCGCCCACGCGGGTCGCGCCGCGTACAACGCCTGCTGGTCGGGCGACATCGCCGCCACCGCCTCGGGGGTCAGCGTCACGTCCATGAGATAGGCGGCGCAGCCGATGAGGTTCCAGAGCAGCGCGATGATGGCCACCGGCATGTACCATTTGGGACGCGTCACGATAGCTCCGTTCGCGAGAGAGAGAAGGGCGAGCGGCGCCGGGCGCCGTCCGAGGCCGTACGTGGATGATACCTTCAAAGTGCCACCGCCGCCGATCACTCTCCAGAAGGAACACGCCCCGTGACTGACCCGATCCGTTTCAACGATGGCGCGTCGTACGAGCGCTACATGGGCGTGTGGAGCCAGCTGGCCGGTGCCGCGTTTCTGGACTGGCTGGCGCCGGCGTCGGGACGACGATGGCTTGACGTGGGGTGCGGCAATGGCGCCTTCACAGAGCTGCTGGCGTGGCGTTGCGCACCAAGCGCCCTGCACGGCATCGACCCGTCAGCGGCGCAGCTGGCTTTCGCGCGCACGCGTGCCACCTTGCGCGACGCCGAGCTGTGCGAAGGCGATGCGATGACGCTGCCGTATCCCGACGACCACGTCGACGCGGCGGTGATGCCGTTGGTGATCTTCTTCGTGCCCGAGCCGGCGCTGGGCGTCGCCGAGATGGTGCGGGTGGTGCGCGCCGGCGGCCTCGTGGCGGCGTATGCGTGGGACATGCACGGCGGTGGGTTTCCCTACCATGCGGTGCAGCGCGAGATGCGTGAACTCGGGGCGGTGGTGCCGGCACCGCCACGTCCGGAGGCGTCGCGCCGCGAGGTCATGGAGGCGTTGTGGCGCGACGCCGGCCTGATTGATGTCGAGTGCCACCAGCTTACGGTGCAGCGCACGTTCGCGTCCTTCGACGAGTACTGGGCCACCATCGTTGGATGGGACGCCGTGGGTCGGACCATCGCGACGATGTCGCCCGCGGCGAGCGCGCAGCTGCAGGACCGACTCCGCGCGTCGCTACCGGCCGATGACCACGGACGCATCACGTACAGCGCCCGTGCCAACGCGGTGCAGGGGCGGGTGCCGGAGCCGCCCGCGCCGCGCTAGCGGCGGCGCAGCGCCGCCAGTTGCTCGGCGTGGCGCGCCTCATGATGCGCGACCAGCTCCGTCCACGACCGGAGGGTGAGCGGTCCGACGAACGGGTGCGGGAAGAGGATGCCGTCGAGGACGGCCGGATCGGCTGCGGTGAAAGCCGCGAGCAGCGCCGCGCGCGACGCGTGCAGCAGCGCGAGCGCGTCGGCGGCGGCGATCGGCACAATCGGGCGCACGCGTTCGGGCGCTTCAACCTTTTTCGTGTGGTCGCGCACCCAGCCGATCGACGTCTCCGTGAGGCACCCGGCCTGCAGCTCCTCGGCGGTCGCTGTGCGGGGAAGCTCGGCTCCCTTGGCGATCATGCGCGCCACATTGCCTTCCACGCGCGCGCAGTGTTCGATTATCTGCGCGGCCGACCAGCCGCTCCCGCGTCCCGGTTCGCCGCCCGGTCGCGTGCGGTCAGCTTCCGGGATCGACTCGAAAGTGGCGAGCAACTGCGCGCGCTCCTGCTGCAGCAGGGCCAGCAGCGCCGGGACAGAAGTTGTTGGCGTCGTCATCCGGAAAACGTAGTGCCTCCCACCGCGATGCCGCGAGCCGAACGGCGCCCCCCGCCCCCTTTCACGACCGTCCTGCTTGCCCCAGTCGCCCACGCCTTCGCCCACGATGTCGCCGACGCGCTCGACCACGCACGGCCTGGTGCTGCTGATCGGCACCGTGGCACTGGGATTGGGCTCGCGACGCTACCCCGCCGCGCTGCCGGCCTTCGTGTCGACGTACGCGGGTGATGTCCTGTGGGCGTCGATGGTGTTCTGGCTGCTGACGCTCGTGCGCCCAACCGGCGCGAGGGGTACCCTCGCCGCGATCGCCTTCACCATTGCGGTGGCCGTGGAAATCAGCCAGCGCTACCACGTGCCGTGGCTCGATGCACTGCGCGCCTCGAGGCTGGGCGCGCTGGTGCTGGGGCAGGGCTTTCTCTGGAGCGACATCGTCTGCTACGCCGTTGGCGTGACGCTGGCGGCGGTCCTCGATGGGATACTGGCCGGACGACGCCACCGCGCGGTTACGGGCGCTTGGCCACCACGCGACCGGCGCGGATGATCGTCGACGCCTGATCGGCGGTGCCCGACAGGAGCAGGCCGAGGTAGCCCTTCCCGATGCGGTCGTTGATGGTGGCGGCAGTGGCCGTCATCATGCTGGGCATCCCCGCCTTCGCTCCCAGATCGCGTGCACGCTGGCACGCGGCTTCGGCCCCCGGCGCATCGCCGCCCATATCGCGCGTAAGGCTGCCGATGCCGCACGACAGCAGGCTGTACCCCTTCACGGCGGCGATCTCCGGCAACTCGGCGATCGCGCCCTTGTCTTCCACCATGAGCATCGCGATCACGGTGCCCTTGGGATTCGCGGGCGACCACACGTTGGCGCCGGCCTCCGTGAAGAACGCCGCCGCCGTGCGCGCTTCGGCGGCGCTGCGCACGTGCGGGATGACCACGCCGTCGGCCCCGAGGTCGAGCACGGCCTTCACGCGGGCGCGCGTGGAGTCCACGCCGGCGTCCTCGATGGTGGGAATGCGCACCAGCAGCGTGGGCCGCGTGGCGGCACTGCTCATCCGGATGCCGCGCACCATCGCCTGCACCGCGTTCGCGTCGTACGCCCCTTCGAGATTCAGGAAGAGGTAGTCGAGCAGCGGGTTCTCGGCGAGCGCCTTCCCACCGTTCTCGGTGTAGAGCGGCGGCAAGCGGGTGGCGCCCGCCGCGGGGGCCGCCGCCGGCCGCTCGTTGGGCACGAACATGCCGAAGGCGGCGGTGCCCGATCTCCAGAGCGGCAACGCCGCCCCCCCTGACGCGGTGGCCGACGTCGACGAGGGCGCCGCCTTCGGTGCGCTGGCGCACCCACCGAAAAGGGCAGCCGCGAAGGGCAGAGCCACGAGCCAGTCCGTACGACGCATGTGCGATTCTCCTGAGGGTGCGCGTGTTCCGACACGCCGATGCCGCGCGGTGCCGCGCGACGGCGGTATCATATCGCGCCGGGGCTGGACGTGCGCGCTTTTTCGGTGCGCACGGTGCGCGCGCCGTGCGATCTGGGGATCGCCCGACGTCTCGCCGGCCGCGCGTGGACCACCCCGTTATCCTGTGGATGTGCTCCGGTTCTCCTCGCCCCCCGACCCCAGCGATCTCCCCGCGCGATTTCCGAGTCCGTTCGATCGCGCGGCGGTGCATCCGCTCGCCCGGCGGGCGGCCATGGACACGATCGCGGTGCTGCAATTGCCCGGAATGGCCCCGTGGCGGCTCGATGAACCGGGAAGCGGCAAGATGTTCGGGGTGCTGGTGGTAGCGGCTCCTGATGGCACGGTGGGCTATCTACGGGCCTTCTCCGGCATGGTGGCGGGCCAGTGGGTGATCGATGGCTGGGCGCCGCCGGCGTACGATATCGCGGCGCGCGACGCGGTCTGGATTCCCGGTGAGGCCGAACTGTACGACCTCGGCACCGACGACGACGCGCGGACCGCGCGCTCGCGCGAACTGCTGCCGGCGATTCAGAACACGTATCACTTCGCCAATGCGTTGGGCGAGGTGCGCGCGATGCGCGAGCTGTTCGCGCCCAAAGAACCACCGGGGGGCGCCGGCGATTGCGCGGCGCCGAAGCTGCTCGCGCAGGCCTACGCGCAGGGGCTGCGTCCGCTGGCGCTGGCCGAGTTCTGGTGGGGCGCCCCGCCGCGCACGGGGGATCGTCGCGCCGGCTCGTTCTATCCTGCCTGTCAGGGGAAGTGTCCCCCCATTCTTGCGCACATGTTGGGCGGACTGCCGGCCGATCCGCCGCCGGTGTTCGGCGCCGCCGCCATCGCCGAGTCCGAGCCGCGGGTCGTGTACGAAGACGAGTTTCTCGTCGTCGTCGACAAACCGTCCGGATTGCTGTCGGTGCCCGGTCGCAGCGGACTCTTGCGCGATTCGGTGTCCACGCGGCTGCGGGCGCGCTACCCCGACGCCACCGGACAGCTGGTAGTGCATCGCCTCGATCTCGACACCTCGGGCTTGCTGCTGGCGGCCAAGCACACGGCCACGTTCTCCGCCTTGCAGCGACTCTTCTCGCTGCGCGAGATCCGGAAGCGTTACGTGGCGTGGCTGGATGGCGATGTGTCGGGCAATGAGGGGCTCATCGATTTCCCCATGCGCATGGATATCGACGATCGCCCCCGACACATCCACGATCCGGTGCATGGGAAGCACGCGGTGACGGGATGGCAGGTGCTGGAGCGCGCGGGCGGGCGCACGAAGGTGGCCTTCACCCCGCACACGGGGCGCACCCACCAGTTGCGCGTGCATGCGTCCAATCCGCTCGGGCTCGATGCGCCGATCGTGGGCGACCGTCTGTACGGGCGTAGCGCCCCCGAGTACGGCGAGCGGTTGCTGCTGCACGCCGAGTCGCTGGCGTTTACGCATCCGGAGACGGGGGCCGAGTTGATCCTGACCAGTCCGGTACCGTTTTGAGCGGTACGGCACACTGAAACTGTGAACTGAAACTGCGAACACCTTAGGGAGCAGGGAGGAGGGTATCAGGGGGCAGGAAGCAGGTGAACGGCGCGCGGCTTTCCTGCCTCCTGCTCCCTGATACCCTCCTCCCTGCTCCCTAGGGAGTTATGCGTTGAGAGTCGCCACTTACCTCGGCAACCCCTGCTCCAGATCCGCCGCGATGTACGCCATCACCGCCATGGCCGCCACGCAGCGCTGCACTTCGGCGCGGTCGAGTTTATCGGGCGTGTCGGCATCGGTGTGGTGGAACCAGAAGTAGCGGGTGCCGTCCACGTTCAGCCCCATGCCCGGCACGCCGGTGGCCATGATGGGTCCGATGTCCGCGCCGCCACCGGACGCTTCGATCTTGCCGGCGTTGATCGGGTTGAGCAACGAACCGATCGCGGTCACGATCGCGCGTGCCGCTGGTGACCCCGTGAAGCCGAAGCCAAGCGGTGAGAACACGCCACCGTCGGATTCGATGGCCAGTTGGTGCGTCTCGTGCTGGTGTGCATCGCGATACGCGTTGCCGCCGCGCATGCCGTTCTCTTCGTTCGTCCAGCCCACGGCGCGGATCG
>NZ_JBILKJ010000137.1:0-7348 GCF_044376735.1 Gemmatimonas sp.
TGTCGAGCGTGAGCGGCACGCAGTCCTGTCCCACGCCTTCCACCTTGTACGGCGCACCGGTGGGATGTCCCTCGCCCTTGCTGCGCCACAGTTCGGCCAGCACGGATCCCATGGGGTCGGCCGCGATGATCTTGATGTTCGGGTTCTTGCTCTTGAGATAGCGCGCCACGCCAGTGATCGTGCCGCCGGTGCCGGCGCCGGCCACGAAATGCGTGATGCGCCCGTCGGTCTGCTCCCAGATTTCGGGGCCCGTCGTGGCCAGGTGCGCCGCCGGATTGGCCGGATTCTCGAACTGCCCGGCCAGCACGGCGCCCGGCGTCTCGCGCACGATCCGCTTCGCCATCATCACGTAGTTCTGCGGATGATCGTGCGGCACCGCCGTCGGCGTAATGATCACTTCGGCCCCGAACGCTTTCAGCAACCGCACCTTTTCCTGTGACATCTTGTCGGGCATCGTGAAGATGCAGCGATAGCCCTTGAGCGCGGCGGCGATGGCGAGACCCACGCCGGTGTTGCCGCTCGTCGCCTCCACGATCGTGCCACCCGGCTTGAGGGTGCCCGCGCGCTCGTGCGATTCGATCATCGGCATGCCGACCCGGTCCTTCACGCTGCCCCCGGGATTGAAGAAATCGGCCTTCCCGAACAACGGCGTCCGGATACCGCGGGCCACCCGGGACAGACGGATCATCGGCGTCCAGCCGATCGTCTCCAGCACGCTGGCGTAGGGACGGCGATGGCGGACGTGTTCCTCGTGCGCGGTCGCATCGGTGGAAGCCGCGTCGGACGTCAGGGAGGTCGCCAGGGTGCTGGACATGGCAGAATGCGTTATTGGGAGTCCCTGGGGAGCGTCTCCCCTGGGGATGTCGGAACTGCACGGGGACGAGCAACGACACGCGAATCGGGACGCGACCATCTGACGAGACAACCCGCCGAAGTGGCACGTCGCCCTGTATCTTGAACGCGTTCGGAAGTGACTCCGGTTACCGAAAGGGCACGTCGATGTTCAACACTGGAAAGTACACCCGCTGAGTGCCCTCGGCGGAACCGTTCGACCTCCATCAAACCGCAGTCCACATGCTCTCGCTTCGCCTTCACGCTGTTCGTTCGGCTCCACCGCGCACGGCACACGTCTCCGGGCGGCGCTCACTGGTCGCTGGCGCACTGCTGCTGTTGAGCGCCTGCTCAGGCGACAAGAGCACCGGCCCCGGCCCGGTCGCGGCCGCGATCAGAACACAGGCCGGCAACGAGCAGACCGGCGTGGTGGGCGCCGCGCTGAGTGTGCCGCTGGCGGTGGTGGTCACCGACAAGAACGGCAAGACCATATCGGGAGCGCGGGTGGATTGGGATGTGGGCCCGGGATCCGGCACCGTCGCACCAGCGCGGTCCACCGCCGACGCTCGCGGGGTGGCCACCACCGTCTGGACGCTCGGCACGACCGCCGGCACCGCGCGCGTTTCGGCGCAGGTGAACGGGGTGACGCCCGTCACGCTCACCGCCACCGTGCTGCCGGGGCCGGCAGCCCTGCTGGTTGCGTCGCCGGAAGCGGCCTTTCTCAACGTCGGCGACACCGTCCGGGTGCGCGGATCACTGCGGGATCAGTTCGGCAACACCATCGGCGGAGAGCCGATCAGCTACAGCACACTCAATCCGACGTTGGCCTCGGTAAACAGCTCCGGGCTCGTTACCGCGGTGGCCGTCGGTGTGGCGCGGGTGGTGGCCGCGGCCGCCAGCCGGGCGGACACCGTACCGGTGACCATCTCGCCGGCGGGATCGAGCGTCTGCGGACCGATCCCGGCGCGCGAGATGGCGCTCGGCGAGGTGTACATCCCACCCGCCGGAAACGCGAGCATCACGGCCTGCCTCGTGGCGCCCGCCGTGATCAACGGCGAGTACGCCCTGACGCTCGTATCGACGTCCACATCCTTTGGCACGTCGTCCCCGGTGGATCTCAGCGCGATCGGGAGCACCGGTCCCACCATCGCCGCCCTGACGGCCGACGCCAATCCGTTCGCGACCGCCATCGACGCCCCCGATGCCGCAACCACGGCGCTGTCGCCCGTCCGGGCCGCCGAACTGGAACGACGCGACCTCGAACGACGCGAGCTCACACCGCTGGTGGGCGAAGCGCGCGACTGGATGGCGGCGCGCACGGCATCGACCCGCACCGCCTTCGCCGTGACGGCGGCCGACGCCAAAGTGGGCGACGTGCTGCGCCTGAACGTGAACGCCAACGTGGCGTGCAGCAGCGCCGACACGAAGTCGGGACGCGTCGCCGCCGTCGGCACGAAGTCGATCATCGTCAGCGACAACGACAATCCCACTGGCGGCTACACCGACGCCGAGTATGCCGCGATCGCCGCCACCTTCGACACGCTCGTGTTCCCGATGGACACCGCCGCGTTCGGGGCGCCCACGAACGTCAGCGGCTACGGCAAGATCATTCTGCTGTACACCCGCGCCGTGAACGCCCTCACGCCGGCGGGGGCGGGATACACCATCGGCGGCTTCTTCTTCGCGCGCGACCTGTATCCGAAGACCGCCAGAAACGGGCTGGCCGCCTGCGCTGCATCGAACGAAGCGGAGATGTTCTATCTGCTCGCCCCCGATCCTACCGGCACGGTCAACGGGAACCGTCGCACGAAGGATGAAGTGACGCTGCTCAACCTCACCACCATCGCCCACGAGTTCCAGCACCTCATCAACTCGTCGCGCCGTCTGTATGTGAATACCGGGGCGCGTCCGAACGAAGAGACGTGGCTGGACGAAGGGCTGTCGCACCTGGCCGAAGAACTGCTCTACTTCCGAATCGCCAACTTCACGTCGCGACAGAATCTCGCCCTGACCGACGTAGCGGGAAACACCACGCGCGCCGACCAGTTCCGCAATTATGCGTCGCAGAACTTCTCGCGCTTCTACAGCTATCTCATCGCACCCGAAGTCAACTCGCCGTACGCGCCCAACGACTCGCTGGCCACGCGTGGGGCAATCTGGAATTTCCTGCGCTACGCCGCGGGCCGTCAGGGCGCCGATGGCGAGGCGCCGTTCCTGCGTTCGCTCGTGAATTCGAACACGACAGGCGTGGCCAATCTGCAGAACGTGTTGTCGGGCGGTCAGTTCGCCGATTATCTGCGCGACTGGTCGGTGTCGCTCATCGCCGACGACTTCTCGCCAGCCACGACGGCGGCGCTCGCCCCGAGCTACCTCATGCCGTCGTGGAATTTCCGCAGCATCTTCCCTGGTCTGCGCTTCTCCGGTGGCACGCCCCTGGGCGTGTATCCGATCGCCACACGATCGCTGGTTTCCGGCGCACCGCAGCGCGTACTGCTGGCCGGTGGCACGAGTTCGTTCGTGCGCTTCGGCATCCCCGCCGGACGCAGTGCGGTGATCATCGTGTCGTCCAACGGGGCATTGCCCCCCGGCACCCTCAAGTACGCGCTCGTGCGGCTTCGCTGACGCGAAACGCCGCAGCGCGTGTTACGACCGCTGCTTGAGCGTGATCTCGTAGAGCTTCGACCAGAGCTTGCCGGTCACGAACAGGCGGTCGCGCGCGGCATCGTAGGCGATGCCGTTCATCACATCTTCGCTGCCGGTGCGATCCATCGCCGGCAGAATGCCCTTCAGGTCGATCCATCCCGTCACGTTGCCGGTGGCGGGATCGATGCGGGCGATCTGCTCGCTCTGCCAGAGGTTGGCCCAGATCTCGCCCTTCACCCACTCCAGCTCGTTAAGCTGCGACACGGGGGTGCCATGATCGGTCACGGTGATCGTCTTCTGCACGGCGAACGTGGCCGGATCGCGCCACACGATGGATGACGTGCCGTTGCTCATGATGATGGCCGTACCGTCGGTGGTGAGGCCCCACCCTTCGCCGTCGTACGTGAACTGGCCCGTCCGCGTAAAGCTCTTCCAGTCGTATACGAACGCCTTGCCGCTCGTCCAGGTGATCTGGAACAGCTTGTCCCCCAGCAACACGATGCCTTCCCCGAAGTGCGGCGCTTCGAGATCCTGCTGACGGATCACGCGACCGGAGCTGAGCTCGACTTCGCGAATGTTCGACTGCCCGACCTGACCGGTGCTCTCGAACAGCCGGTTGTCATGCCACACCAATCCCTGCGTGAACGCCTTGGCATCGTGCGGATAGCTTTGCACGACCTCGAACCCGTACGTCGGCGTTCGCGTCACCACGGCGCCGGTGCTGTCGCTACCGGCCGTATTGACCGCGCCACGATCACCACCGCAGGCCCCGAAGGCGCCGGCCGTGGACACGAACGCCACGGTGCCAAGCAGAATGACGGCCGATGCCGTCCGCGAGCGTCGCATGCTGGAGAGAAGAGCCATCAGTCGGGTTGCCGCAGTATGAGAGTGGATCGGGACGACGGATTCAATAGGAAACCTGCTGTTCCAGCCTGACACGGATACGTCACGTACCATCCACCCATTCGCGCAACGCCCGCAGCAACACGACCAAATCCGCCAGCTGGTGATTGGCGTTCAAACCGCTCGGACTCGGTAATACCCACAACGCCGACTCGGCGAGCCGCTCCTCCTGCCAACCAAGCGCCGCCTTGGGGCGTCCGAACGCCGTGCGATAGGCGCCGATACCGAGAAACGCCACCACGCGTGGCCGTTGTGCTTCCACCAACCTATACAGCCGCTGGCCACCCGCCACGTACTCCGCAGCGCTGAGCTCCGCCGCCGTGGCCGTGGTGCGCTCCACCATGTTGGTGATGCCAAGGCCGAGCGGCAGCAGCTCCCGCTCCTCCCACGGCGCGAACAGCCGCGGCGTGAAGCCGGCGCCGTGCAGCGCCGGCCAGAAGCGGTTGCCCGGCCGGCCGAAGTGATGACCGATCGCCGCCGTGTACAACCCGGGGTTGATGCCACAGAACAGCACCCGCAGCCCGGGCGCGACCAGATCCGGCACGATCAGATCGACCGCCGCCGCCAATTCGGCCTTGGTCGGCTTCTTCCGCGGCGCGAGGTCAGTCACGCATCGACTGCTTGAGCGACGCCAGCGCCGTCAACGCCTGCAGCGGCGTCATCTGATCCGGCTCCAACGCCCCCACGGCATCGGCCAGGCGGGTCAACGCCGGATCGGGCGCGGGGGCCGACGCCTCACCGAAGAAACCGAGCTGCGGGGTGGGCGCCCCCGGCTGCTTCATCCGCGGCCCCTTACGCGACACGCTCTTCGGCGCGGCCAATCCATCGGCCGTCAAGCGCGCCGCCATCTGCTCGCCTTCGCCCTCGAGCAGCGCCAGCACTTCCTTCGCGCGGGCGATCACCGCCGCCGGCAGCCCCGCCAGACGCCCCACCTCGATACCATACGACCGGTCGGCGCCACCGGGAATGAGCCGGTGCAGGAACAGCACCTGATCGCCCACTTCGCGCACCGCCACCGTGAAATTGCGCACCCCGGGCAGCTCGCTCGCCAGCTGCGTGAGTTCATGATAGTGCGTGGCGAACACGGTCTTGCAGCCGATCGCATCGTGCAGGTGTTCGCTCACACTCCACGCGATCGACACGCCGTCGTACGTGCTCGTGCCGCGACCGATTTCATCGAGCAGCACCAGCGAGCGCCTGGTCGCGGTGTGCAGAATCGCGCTGGTTTCGCTCATCTCCACCATGAACGTCGACTGGCCACGCACCAGGTTGTCGCTGGCACCCACGCGCGTGAACAGGCGATCCACGATCGGCAGCTTCGCCCGACGGGCCGGGACATACGCGCCCACCTGCGCCATCAGCTGAATCAAGCCGACCTGCCGCAGGATCGTGCTCTTGCCCGCCATGTTCGGACCAGTCAGCACGATCATCTGTCCGTCTTCGCTCAGCACCAGATCGTTCGGGATGAACTTCTCCCGCGCCATCATGCGCTCCACCACCGGATGACGCCCCGCCACGATCTCGAGGTCGAAGCCATCGTTCAGCTCGGGGCGGGCGTACTGTTCGCGCTCCGCCACTTCGGCGAAGGCCGTGAGCACGTCGATCGTCGCCACCCGGCGTGCCACCTGCTGCCACCGCTGAATCGCCGCCCCCGCCTCACGACGCAACGCGTCGAACAGGTCGCGCTCGCGCGTCTCGATACGATCGGCCGCGCTCAACACTTTCTCCTCGTACTCCTTGAGGGCCGGCGTTACGTACCGTTCTGCCCCCGTCAGCGTCTGCCGTCGCTGATAGTCGTCGGGCACCAGATGCTTGTTGGCGTTCGAGATCTCGAGGAAGTATCCGAACACACGGTTGTAGCCCACCTTGAGCGAGTGGATGCCCGTACGCGCGCGCTCCTGCGACTGGATCGTCGCGATCGCATCCTTGCCGCCGTCGCGCAATGCGCGCAGCTCATCGAGATCGGCGTCCACGCCCGGCGCGATCGTGTCTTCTTCGCCGATCATCAGCGGTGGACGTTCCACCAGCATCGTCGTGAGCCGTTCGGCGCAGTCGTGGCCGTCGTCCCAGTCGTGCAGCATCGCCGTGAGCAAGCCACCGCTCGAATGCCCCTGCGCCGCATGCGCCAACACGGCGTGCACCGCCTGCGCCACCTGCGGCAAGCGCGCCAGCGAATCGCCGAGCGCGCGCAACTCGCGTGGCGTAGCCCGACCGGCGGCGGCTTTACTGGCCAGTCGCTCCACATCGCGCACGCCATCGAGCGCATCGCGCACCCCGGCGCGTCCCACCGGATCGCGCACCAGCACCGTCACCGCGTCGAGACGCCGCTCGATGGCCTCGCGCTCGAGCAACGGCGCCAGCAGCCATTGCCGCAACAGCCGCTGCCCCATCGGGGTGGTCGTGCGATCGAGCACTGACAACAGCGTCCCCGCCAGCTCGCCACCACGCAGCGACTCCACCAGCTCGAGATTGCGACGCGTCATTTCATCCAGCGGCATCACGCCACCCGGACGCTCCACCACCGGTCGCGCGAGGTGCGGCAGTCCACCCGGCTGCAGCTCGCGCAGGTAGCGCAACAGCGCCCCCGCCGCGCCGATCGCGCCCGCATCATCACTGCCCAGTCCGAAGCCTTCCAGCGAGCGCACATCGAACTGGCGCGCCAATTCATCGCCAGCAAGCTGCGCGTCGAATTCCCATCCATCGCGCTCGGTCACCAGCACGTTGTCCACCGCCTGCATCGCCGTGGCCAGCTCGGGGTGCGCTGCGCCACGCACCACCAGCAGCTCGCGCGGCGCCAATCGCGCCAGCACCGCGGGGGCATCCATCGGCGTCACCAGAAACAGGCGCCACTCGCCGGTCGACAGATCAGCGGCCGCGATGCCGATCTGATCACGCGATCCGTCACGCGATGTATCGCGGCCGGTCGCGATGGCGCACACATAGTTCGCCCGCGCACCGTCCAGCAGATCGT
>NZ_JBILKJ010000037.1:0-25166 GCF_044376735.1 Gemmatimonas sp.
TCTTCGTGCAGGATCCGGCGGCGACGCTGGTGGCCACCTACGCGCACGTGCCCGAAGGTGGCGTGGTGGTCGACCTCTGCGCCGCCCCCGGCGGCAAGGCACTCGAGCTCTCGCGTCGCGCCCGGCTGGTGTTCGCGGCCGACGCGAAGATGGCGCGTGTGGAGCGCATGCTGACCGGCTTCGCGCGAATCAACGCCACCAATCTCATCCCCATCGTCTGCGACGCGCGTCACCCCGCGATCGGTGACGCCGATGTGGTCGTGATCGACGTGCCCTGCACCGGCACCGGTACGTTCCGCCGGCACCCCGACGCGCGCTGGCGACTTCGCGTATCCGATTTCGCCGTGTTGCCGGCGTTGCAACGCGAGATTCTCCTCGCGGCCGCCGCGATGGTGAAGCCGGGCGGATTGCTCGTGTACAGCACCTGCTCGCTCGAACTGGAGGAGAACGACGACCAGATCGAGTCGTTTCTCGCCACGAACAAGGACTTCACCTTGGAACCACCGCCAGCGGGCACGGTACCGGAATCCGTGTTGGATCACGGACTCCTCCGCGTGTTGCCGCAGCAGCACGGCACCGACGGCGCCTTCGCCGCCCGGTTGCGGAGAACGGCGTAATGGCCGCCGCGAAGCAGCCCGGCACGGGCGCGACGATGTCGAAAGCGACGCGGAGCTGGCTCATTCGCGGTACCATCGCGGCCGTGGCCGGCCTGGTGCTCGGCGGCGCCGGTGGCGTGGTCGCGGTGCGTACGCTCGAGCCGGGACGCGCCAACGCGGTTGATTCAGTGCAGGCCGTGCTCGACAGCATCGCGCGCGGCACGATCGCCGAACCAACCGCCGCCCAGCGGAAGCAGGCGGCGACACGACAAGCCGATAGCGCCGCGAAGGCCCCGGACGCCGCCGACAGTGCCGCCGTCGCCGACGTGCTGCTCCCCGTCCCGGACGTGGTCGGACTCGAAGAAGGCCCTGCCCGCGACAAGCTGCGCGAAGCGGGGCTGGTCGTAGGCGACGTGCAGTTCCGTGCCAGCACCAGCCCGGCCGGTCTCGTGCTCGCCACGACGCCCCCCGCCGGCAGCCTGCTCGGCGCCAGCGCAACCGTGTCACTCGTGATCAGCGACGGACGTTCCCCCGCCGACACGCTCTTCATCCCTCAGCTCCATCCGGTTCCATGACCGTTCGCATTGCGCCCTCCGTGCTCAGCGCTGATTTCCGCAAACTCGGCGAAGAGATTGCCATGTGCGACGCCGGCGGCGCCGACTGGATTCATGTCGACGTGATGGATGGACGCTTCGTCCCAAGTCTGTCGTTCGGCGTGAAGGTGATCGAGGCCGCCCGGCGCTCCAGCACGAAGGTCATCGACGTGCACCTCATGGTCGTCGAGCCCGAGAACTACTTCGACGACTACGTGAAAGCGGGGGCCGACGTGCTCACCATTCACGCCGAAGCCGCGCCGCACCTCGACCGGCAGATCGCGCGCATCCAGTCGCTTGGCTGCAAGGCGGGGGTCGCGCTCAATCCGGCCACGCCGTTGTCGGTGATCGAAGAAGTCGCGCACATGGTCGACCTCGTGCTCATCATGAGCGTCAATCCCGGCTACGGCGGACAGAAATTCATCGAGTACTCCGTCGACAAGATCGCGCGCGCGCGTTTGCTGCTCGATCAGGCCGACAGCAACGCCGTACTCGAGGTCGACGGCGGCATTTCGCGCGACACGATTCACCGCTGCTGGGAAGCCGGCGCCGATACGTTCGTGGCCGGCAACGCCATCTTCGGCGCCGCCCATCCGCAGGCGGAAATCGACGTGCTGCGCCGCTTGTGCGTGGAGGCGGTATGACCGCCAAGCAGCAGTGGCTGGTGGTGCTCGCGATCGTCGCCGTGTTGGGAGGCGGTGCGTTCGCCGCTTCGCATTTCCTGAAGGACGAACTCACCAGCGTCTCGGTGGGATCCGATGCGCCGGGCTTTGCCGCGAAGACGCTCACCGCCGCGCCGGCCATGAAGACGCTCACCGACTATCGCGGTGAGGTCGTGCTGCTCAACATCTGGGCCACCTGGTGCATTCCGTGCCGCACCGAAATGCCCAGCATCGAGGCCGTGCATCAAACGCTCGGCGCCAAGGGGCTCAAGGTCGTCGCCATCAGTATCGATGACGAAGGGGCCGAGGCGAAGATCCGGGACTTCGCGAAGGAGTTCAAACTGACCTTCGAGATGTTGCACGATCCCGCCGGCACCATTCAAGGGATCTACCGCACCACCGGCGTGCCCGAAACCTTCGTGATCGGGCGCGACGGCGTGATCCGCAAGAAGTGGATCGGCGCAGAAGACTGGAATTCAGACGGCAATCAGCGGCTGCTTTCGTCGCTGCTGGCCGAACCCAAGCCGTAGTGAGTCAGGTGAGCCGCGTCGCGTGGCCGAACGTCGTGCGGGCGCTGTCGGCGATCGTGCTGGCGGCGGCCCTGTGGCTGTACATCCACGCCGTCCATGTCTGACGTCGCCCCACGCCGTGTACTCGGCATCGAAACGTCGTGCGACGAAACATCGGCGGCCGTCGTGTATGGAACGCCGACCGACATGCGAATGGAATCACTGGTGATCCTGTCGCAGGACGTGCATCGCCTCTTCGGCGGCGTCGTGCCCGAGATCGCCAGCCGTCAGCATCTCACCGGCATCGTGCCGGCCGTGCGCACGGCGTTGGCCGATGCCCACGTGTCGCTGGGCGATCTCGACGCCATTGCGGTCACACACGCGCCAGGCCTCGTGGGCGCACTGCTGGTGGGTACGAGCTACGCCAAGGCGCTGGGCTTCACGCACCACGTGCCCGTGGTGCCGGTGCACCATCTCGAAGGGCATCTGTTCGCCACGCTGCTTGAGCACCCCGAGGCCACGCCACCGTTCACGGCGTTGCTGGTGAGTGGCGGGCATACGTTGCTGCTGGATGTGGAGGCGTGGGGGCGGTATCGCCTGCTCGGTCAGACGCGTGACGATGCCGCCGGCGAAGCATTCGACAAGGTGGCAAAGCTGCTTGGCCTGCCCTACCCCGGCGGTCGCCCGCTGGAGGAGCTGGCCCTCACCGCCGAGTCACCGATGCACACGCATCCGCATCGCTTTGCGCGACCCATGCTGCGCAAGTCGGCCGAGCCGGGCGACGACGATTACTACGACTGTTCGTTCAGCGGACTCAAGACGGCCGTGCTCTATGCCGTGCGTGACGCCGAGAAGGCGGGTGTCCTCGACGCGCAACGCGCCAGCATCGCGCGCGGCTTTCAGGATTCGCTGATCGAAACGTTGGCCGAAAAGGTGGCACGTGCCGCGCGGCGCCACCGGCGAACGCGCGTGGTGCTGGGCGGCGGAGTGGCCTGCAACGGGGCGCTGCAGATGGCGATCCGCGAGCGCGTGGCCCCGCGCGGCAGCGTGTTCGCGCCCATGCCACGACTGGCCACCGACAACGCGGCCATGATCGCGGCCGCGGGGCTGTTCCGGTTTGCAGCCGGCGAGCGGGCCGATCCCACGATGACCGCGCAGGCGTCCTTGCCGCTCCCCGGTATCTTTTCATAAGCGGTAGGGTCGCCGTACTGCCTACCCCGTACTCCATACTCCCGACTCCGCTGTGCACCCCATCATCCACCACCCCACGGTCTTCAAGTTCGGGTTTCTCGAACTGACCGGATTCGGCCTCGCCGTGCTCATGGCGTTCGTGATTGCGCAGATCGTCTGTCAGCGCGAGTTCTGGCGCCGCGGACAGAATGCGGAATCGGACGCGATGCCGGATATCGTGCTCGCGGCGCTGATCGGCACGCTCATCGGGGCAAAGACGTACTACGTGGTACTCACCGGCGACCCCTCGGCGTTCTTGAGCCGCGGCGGCTTCGTGTTCTGGGGTGGCTTCATCGGCTCGGTCGGTTTGTGCTACGCGACCATCAAGTACAAGAAGCTGGACTTCCTGAAGATCGCCGACGTGGCGGGGATTGGAATCGCGGCCGGTTACTCGGTCGGCCGCACCGGCTGCTGGGCGGTGGGTGACGACTACGGCCGTCCGTTCAACGGCTTCTTCGCCACGCAGTTTCCCGAGGGCGCGCCGCCGAGCACGGCGGCGGTGATGTCGCAGCAGTTCGGGGTACAGTTCCCGGCGGGCACGAATCCGTCGGAGGTGATCGCCGTGTACCCGACGCAGCTCTACGAGACGCTGATGGGCTTCGTGATGTTCCTGGTGCTGTGGCGCTTCCGGAAGCACGCGAATCTGCCGGGGTGGCTGTTCGGCCTGTACTGCATTCTGGCCGGCGTCGAGCGATTCATCGTGGAGTTCTTTCGGGCGAAGGATGACCGGTTGGTGATCGGGTTGTCGACCGCCCAGCTCATCGGCCTTGCGATCCTGACGATCGGGATCGCGTTGGTAGCGGCGCGGACGAAGCGGAGTGGCCCGCTGGCGGCTGCTTGAGGCTCTCGGCCCTCGGCTTTGGGCTTTGGGCTTTGGGCCGTCAGCCTTGGGCCTTCAGCCTTGGGCTGAAAGCCGAGCCGGTCGCTTCCCATTGCGGTGGACTGCTGCGGCTGTGTATACTCCACTATCCCGTTTGAGAAACATTCTCATCTAACGACGTGGCTTCGACTCCCCTTCCCACCCTGCCGTCCCATGACAGCGCCGCCGCACGCACCACGTGCGCGCTCAACGCGTGTCCGGCGGGCACCCGGGTCACCGTCGTCGACATCGAGTGTTCCGGTGATGAGGCCTGCCGTCTTCGGGCGCTTGGCTTCTGTGAGGGCACCAGCGTGAACGTCATCGACGCGCGCGACGCCATGCTCCTCGAGGTGCGTGGCACCCGTCTCGCCCTCGGATCGGCGCTCACGGCCGGCATCACTGTCCAGCCCGTCAACGCGCGCGCATAGCGCGACTGGCGAGGCGCCCGACACGCGGCCACGGCGTCGCGTGAGCGTCAGCACCCGGTGAGTACTCTGCAGAGCCCTCTGTCGCCCGACGATTCGGCGACCATCCCCCGCCAAGCCGGCCAGGACGCGCTGCGGGTGGCCATCATCGGCAACCCCAACACCGGGAAGACCACGCTCTTCAACGCGCTGACCGGGCTGCGTCAACGCGTCGGCAACTTTGCGGGCGTGACGGTGGAGCGGGTGGAAGGGGGGTTCAAAGCCCCCGACGGCCGCCGAGTGACCGTGCTGGACCTTCCGGGCAGCTATTCGCTCTCTGCGGGGTCGCCCGACGAACAGGTGGCGCTCGAAGTCCTGCTGGGCCGCGACGCCGACCGCTGGCGCCCCGATGTCGTGCTTGTCGTCGTCGATGCGTCGCACTTGGAGCGGAACCTCTTCCTCGCCAGCCAGGTCATCGAACTCGGTGTCCCGGTCGTGATCGCGCTCAACCAGTTCGACGTGGCCGAATCGGAGGGACTGCGGATCGACGTCCCGGAGCTCATTCATGAGCTTGGCGTACCGATGGTGCCCACCGTCGCCAAGCGCGGCGAGGGGCTCGAACCGCTCAAGCAGGCGCTGATCATCGCGGCCGAGCTGCCGGCACCCTCTCGACGGTTCTCGATCCCCGAGCCGGCGCAGGATGCGCTCGCCCCGCTCGAAGCCTGCCTCGTGGCCGATGGACTGTCGGCCACCGCCGCCCGCATGGAAGCGCTTCGGCTGCTCGGCATGCAGCGGATCGGTCCGCATCTCGATCGCGTACCGGGACTCGCCGACGCCATCACGACAGCGTCCGACGAGCTGCGCAGCGTCGGGTTCGTGCCCACGCGTCTCGAATCGGAAGTGCGTTATGCCTGGATCGCGCAGGTCATCGAGCGCACGGTCACGCGCGCACGGCCGGCCGGCTACAACGTGAGCGACCGCATCGACCGGTTCGCGCTCCATCGGGTGTGGGGACCGCTCATCTTCCTCGTGCTCATGATGGTTGTCTTCCAGGCGGTGTTTTCCTGGGCCACGCCACTGATGGACGGCATCGAAGCCCTCATCGCCGCCGCCGGCGGGGTCGTGGGTTCCGCCCTACCCGAGGGCGATCTGCGGTCGCTCCTGGTGGATGGGGTCTTCGCCGGTGTCGGTTCGGTGCTGGTGTTCCTGCCACAGATCGCGATTCTGTTCGCCTTCATCTGCCTGCTCGAACACTCCGGCTACATGGCACGCGCCGCGTTCCTGATGGATCGCATCATGCGCCGCGTCGGGCTGCACGGCAAAAGCTTCATCCCCATGCTCTCGGGCTACGCCTGCGCCGTGCCCGGCATCATGGCCACCCGCACCATCGAAGATCCGAAGGATCGCCTGGCCACGATCATGGTCGTGCCCCTGATGAGCTGTTCGGCCCGACTGCCGGTATACACGCTGCTGATCGGCGCCTTCGTGCCTGCCACCTCGATTGTCCCGGGGCTCACGCTGCAGGGCGCCACGATGCTGATCATGTATCTGCTGGGCACCGTGGTAGCCCTCGCGGTGGCCGCGATCTTCAAGCGGACGCTGTTGAAGGGCCCGGTGCGTCCCATGATCCTCGAGCTCCCGCCGTATCGCTTCCCGAGCCTCAAGTCGCTCGGCGTTTCGGTCGTCCAACGCTGCCAGCTGTTCCTGCAGCGCGCGGGCACCGTGATCCTGGCGTTGTCGATCGTGCTCTGGGCCATGGCGACGTATCCCAAGGCCACCGTCGATGCCTCGATGTCGGCCGCCGCGCAGCAGGAGCAGCAGCTCGGGCATTCCGTGCTGGGCCGCATCGGGCACGGCATCGAACCCTTGGTGCGCCCGCTGGGGTACGACTGGAAGATCGGCGTCTCGATCGCCGCCAGCTTCGCCGCGCGCGAGGTGTTCGTGTCCACCATGGGCACGATTTACGGGGTGGGTACCGAAAGCGAGCAGGCGCTCACGGATCGGTTGCGGTCGGAGCGGAACGCCGTCACCGGCACGCGCGCCTACACGCCGCTCATCGCGGTCGGACTGATGGTGTTCTACGTGTTCGCGCTCATGTGCATCAGCACGATCGCCGTCACGGTGCGCGAAGCGGGCGGCGGACGCATCGGGTGGCAGTGGGCGGGCCTCCAGTTCGCGTACATGCTGGCGTTGGCGTGGGGATCCGCGTGGCTTGTCTACGTGGGCGGTACGGCGCTTGGCTTCGGAGGCTAGCGATGGACACGCGACTGAACGCGCAACTGATCGTCGTCGTGCTGATCGTGACCAGCGCCCTGATCTTCGTGGCGCGGCGCGCGTGGCGTGCGATCGCCGCGGCACGCACACCCAAGAGCGGTTGCGGCTCCGATTGCGGCTGCCGCTGACCCGTACGTCGCCGCGCGCCTAGCGTAGTTCGGCCGCGATGCCGGTCCACGCGTCATCCGCCGCCGCGAAGACCGAGCGCACGGTCTCCACCCATTGCCGCCAATCGGCGATGCGCGTGTCGAGGGCACCGCCGCGCAATGCATCACCGGCCAGCCCCATCATTTCGATCGCCGTGAATACGGCCGTCGCTTCTTCCTCGAGCGCCGCTTCCACCGCGCGTTGCTCGGCCGGATCCCCGGGGGCCTTGCTCGCCGCGATCTCGGAGATGGCGCGCTCGATCTCCTTCGCGAGCGCAGCGGCATCCAGCAAACCGACCTGACGCGCCGGATCGCTCACCCCTTCCACCGATCGACGGGCGGCCAGGAACGGCGCGAACCACCGATCGTGCGCCACGACCGGGGTGCCGCGCGACGAGCCGAGGGACTTGAGTCCCCGCGTGAGCTCCGGCATCGCGCAGGCGCGATCGAGCAGCTGCAGACCGAGCGCCCGCAGCCGCTCGTCACCGCTGAGTTCGAGTACGTCGTTGCTGACGAGGTACACCGTGAGCGACGAAGGACCACCCGTGACGCCCTCAATCCCGGTCAGCGACAACCGCCACGGCGTCGCGTCCTGCCACGCCAGCACGAGCGTGTCCTGATCGATCGTGACGCTGGCCGACGTATCGATCTCGCGACCACGCACGATGCCGATGACGCGCGCCTGTGCCGTGGTCGGCGACGACATCACGCCAGGATCGCCGACACGACCGCGTCGGTCTCCGCGAGGTTGGCAAATACCGCCGCGGGGCTGTGCGCCGCGAGGTCGTCGGTGCTGTAGCGCCCGGTGGCCACGCCGATGGCGCGCACACCGAGTGAACGCCCGCAATGGATATCGGCCGGGGTATCGCCGATGATCACCATGCGATCCCCGGCGATCTCGAGACCGAGCTGTTCACGGGCGCGACGCTGCGCAACCGCCGGCAACTCCGGGCGCGCTTCATGATCACAGCCGAAGGCGTTGGCGCGGAACTGCGCGAAGTCGACGTCGACCGCCTTGAGCTTGGCGCGCGCGCCACGTTCGATGTTGCCGGTGAGCAGCCCCAGCGTGACGCCGCGGTGCCCGCGCAGGGCATCGAGGAGCGGCAGAATGCCGTCGCACAGGCGGGCCGGCGTGGTGCCTTCGCGCGTAAGCTCCGCCTCGAGGCCGTGCACGTACTCGTTCAGCAGGTCATCGAGCCGACTGGAGATCGTGGCATCGGTGAAGCCCGCGTCGCGCATCTGTTCGCGCGCGATCTGCCGATCGGTCTTGCCGTCGTAGCGGTACTGGGTGTCGCCGGTGGTGCCGAACACGCGCAGCAAGGCGTTTTCCATGGCACGGCGGCCGGCGCCGTCCGACCAGAGCAGCGTGCCGTCGATATCAAACAGAACGAGCTTCACGAGGTATGAAGTGAGGAGGACACAACGGGAGCACGGGCCACGATCGGCCGGGCGTGCGCGGTGCGCGACAGGAGCAGCCCGGCCATGATCAACCCGGCACCGAGCCCCTGCCACACGGTTGGCTGCTCGCCAAGCATGAGCCAAGCGAAAGAGATGGCGACGATCGGCTGCAGGTTCCCGTACATGGCGGTGCGCGTCGCCCCGAGCACACGAACTCCGCGATAGAACAACAGATACGCCACCACCAGCGCCCCGATGCCGGCGTAGGTCACCGTGCCCCACTCCGTCAGCGACACGGCGCCCCAATCGAGCGTAATGAGACCGGGCAGCGCGATCGACACCAGCACCAACGCGCCGCTGGCCATGGTGATCGCCGACAGATGCAGCGGATGCACCGTCTTGGTATACGGCTGGAGTAGCACGCTGAACATGGCCCACGTGATGCTGCCGATCGCGATCAACCCGGCGCCGAACATCACGTCACGCCCGCCGTCGAAGCCCTGCGCGCTGCCCACGACGCAGGCTACCCCCAACAGCTGCAAGCCGATCCCGCTCCACCCGCGCGCGGGCAGACGCTCGCGCCCCAACATGCGCGAGATGATCGCGATCCACGCCGGACCAGCCGCCACCACCAGCGCGGCGACGCCGGCGCGCGTCCGCGACATGCCGAAAATGAACAGCAACTGGTACAGTCCGTTGCCGAGCAGCCCGAGGAGCGCCAGAGTGATGATGTCACGCCGCGGCGGCAGCTTGGTGTCACGCACACACGCCGCAATGACGAACAGCACCATCGCCGCCATCGCGACGCGCAGCCCGCTGAACGTGAGCGGCGAGAGCGTGCGCAACCCGGCCTTCACGACGCTGTAGTTAATGCCCCAGATGAGCGACATGAACACGAGCCCGAGATCGGTGGTCCCGAAGCCCGGACGAGGTGCAGCCGCTGAAGGGTGAGGCGAAGTCATGATGCCTGCAATCTAGACACCCGGCGCGCCACGGGTGGTATCCGCGCCGCAACGCCGGTACCTTCCCCGCATGCATGTCTCCTTTGCGCTCTTTGCCGACGCGGCGAATATCTCCCAGGAAGGGAAGCTGAATATCCTGGGGGTGTTCGACGCCGTCCATGTGGGTCAGCTCCCGGCCCTGCACCCTCGCGCCACTTTCGTGGTGCGCATCAAGGCCCTTCCCGGCGATGCCGGCGATCACCCGATGACGCTGCGATGGATCAACCCCCGCGGCACCGAGCTGTGGGCGTCAAACGCCGAACTCTCCATCGCCCCGCCGCCGCCCGGTACCGCCGAACTCGACATGCCGGTGATCGTCCAGCTCGATCTCCCACTCGACGTCACCGGCGACTACCACATGATCGTGGAACTGCGGGACGAAAAGCGCGGCGAAGCGATGCTGCACGTCAGAGGACAGCCGATGGTACCGGGTGCTGCTTCGGGTATGGTGTCGTAGCACTGATGAACGGCGCTAGGACTGATTAACGGCGCTAAGAGTGAAGGGCGCTAAGAGTGAAGGGCGCTAAGAAGCGGGGGCGCTAAGGTTAGGGGCGCTAAGAAGCAGGGGCGCTAAGAGTGAAGGGCGCTAAGAAGGAGGGGCGCTAAGGTTAGGGGCGCGAAGAATGAACGGCGAAACGGCCAACGGCGCCGTCCTGAGTACTGACTCGCCGTTTATTCTTAGCGCCGTTTACCTTAGCGCCCTTTATTGTTAGCGCCGTTTACTATTAGCGCCCTTGATTATTGTCTAGCGCCGTCAGCAGTTCAAACCGCCCGTCCTATTCCCACGCCTTGTTCCTTCAGCTTCGCGGAGAGCTCCGGCTCTACGTGAATCCCGCCTCGCGCCAGGGAGCTGTGGATCATCCCGCCGTCGCCCGTCGCGATCCCCAC
Organism: Gemmatimonas sp.; assembly: GCF_044376735.1. Taxonomy (GTDB): domain Bacteria; phylum Gemmatimonadota; class Gemmatimonadetes; order Gemmatimonadales; family Gemmatimonadaceae; genus Gemmatimonas. The sequence continues at coordinate 10,561 of NZ_JBILKJ010000037.1, forward strand.
GTGCGTGATGCGCCGGTCGTCGCGATCGGAGAAGAACAGCAGATCACCCGCTCTGTGATCGGCGCTCACGTCGTCAGCCACCACCACTGTGTCCTCGGCTTGCTGCCAGGCATCGCGACGCAGTGGCACACCGTGTAACGCGAAAATCCGCTGCACGAAGCCGGAGCAGTCCACACCCCACGGCGTGACGCCACCCCAGAGGTAACTCGCGCCGCTGAACAGCGAGCGCGCGCTGCGCACGATCGCCTCGCGGTCACGCGGGAACTGCGCGGCCCGGGCGGCGGGATCGATGGCGACGCCCTCGATCACCTCCAGCCCCGTCGCCACGCGGGCACCGAGCGGGAGCGCGTACCGTTGGCCTACCGGATCGATCGTCACGCACCCCAGCGAGATCCGCCACGTGGCCTCGGTACCGGTATACGGCATCAGAAAGCCCACATGTGTCCAGCCTTCGTAGTCGTCGGCGCCGCGAATGTGCAGCCAATCGCCGCGGCCGTCCACCAATTGCAGCACGTCACCGGCCAGCAGTTGCGACGTGAGGGGCGAGGAGATCCGCGCCTCGCCGAGGAGTGGAGCGATGGCCGACCGCACCGTGAATCGGTCGGCGGTCGACAGCGTCAGTGCAGTGCCCAACGAAGGACTCTCGGCAGAAGGAACGATCGGTGCACGAGCACACCGTGCAAGGCACCAGCCACCGCGGATCACGCCGCACCGGGAAAGCTAACGCGGCTCCTGAAGCAGCTGGGCTACGCGGGTTTCGAGGTCGAGCAACGTGAACGGCTTGGCCAGCACCGGCCGGCCCGTCCGGCGGATGAACCGCGAGGCGTCGGCGTTGTGCAGATCGCCAGTCATGAACACCACCCGCCGAGCCTGTTCGGGATCCCGCGACTCGATCGACTGATACACCTGCTCCCCCGTGAGCCCGTTCATGCGGAGATCGAGCAGAATCAGATCGTACGGCCGGTCCGCCGCGAGGTCGAGCGCCTCGGCGCCACCATCGGCCACATCGACCACGTAGCCGGCGTTGCGCAAGAAGCGACTGATCGCGCTGCGCAGCGTGATCTCGTCCTCGATGAGGAGGAGCGACCCCTTGGGGACCGGGGCGCCGAGGGGAGCGTCGGTGTCACGGGGCGCAGTGGTCGGTTCCGGCAGCGCCGGAAACGACAGCGTGAACACCGCCCCTTCGCCAGCGCGTGAGTGTGCCTCCAGCGCGCCGCCGTGATCCTGCGCGATGGTCCGCGCGATCGTGAGCCCCAGTCCGCGGTGGCCCCCGTCGGCGCGCGTCGTGAACATCGGCTCAAAAACACGCGCGAGTTCATGCGTCGCGATGCCGGGGCCCGTGTCAGACACCTGCACCTCCACGCCCGTTGCCCCTGCCCTCGTTACCACGCGGATGCAACGCGCGCCATCCGCGTCAATAAGCGCTTCCTCGGCATTCGTCAGCAGATTCGACACGGCCTGGTGCAGCTGGATCGCATCGCCGGACATCGCCGGCAGATCCTCCCCAGCGGTGAAGTCGACGACGATGCCATGCTCGCGCCAGCCGTAGCCGTGCCATTCGATGGCGCGACGGACCAACGCGTTCACATCCACGCGCCCACGCTGGCCCGCCGTATGCGAGGCGTCCCCGGTGGAGTCGAGCAGCAGCGACACGATCCGCGAGGCGCGGTGCGCCTGCTCACAGATCTGTTCAATGGCCCGACGGTCCTGCGCCAGCATGGTCGGCGAGGTGGCCTGCAACTCCGCGACGGCCAGCAGGCTCGCCAGCGGGTTGTTCAGCTCGTTCGCCACACGGCTCAACGATTGGCCCACCGCCGCCAGACGCGCCTGATGCGCGTTCGTCTCACGGCGGATCTCGTCGTTCGTCACGTCTCGTATGATACCCAACGCACCGACCACCTCACCGTGCTCGTGGATCGGCGCCGTGGTGATCATGCCCACCCGCGCCCCACTCGCGCCCAGGAAGCGCAGCTGCAGCTTGCGGGGATGGCCCGCCAGCGTCTCGGCCACCATCGCGACGGCGGTCGGCCGGTCGGCTGGATGCACCATCACCGAGAAGTGCTGCCCCAGCACCTCCTCACGCTGCAGGCCAGCCGAGTGCAGGAAGCCCGCGTTCACCGAGGTGAACAGGCCATCGACATCGACGGTGCAAATCGCGTCGGTCGCCGCTTCCACCAGCCGCATGTTCAACGACTCGGAGCGCTCGCGGGCGCGCGACTCGGCGCGTCGCTCGGTGATGTCGTGCAGACAGGCAACGGTGCTCGTGACCTGACCCAGTTCGTAGAGCGGGGCCGAGCTCACGCGCACCACACGACGCTCGCCATCAGCGCGGAGCACTTCGCAGTCGTACTGCTGCCCCTCGCCCGCACGGGCCAGCCGCTCAAACGACTGTACGCTCTCGATCCAATCGGCGGGGGTAAGGTTCGCCACCGCCTCGCCCACGAGATTCTGCCGACGGAACAAGGTCCGTGCGCCCGGATTCGCGAACGTGATGCGGCCCTCGAGATCGGTGATGACAATGGCGTCCGACACCGTATCGAGCACTTTGCGGTGCCGCTCGGTCAGACGGTGTGCCTCCGTCACGTCGTCGAAGGTGATCACACCGCCGCCATCCGGGTGCGAGACCGCGACCAGCGAGAACAGTCGACCGGTGATGTCGTCGCGCACGAGTTCGCGCGTGGGGATTCCGTCCGTCAGCGCTCGGGCAATGGAGCGCTCGACAGTCTGCGCATCCAGCGAGGCGCTGTTGCCCACCAGCGCCTCGTTGAAGCGGCGGCCCAGCAGCGCCGATACCGTCGTGCCGCACAGCTCCGCCGCCCGCGCGTTGCAGCGGCTGACGGTGAGCGATTCCTCGATCACCACGATACCGCTGGCCGTGCTGTCGAAGGCCGCCTTCCATTCGCGCGTGGCCTTCTCGACTTCCTCGAAGAGACGCGCATTCACGATGGCGACCGCCACCTGATCGGCGAGACGCTGCAGGACTTTGCCATCGTCCTGATCGAACGCACGATCGCGATTCATCACGACGATCGAACCGATCGTGCCGCGGCCGGTGATGAGCGGCGCGATGACCATACGCTGGATCGGCGACAGGTGCTGCACCATCCGATGGAGCGCGGGTTCGATGCTCCCCTCGTTCAACATGATCATCTCGTTCGACACCACCGAGCGGCCGATCATGCTGCCCCTGACCGGCAGATGCACGCCGCTGAGCACGGAGGCGCTGCCGATCGAGGCCACGATGTTCAGATAGTCGCCGTCGCGCAGCGCCACACAGGCGCCCTGGACGCCAAGCAGCGACACCGTGTGCCGCAGGATGAGCCGCAACACTTCGCCCAGCCGGAGCGATTCGCCGACGGCACGGGCCACATCCGCCAACGCCTCGGTCGTACGCCGTTCACGCTCACTCTCGGCGTACCGGCGAGCATTGGCGATCGCCGTGGCCGCCTGCGACGCCATCGTGGCCAGCACTTCCTCGTCTTCGGCCGTGTACAGCCCCGCGTGCGTGGAGTGCACGGCGAGCACGCCAAGCAGTCGAATCCCGACGCGCACCGGCACCGCGAGCACGGAGGCGGCTGCACCCGATTCCCCGACCACGTCGTACATCGACAGCGGCGTCGACTGTCCCGCGCGTTCACGAGCCCGATCGGCGTCACGATCACCCACCCGCACCGGACGCCCCGTGCGCGCCACTTCCGCCACGATCCCGTCGCCCAAACGCACCGGACTCCGCGCGCGCTCGATACCGCGCACGATGCGCAGGCTGGTGATCAGGATATCGGCATCGAGATCCGGTATCAGCATGGCCGCCCCGTCGGAGCGCACAGCCAGCTGTGCCTGACGGATCAGCTCCCGCGTGATCTCGTGCTCGTCGAGGGAGCGCGTGAGGGAGGCACCGGCGTCCTGCAGTCGCTGTAACCGCTGGTGACGCGTGTCAGCCAGCGCCCGCAGGGCATCGTAAGCCAAGCGCGCCGTCAGATGCCGCAGGATCGCACTGATGTCGCGCCGACTCCCCTCACTGGGGCGACACCCATCGCGCGGACCGGCCAACTTCACGATGCCCAGCAGTTCGCCGTCGAAGCCGCGCAGCAGCGCCACGATCAGATCGGTGGGGAGCCAGCGATGGCCGTCTCCGGCAGGATGCGGCTCCGTGCCGAAGAACTCCCGCGAGACCCACGCATCACTGCCGTCGAGCAGGTGCAGATCACCGACGCGGAACCGCTCCAGCTGCGAGACGCGGCGACGCCATACCGCGCCCGGCAGCGGCTTGAGGGCGAATCCCGAGGGAGAAGCATCTTCCGGGAGGCCAGCCCGTACCACCACGGTCGGATTCAGCGACTCGTCACGCAGCGTGATCACCACCCGGTCGAACCCCATCCGGTACAACTGCTCGGCGGTGAGCTGCACGCGCGCGTCAGTCGTTTCGGCGCGATCGATCGCGTCGAGTAACTCCGTCAGCGACAGCGCCGACAGGCAGAGAGGGGGAGGCATGATTGGTGACATTGGACCGCAGAAGACGAACGGGCAAAGACGGTCGAAACAAGATACCGACCAGCTTGCCTGAACTCAGAACGTCCAGCTTCTGAAAAAGTCGATGCCGATCTGGGGCGGCGTCTGCTGAAAGGTTCGGCTGATCCCCAGGCGTCCGCAGGCTTGGGCACTCGAGCCGGGCTCGAGCCCCAGGGCGACGCTCAGCCCCCCCTCGAAACGTCGCTCCACCTTCACGCCAAGTCCTTGCGCGAACAGCGACAGGGCGTCACCACCACCCGAGGTCTGGCTGGACAACCCACACAGCCCTGTGCTGAAGGTGAAGAACGTATTTCGGGCAATCTGACCGCCAACCCCGACGCGGGTGGAGGCGAGGATGCCGAGGCCGTTCTCGCGCAGATTCGCGGCATCTCCCGGATTGAGGGCCGTCGGCTCCACCTGCACCACGTCGAAGCGGCCACCGGCGAGCCGGCTCGACAGGTAGCTCCCCGCCAACCGGAGGGCGAGCGTGGCCCCCTGCTCCGCGTACGGCGTGCCCAGCAGGGCGTACGCTGGCTCACCGGTCACGAGGTAGCTCAGCATGTCACTCTCGGGGAGTGGCGGATTGTCGGCACTCGTCAACGCCAGCGTCGGGCGGTCGATGGTGCCGCCGATGTTGACCCGGATGCGGACGTCCTGCCGATTCGAATTGGGTCGCGTCTCGCGGACGGTATGCAGCGCGGTGATATCGAGCGTGGGCTCGAGGTCGGGATCGCCGAAGAAGCGCACCAGTCCGCGCTCCACCTCAAAACCGGGGCGGGCGATGCCGAGGTTGAGCTGGTACGTGCCGCGGCTCACGGTGAGGGAGTCAGCGAGCGCCAGACGCGGCACTTGCCCGTCCCGCGACAGCGCACGGGTGACACGCAGGCCACCGCCGAGCTTGAGGTTGGCCTCGGGCGAGCGCAGCCACACGTCGTCACCGATACTCACGCGCAGGTTGTCGAGCTGCAGGTTCTGCATGATCGCGCGCGGCCCTGACGGTAGCAGCCCGTTCACGCCGAAGCGGGTCGTGTCGATGATGTCGAGGTTGTCGGTGAGATCGAGCGCGCGCCGCTGCGCGAGCGCACGGATGTACACACGGCCGCGATCGATGCGTACCGCCCCCTGCACGCGCGCCGCCTCGCGTGATCCCGTCAGCGTGATCGGAGTCGTCGTGGTCATCACGATCGAGGCGGTGCGCGGCTTGTCGATTGCCTGAAACTCGTTGGCCGCGAGTCGCAGACTGAACGTCGGGTTGTCGATGTCCTTGATGCCGATGGTACCGCTGATGCCGATCGAATCCTGCGGAACGCCACTGATGGCACCGATCCGGCGAATGAGGATGCTGTCGCCGAAGAGTCCGATGTCGGCGCGCGCCTGAGCCAGGCGGATGCCAAGCCGGTCGAGGGAGAGCGAGGCACTGTCGAGCCGCAGCTCACCACGCAGGCGCGGACGCTTCCAGGTGCCGGTGAGCGCGACGTCGGTCATCAGCGTCCCGCGGGCGCGGGTGACATCGGGGAACACCGACTCCAGCAGGGCCATATCCGTCTGCTGGGTCACGACGCGACCGGTGAGCGGCTCGGCGAGCTGACGCGGGCGGTTGCCCACGAGCGCCAGGTCGAGCGGCAACGAGGCGGAGGCCTGCAACGCCGGCTTTCCCTCGAGACGCAGGGCGGCCTCGACGTTGAGGCGCAGCGCATCGTAGTGCGCGGTGGCGAACAGATCACCGAAGCGCACGCGGCCGGCGACGGCGTCGCGCAGGTCGATGGTGCCGTCGATACGCGGCTGCTCACGCGTGCCGCTCAGGGCCACGGTGGCCGATGCCGTACCGCGGGAGAGCCCCGATGTACGAAGCAGCCGACCAATGTCGGCCAGCGCCACGCGGTCGGCATCCAGACGACCGCTGACGACGCCATCCGCCGCCAGGCCGCCGCGGACCGCGAGGCGACCGGTGTCGGTGTGCTGCAGCACCAGCGAATCGAGCGAGCCGAGCGTGCCGTTGGCGCCGGGCATGAAGCGCAGCATGGCCGGGGCGACCAGCGCGAAACCACGTGGACGCACCGACGCGCTGTCCACGCGCAGCGTGAGCGTGTCGATCGTGACGACGCTGGAATCACCGCTGCGCGCCACGCCACCGGCGATCGCCACGCGCGATTCCGACGGCGTGCGCATCTGCACGCCGAACCGCTCGGCGAGTCCGCCGCGCAAGGTGGACTGCCCGGCCGCCGAGGCGATGTCGATCCCGGCGAAATTCGCCGAGTCCATGGTGGCGGACAGCGTGCCGTTGGCGCCGCGCAGGAGATCACGCACCGCCAGATCGACCGATGCGCGTCGCGTGCGTGACGTTGCGACGATCACGTCACGAGCATCACCACGGAGCCGCAGATCGAGTCCGCGCGTATCGAGCGTATCGATTGAGCCGGACAGCAGTCCCGAAAGTTCGACCGAGCCGCGCAGGGTGTCACCGGCAAGCACCATGGCGCGCTTGGTGGAATCGGTCGGCGAGAGCCATGGCCGCAGTCCACCCAACGAGTCCACGACCATCGCGATCGACAGCGAATCGCGCCGGGCCGCCGTGATCCCGAGACCACCCTGCGCCGTGAGTCGTACCGCCGAGCTCTCGATGGCAAGGGTATCGACCCGGACGTGCCCGGAATCGAAGTGCACCACCGCCGTTCCGCCGAAGAGCCGCGCATCCGCCACCCGGGAGAACTGATCGACCGACGCGCGCAACGAGCCGCGCAGCGACTCGATGGTGGCCGCGCTCAGGTCGACGGTGCCCAGCATCGACAGCGACGTGATCGGAAAGCGATTGTCGCCGAGCAGATTCTGCACATTGCCGCCGCGGAGACGCCACTGCCCGGTCGCCCCCATCTCGGGCTCGAGCGCATCGGCAGTGCCCGTGAACGACAGCTCGCCGCCTTCACCGGCAAGGGTGGTCTGCAGGTCGAACTTCTCAGCCATGCCGGCAGCCTTGATGTGTCCCACGGCCGATCCGCGCAATGGCAGCGACGGATACGAACGCGACATCGTGGTATACGACAGCGGCGAGGCCTGCATGTCGACGTCGAACTTCACGCCCTCGTCGAGCAGCGTGAAATGTCCGTCGCCGGTGAAGCGTGACGGCTGCCCGGGACCATCCACATGCTCGATGTCGGCCTTCGAGAAGAAGGCGTCGTACCAGAGCGAGTCGAGACGCATCGTGCCGCGGGCAAAGCCGTTGAGCTCGGGGAAGAGCGGATTCACGAAACGCGGCGTACGCAGGTCGAGCTGTTGGAGCTCGAGATCGACGCCCTTCAGGATCGCCTCGGCAGGCGTGAAGATGTCGACGATTCCCTTCACGCGGGCACGTGAGATCGCCCCGGGCACGTGCGTATCGGCGAAGCTGAGCTGCGCGTCGTCGATCTGCCAGTTCGTGATCGGCCCGCCACGCGCGATCACGCGGCCCGTGACGTTGCCCTGCCAATCGTAGGGGAATGGCTCACCATTGAACCAGCGCAGCAGCTGCGTGTTGGCCGGCAGCAGTGCGAGATCGACGTTGTTCACCTTCAGGACCGGACCGCCCACGGCGAACGTCATGTTGCCCTTGAGCCGCGAGTTGAGCGCACGGGCATCCATATCCCGCAAGCCGTACTCGATGACCGCAAGGTTCTTCGGATCGTTCTTGATCGTGATGTAGGTGCTGCCGCCACCGCTCCACGGCAGCGTCGCATTGATCCACGACATGTCGGCCATGGCCACGCTGTCGCCCTTGAGCTTCACGTCGTAGCGCACCGGCAGCCCACTGCCCCACACCACCTTCGCGTTCCCGTGCGCGCCGGAGTTGGCCAGCTGGAACGTGACGTCGTCCATCCAGAGCGAGTCGGCGACCTTCCGCACCGTGCCCTGCATGTTGCGGAACCAGAACGGCGGATAGATCCACACCACGTCCATCTTCTGCATGGCCAGCTTCATGCCCGCTGAATCCGGATTGGCGATGCGGGAGCGCCCGAGGGCGAGGCTCCCCCGAACGAAGCGGTACACGCGCACGAAACGATCGCCGTCACGACGCACTTCGCCGTCGAGCCGCGTGAGATTGAAGGCGAGCGCGCTGTCGCGCTTCGCCCCCTTGAGCGTGTCGGACAAGACCCACGGCAGCCGCGCGGTGAACGTGAGTTCGCGGATGGTGGCCGTATCGATCACGATGTACTCGCCGAAGCGGCTCGTCGACGGCGTCGCGAGCGCTCGCTTGCGGCGCAGCGCACGCTTCCAGTTCCAATCGTCGTTGCCGTAGTCGATCATGGTGATCGACGGCCGCGTGACCTCGAGCGACTTGACCACGATGCGACGATCCAGCAGGTCGCGCGGGTCGTAGGTGGCGCGAATGGGGCCGGTGATCAGGAACGGCGTACCGTCGGGACTGCGGATATCGAGGGAATCGATGGTGATGTCGGTGAACAGCGTGCCGCTCACCTTACCCACGTAGAGCCTTCCTGGAATGGCCCGCGCGATGACCGGCGCCAGCGCGCGCATAATGACCGCACGTCCGCGATCGGTTTGCGTGAGCGCGGCCACCCCACCCACAACGAGCGCCGCCACGGTGAGCAACACGGCCGCCGTGGCCAGCACCACCGTCCGTCTCCGGATACGACGAGGGCCACGCGTCGCGAGCGACGGCGCGTCGCCGTCGAGCTCGTCGTCGTCCGACTCGTTGAGCATCGGATCGTCGCGCATCAGAAGGCCTGCCCGATCCAGATGCTCGGATTCAGGCGCCGCAGGAATCCCGCCCCACGCGTGGGGCGGAAGCTGTTCGGACACCCGCCCGCCTCCTGCTCGGGTGGCGCGCCGTTGATACCCGCCGCGTTCACCGCCAACCCGTTGCCGGGACTCACGCAGTACAGCGGGGCGATCCCCGCCTGCAGCGGCGCGTTGTAGTACGCCGCGCCCGCCGGCAACCGATAGCCGTTGTAGCCGAGGTCGATGCGGATGGCGCCGAACGGGGACGCGATGCGCATGCCAAGGCCGGGGGTGACCTTCACCGACGGCCCTTCATCGCTCGACGCCGCTGCCGGCGACGCGCTGCCGCGATTCCACAGCTTGCCGGCGTCGGCGAACACGGCGATCTGCAGCAACTTCGGCGCAAGTGGACTCGGCAGCTGGGCTTCGAGGTTGGCGACGATCAGCGTGTTACCGCCCGTCGGCACCACGCGCTCGGTGACCGACGTGGAGTCGGCGCGATAAAAGCGCTGGCCGTTCATGCTGACCGTGTCGAACCGGCTCACGATGTACACCGCGGGCCCGAGCTCATTCTGCCGGAAGCCACGCACCGTGGTGGGGCCGCCGGCGTACAATCGCTCCTGCGGCGGAATGAAGCCGCCCGTCCTCGGCGTCGTGCCGCCACCGTACACCACGCCGCCACGCAGATGGGTCGTGAGCGTGGCGCCGCCACCCAGCGCGTGGTACCACGACACGTCACCCGTGCCGCGATTGAACTGTTGCGAACGATCGGAACCGATCAGGGTGCTGGCGTGCCGCACGTTGAGCCGCACCGTGGTGCCGCCCGTAGGACGCAAGGGATCGTTCACCCGCACGCGCACCACCGAGTACTCGAGCGCCGCCAGCCGGTTGTTGCGCTGCAGGAAGGTGCGCGACTCGGTGTCGCAGGCGTTGAACACGGCGCAGAAGAACGCGGGCTCGGCCTCGGTCCGCCCAAGTTCCACCTGATACGACAGCGTGCTCGGCAGCCCCGACATGGGAAACGGATCGGTCACCGACAGCGCGCCGCCGATCGGCGTGCGACGCAGGAACGCCTTGAACTCGGAGAGTGTGGAGCTGAACACGGTGAGCGACGGCACGCGCGCCTGCGTCGCGCGCACGGGCTGCCGCACGGTCATCGAGGTGTAGTAGTTCAGCGTACGGCTGTACGGATCGCTACGGGCCTGCCCCTGACAGAGGTTGGGCGCGCCATCGAGCGGATCACCGATGCCGATCTTGCTCACCCGGCCGGTGAGTTCGAGACGCTGCGCAAACGGCAGGAAGTCGCGGTCGGTGAGCGAACCCTGCATGCGGAAACAATCGAGCGTGGCCCACCCCAGTCCACCACGCGCCGCCCAGCGATCGCCCTCCACCAACCGCACCACGAGGTTGACGATGGAATCACCGGCCGGCTGGATGCTGTCGGGCTGCAGGTCGACCCGCTGAAACGCGTCGGTCTGATAGAGATTCCGCTGCGCATCGATGATCGCGCGCGCCGAATACCAGTCGCCGGTCTTCAGCGCCATCGCCCGCCGCACGGTCGCATCGGACACGCGCCGGGTGTCATCACCGGCGTCGACCTCGAGCGCGATGCGCCCCAGCTTGGCCCGCACGCCCGGCACCACCGACACTTCGACATCGGCGGTGTGCGCGGCGGTATTCGTGGTGTACGCCACCAGCGCTTCGGCCTGCGGCCAGCCCTTGTTGCGCAGGCGGCGCACCAGCGTATCGCGACCGGCTTCCAGTGCGCCGCGATCGAATACGCCGCCCACCGTCAGCGGGAAATCACGCGCCGCGTCGCGCACCTCAGGGTTGAGGTCGAGTCCCCGCAACGCGAGCGCGGTAATGCGCATCGGCTCGCCTTCGCGAATGACGAAGGTGATCTCGATCACCCCCGGCCTCACGGTAGTCACCGTGGTGTCCACCGTGACATCGGGGAAGCCGCGTCGACGATAGAGGGTCTCGAGCCGTTGGACGTCCCGCGCAAACTCCACGGGATCGAGGCAACGCCGCTCGCCGATGACGGGCAATCCCGCCACGGACGACGGGGTCGTCGCCACGGTGGCCGCGAGGGCCGCCGCGGCGTATTCGCGATTGCCGGTGAACCGGAGCGCACGGACCTCACGGTCGCCACGATCGCAGGATAAATCCTGGGCGGCGGCCGGACGCGCGACCGAAAGTGCTGCGAGCGCGAAGAGGAGATGGACGAGAGGTCGCACGTTCTATAGCGTTGAAGCTCACGTGAGATCGTCCCTCAGTCAACCGCACATGTCATTGATTCGCCTGTCACGTTCGTGCCGCCTCCGGCTCTCGCGGTGCGCCATGGCCAGCGCCGTGCTGACCACCACCGTGCTGACCGGCTGCGGTCGCGGCGAGGCGACCCCCGACCGTCACGCAATCATCGACTCACGCGACTGGTACGATCCGCGCTCGCTCGATCCGGCCAACGCCACGGACGTCCCCAGCGGACGGGCGGTGGCGTATCTGTTCGACGGCCTCACCCGGTTCACTCCCGCCGGCCAGGTGGAGCCATCGATCGCCCGCGCGTGGGACGTCTCCCCCGACGGCCTGCGCTACACGTTTCACCTGCGCACCGACGTCCGCTTCCACGACGGCACGCCGCTGGTGGCCCGCCACGTGGTGCAGTCGTTCCGTCGCGTCCTCGACCCGGCCACGAAAGGCGGGACGGTGTGGCCGCTCTACCCGATCGCGGGCGCCCGCGCCTTCGCCGACGGCAAGAGTTCCACCCTGGGCCTCGAGACGCCCAACGACAGCACGGTCGTGATCACGCTCGACGAGCCGTTCGCGATCTTCCCGAAGCTGCTCGCCATGCCCGTGGCGTCGATTCTCCCCGACTCGATCGGCGCGGACTTCAGCGAACACCCGATCGGGACCGGCCCATGGAAGCTCGTGGAGTGGAAGCATGACGATTATCTCAAGTTCGCCCGCAACGCCACGTACTTCGGCGGCGCACCGTCCATCGACACCCTGATCGCCCGCATCATCCCCGAGCCGTCCACCGCGGTCGCGGAATTCGAGGCGGGCACGGTGGATATCCTGTACGTCCCCGAAGACCAGACGCGCGACTGGGAGCAGAACGAGACCAGGAAGGCCACCACGGTGAGTGCCCCCGCCCTCCGCCTGTGGTACATGGGCGTGAACGTCACGCGTGGCCCGCTCAAGGACGTCCGCGTGCGACAGGCGATCGCCCACGCGATCGACGTCCCCACCCTCCTCGCCCAACTCCTCGCCGGTCGCGGCACGATCGCCGCCGGCGTGATTCCGCCGACGCTCGAGGGGTTCGACAAGACACGGCAGCCGTACGCGTACGACACCCTCGCCGCCCGTCGACTCCTCGCCGACGCCGGCTACGCCAACGGCATCGACCTCGAACTGTGGAGCTCGCAGACGGCCCCCATGCCGCGGCTCGCGCAGGCGATCCAGTCGTACCTCGCCACCGTCGGCATCCGCATCAAGCTCGTGCAGCGCGACGCCAGTTCCATGCGCGCCGCCGCCCGCGCCGGACAAACGGATCTGGTCGTGAAGGACTGGTACGCCGATTACCCCGACGCCGAGAACTTTCTGTATCCATTGCTGCACACCGCGAACCGCGGAGCCGGTGGCAACGTGAGCTTCTTCAGCGACACGACGTTCGACCGACTCGTAAACGCGTCGCGACGTGAAAGCGACGAGAAAAAGCGCGCGGTGCTGTACGCGGCGGCGGACTCGGTGGGATACGCGCAAGTCGGCATGGTCCCGCTGTTCTTCTACAACGAGGTGTACGCGGTCCAGGCGTGGGTGCGAGGCTTCGAGGTGCCGGTGATTTTCAATGGACAGAGATGGGAGAAGGTGAAGATGGGGATGGATGAGGGGGGCAAAGAATGAACGGCGCTAAGAATTAGGGGCGCTAAGAATTAGGGGCGCTAAGGTGAACGGCGCTAAGAGTTAGGGGCGTGAACAACACAGGGGCGTGAACAACAGAGGGGCGCGCACGACAGAGGGGCGCGCACGACAGAGGGGCGCGCACGACAGAGGGGCGCGCACAATCAAGGGCGATGGGTGCGTTGCAGGGATTGGGGTGGCGTTCGTTTGGTGACAGCGGTTTGGCATGGTCGCGATATCGTGGGCCATGCCGAATCATTTCAACCTCCGTGTGTACGGCGCGGCCTGTGAGCTCAGCTGGGTCGTACAGCAGTGCCTCGATGCGTTCGACGTCACCCGTGTGCCGGGGCTGCGGGGCCAGCTGCTCAGCGCGGTCGGCTCGATCGCTGCGAATACGTCCGAGGGCGCGGGCCGAGGCTCGACCGCGCAGTTTCTCAATCACTTGCGCATCGCCCTTGGCTCCGCGAACGAAACCCGCACGCATCTCAAGCGTGCGCGCAGCGAAGCTCGGCTGCCAACCAAGGAATACTTCCTGTGCGACGCGAAGGCGCTCGTCACCGCCAAGATGCTGGCCGCCCTGATCCGTCGCATCGAGACGGACGAGGCCCATCGTCAGAATGAACGGGCAGTGACGCATACACCACCCCACTAGCCTCCCCCCTACGCGCCGCTAGTTCTTAGCGCCCCTAATTCTTAGCGCCCCTATCTCTTAGCGCCCCTATCTCTTAGCGCCCCTATCTCTTAGCGCCCCTATTTGTCAGCGCCCCCAGTTGTCCCCCGTCGTTATCCTTGCTCTCATGGTGTCTCTCCTCGCCCGCCGTCTTCTGCTCTCCCTGCCCACGCTGGCCGGGGTGCTGGTCGTCGTGTTCCTGCTCTTGTACGTGGCGCCCGGGGATCCCGTACAAGCCATGGTCGGCGAGCGCGCCGACCCCGCCACCATTGCGCGGCTCCGCGCTGAACTCCGCCTCGACGATCCCCTCCCCGCACAGTTCGTGCACTATGCCGGTGGGATCCTCACGGGGGACCTCGGGCGCTCGTACGTCACCAATCGCCCGATCGTCAGCGACATCGCCGAACGCTTTCCGCGCACGCTGCTGCTGGCCACCGCCGCCATGCTGCTCGCGACCCTCTGCGGCATCACCATCGGTGTGCTCGCCGCCGTGCGCCCCAACGGCTGGTTCGATCGCCTCGCCCTGGCCACCACCTATCTCGGGATCTCCTTCCCCGTCTACTGGATCGGCCTGCTGCTGATCCTACTCTTCGCGGTCACGCTGCGATGGCTGCCGGCCTCAGGCTACGGGCGCCTCGAGTTTCTCGTGCTCCCCGCGCTGGCACTGGGCTCGCGCTCCATTGCCTATCTCGCCCGCGTGACGCGTTCCTCCATGCTCGAGGTCCTGGGCGCCGACTTCGTGCGTACCGCCCGCGCCAAAGGATTGACCGAGTCGGGCGTGATCGTACGCCACGCGCTGCGCAATGCGCTGATC
>NZ_JBILKJ010000038.1:0-25110 GCF_044376735.1 Gemmatimonas sp.
GCTTCCAACTGATCAATAATACGTGCGGCGCGCCCGTAGCCGATTTTCAGCCGTCGCTGTAGTAGCGAGGTCGACCCCTGGCGGTGCTGAATCACGACTTCCGCCGCTTCCCGGAAGCGGGCGTCCCGATCGTTGGAGGCCCGGTCCCCGTCGTCGTCGTCGCCACCGTCGCGTTTCGCCTCGAGGGCACGAACGGTCTCCAGAATGTCCGGTTCGGCCGTCCCCACCCCCTCGGCGGCTTCATGACGGGCACGCGCATCGGCGTACCACGTAAGCAGCTTCTCCGTATCCTCGCTGGAGAGATAAGCGCCCTGCAGTCGAGCGGGCTCCGACTTCCCCGGCGGGATGAACAGCATGTCGCCGTTACCGAGAAGCGCTTCGGCGCCGGCCCCGTCGATGATGGTGCGACTGTCCACCTGGGATGCCACGCGGAACGCGATCCGACAGGGGAAGTTCGCCTTGATGAGCCCCGTGATCACATTCACGCTGGGGCGCTGCGTCGCCAAAATCAAATGAATCCCGATAGCACGAGCCTTCTGCGCGAGCATCGCGATTGGCGTCTCGACCTCCGCCTGGACGGTCATCATGAGGTCGGCCATCTCATCGATTACCACCACGATGTACGGCAACACGCCGCCGGTGTAGGTGCGATCTTCGAAGGCCACTTCGAGATTGCGCGGCTTCTGCACCGCTGCGCCCTCGCCATCGGCATGTTGCTGCACGCGACGATTGAACTCCTGCAGGTTGCGGCACGCGTTCGCTTCCAGCAACCGGTAGCGATCCTGCATCTCCATCACCGCCCATTTGAGCACCGACGCCGCATCGCGGTTGTCTGTGATGACTTTGTGGCGCAGGTGCGGCAGCGTGTTGTACACGCTGAGTTCCACCATTTTTGGATCAACCATCAAAAAGCGCAGGGTGCGGGGCGTGTGCCGATACACGAGGCTCGTGATGATCGTGTTCACGCAGACCGACTTGCCCGAGCCCGTCGCGCCGGCGATCAACAGGTGCGGCATCTTCGCGAGGTCGGCGATCACCGCACGCCCCTCGAGATCCTTTCCGAGGGCAATAGGCAGCGCGGCACGCAGTTGCCGGAACTCCGCCGATTCGACGACTTCGCGCAGGACCACCATTTCCGGGGTCGGGTTGGGAACTTCAACGCCGACGGCTCCCCGTCCCGGAATGGGGGCGACGATCCGAATACTCGGCGCGCGCATGGCCAACGCCAGATCGTCCGCCAGCGCCGCGATCTGCCGCACTTTGACGCCCGGCGCGGGTTCGATTTCAAACTGCGTCACCGTTGGTCCGGTCGTGCGCCCGACCAACTCGCCGTCCACTTTGAACGTTCGCAGGGTGGCCATCAGCTTCTCACCAGCAAGGTCCAACTCGCGTTTCCCGACGTCGGCGTTCCGGGCAGGTGCCGCGGTCAGCAGGGTCGTCGGGGGCAAGTCATCGCTGAATGGCGAGGGCTCCGATGAGGCATCAAGCGCTGCCTCCACCGCCGCGGGCACCGGACGCGGCGCCTCTTTCGGCGCTTTCTTGGCCTTCCCCGTGTCACGTCCGGCCTCGGGGGGCGCGTAGCGCGCGCCGGACTGGTCGAGCGCCAAGACATCCCGGGCCAGCGCGGGGTCGATGGCCGGAAGCTCGTCCGGTTCGGGCTCGAGCTGCTGCGCCAGCGTCGGTCGCTTGCGGCTGCTGACCACGACCCGCGGCGCTGTCTCGCCGGGCGATTCTTCATTGTGAGAACCGGGGCCCAGCAACAGACGCAGCGGATTCCAACGCAGGGTGGCCACCGTCAACGCGCTGGTGGCCAAGAGGAACAACACCCACGCGCCAGCGGACCCGAGGCCCTTGCGCAGATAGTGGGCGGCAAAGCTGCCCCACAATCCCGAGCTGTTCGACGCCGAGGGCTCGCCACCGAGCGCAAGGCCGATCGCCACCGGCACCAACGTCACGGTGCCCGCGAAGAGCACGCCCCAATCGCTGGCATCATTGGCCCGCGCGATCCGTCCGGAAAGCGTGAGCGCTACCACCAGGCACCCGATCGCGACGATCGCCGCCCCCGGGATGCCGACAGTGCTCACCAACGCGCAGCGCCCCCACGTCCCCGCTGGCCCGAATACACCAACCGCCTCGAGACACCGTTGCCCCTGCTCGGGCGCATTGAAGATCAGGGCGCCGACGAGAAAGACCGCCAGCAGCGTGAGCGCGACCGCCGCAAGCTCGCGACGCAGCACGGCGGGTTCCATACTCAGTCGCCCGCCCCCGTCACGGGCTCCAGCTGCAGCTGCCGATCGTGGTAGCGCACCGCCCGATTGTAGCGATCCAGCGCAAGGCACAATTCGACGTCACGCCCGAAGCCCGCCGCGATGAGCGACTTGGCGTGGTCGGCCTCGAGCGCCACCGACGCGATGCCACCGATGAACGGACGCTCGGCCATCTCCGCTACCCGCGCACCGTCCCCCCGCGTGACGCCAGGCAGCTCTGCCGAGATGCCTCGCACGAGCCGTCCGGCACACACCACATCCTCAAGCGCCACATGGCGCTCATGACCAGCACAGATGATCGTGACGTCCCCGCCGACCATGATCGCCGACCGCACTGACGCCACCGTCGCAGCGGCATTCACGAACGCAGCGAAATAGCACACCCGAGCGCCGTGGGTTGCCGCCAAGGCCATCGTGCCGTTGGTCGTAGTGTACAGAATCGTTCGTCCCTCGACCGACGCCGTCGTGTACTCGGTGGGAGAATTCCCCAAGTCGAATCCGTCGATCTTCACCATGCGCCGCTCACCGGCGAGTTGGACCTCACCGCGCACGTAGGCTTTCGCTCGTGAGGCGGTTTCGTCCACCGTCTCGAACGGGATCACGGCACGCGCGCCCGCATCGAGCGCGGCCGCCACGGTTGTCGCCGCGCGGAGCACGTCGATCACCACGACGACACGATCTGCCACATCGGCCGCGGCGACCTGCGCCTCGCCGAGCAGCACATCGATGCGCACTATGTGGGTTCCTTGAGCAGGTCAGACCCTTCGAACTCGAGCCACTTGGTGTGCACCTTGCCGGCCTTGAAGCCAGGGTGCTGCATCACCCGCGCGAGAAACGGCATCGTCGTCTTCACTCCCTCGATCACGAAGCTTTCGAGGGCGATTTGCATGCGCTTGAGCGCCTCTTCCCGGGTGTTGCCCTGGACGATGAGCTTCGCAATCATGGAATCGTAGTACGGCGGCACCGTGTAGCCGGCATAGGCGTGCGTGTCGACGCGAACGCCGGGGCCACCTGGCTGGTGAAAAACGTCCAGTCTGCCGGGAGACGGCTGAAAATTGCGCGCCGGATCTTCCGCGTTCACGCGGCACTCGATGACATGGCCGCGGAAAGCGGGCGTCGACAGAATCGACAACGGCAGACCGGATGCCACGCGAATCTGCTCCTTCACCAGATCGACGCCCGTCAGCATTTCCGTGACGGGATGCTCCACCTGGATGCGCGTGTTCATCTCCATGAAGAAGAACGAGCCGTCTTCATCGAGCAGCATTTCCACGGTGCCGGCGCCGACATAGTTGATCGCTTTCGCGCCACGAACGGCCGCCTCGCCCATCTTCTCGCGCAGCTCCGGCGTCATGACGGGACACGGCGCTTCCTCGATCAGCTTCTGGTGACGACGCTGCACCGAGCAATCGCGTTCACCGAGGTGAATCACATTGCCGTGCATGTCGCCCATGACCTGGAACTCGACGTGGCGCGGCCGCTCGAGGAATTTCTCGACGTAGACGTCGCCGTTACCGAACGCCGAGAGCGCTTCGGAACGCGCGAGCTGGAACGAGCGCAGGAAGTCATCGGGATCGCGCGCGACCCGCATCCCCTTACCGCCGCCACCTGCCGCCGCCTTGATGATCACGGGGAAGCCGATGCCGCGGGCAAACTCCAGTGCCTCCTCAGGGTCATCGACCGGGCCCGGTGACCCTGGAACGATCGGCACCCCGCACTCAGCCATAGCCCGTCGGGCCGAGGCCTTGTCGCCCATGACACGAATCTGCTCCGGCGTCGGGCCGATGAAGGCGATTCCTGTGGCGCGGCAGGTCTCGGCGAACTCCGCGTTCTCCGCGAGAAACCCGTAGCCGGGATGGATCGCGTCGGCGCCGGTAATCTCGGCGGCCGCGATCAGGCGCGGGATCTTGAGGTATGAATCACGACCCGGTGCGGGGCCGATACAGACGTCGTCGTCGGCAAAGCGCACGTGCAGCGACTCGCGGTCGGCCTCGGAATACACGGCGACCGTCTGAATGTCGAGTTCACGGCACGCACGAATGACGCGGAGAGCGATCTCGCCGCGGTTGGCGATCAGGACCTTTTTGAACATCCCGTATGGTGGCAGGGTCCAAGCCCTGCCGCCAGTCCCGCCGCGGTCAATCAGCGGGCGTCGCTGCCCTGCCGGAAACCGTCCCAGGTCGCATCGCTGGATCCGTTGACCCCCTGAATGCGGAGCGCAAACTCGGCGGGGCTGGTCGCATGGAAGAGGGCGTTCTCGTAGGAGATCACCCCGCGCGAGTACCAGCTCATCAGCGACTGGTCGAAGCTCTGCATCCCGTACGCCAGGCTCCCCTCCTTGATCAGGTCGGGGATGTTCAGCATGGTCGTCACGTCGCGAATCTGGTCGCGGACCGCTTCGGTGTTGACCAGGACCTCACAAGCGGGTACCCGGCCCGGGCGATCCGCCCGCGGCACGAGACGGAGCGAGATGATTGCGGAGAGCGCGTTGGCGAGCGCGAATCGTACTTCGTTCTGCTGATGCGGCGGATAGAACGACAGGATGCGATTGATGGTGAGCGTCGCATCGGTGGTGTGGAGCGTCGAAAAGACGAGGTGTCCCGTGCCGGCCGCCTTCAGCGCGACATCAAGCGTCTCGAGATCCCGGATTTCGCCGATCATGACCACGTCGGGATCCTGACGGAGCACACGGCGCAAGGCCTGCGAGAAGGACGCGGTGTCCGTGCCTACTTCCCGCTGGTTGATATGGCTCTGCACATCGCGGTGCACGAACTCGATCGGATCCTCGATCGTGATGATGTTGGCGCTGCGGCGCTCATTGATGTGGTGCATCATCGCAGCCAGCGCGGTGCTCTTGCCGGACCCGGTTACGCCGGTGACCAGCACCAAGCCCCGGGGCTTGAGCGCCAATTGCTCCAGTACCGGGGGCAAATTCAGGTCGCGGATCGACGCCGCCGCGTGGGCGATGGCGCGCATGGCGAACGCCACTGTGCCCTTCTGCTGATACACATTGACGCGGAACCGTCCGATTCCCGGGACGTTGATCGCGAAATCCGACTCGCGGAGCTCCACGAACTCGCGCAACTGCGCCGGAGGGAGCAGGTGCTCGGCAAGCGACCGGAGTTCCTCCGGCCGCATTGGCGGCATGTCGAGCGGGACGAGGTCCGAGTGCAATCGGAGCGTGGGCGGGCGTCCGACTTTGAGGTGCAAGTCAGAAGCGCCCTCACGCACCATTCGCAGCAGTGCGGCCTTCAGATCGAGGCCCGATCCAGGCGCCGTCGTCGAGACCGTTGTTGGAGCGGCACCGGACACCATCGTCATGTCATCACGTCTCAGCCGGCCGGATCAATGCGGTAGAGCACCTGTCCGTATTCTACCGCATGCGCATCCGTGACATTCACTTCGCGCACCACGCCATCGAATTCGGACTCGAGCTCATTCATGATCTTCATCGCTTCGATGATGCACACAATCTGCCCCTTACTGATGCGATCGCCGACGTTGACGTACGGCTTCGCTCCGGGCTCGGGGGCCGAATAATACGTGCCCACCATCGGCGACTTGATCTCGAGGAGTGCCACCTTCGGTGCCTCGGCCTTCGGCGCCGCAGCGGCTCCCTCACTTCCAAGACGCTCCGACCCACTGGCGGGCAACACGGGAGGCAACGCGACAGGTGCGGCCATCGTGGGCGCGACCGTCACGGCCGCGACGCGCTGCTGGGAGCTCTTCGAGATTCGGAGCTTCATCCCCTTGTCGGAGGAGATCTCGATGGAATCCACCGTGGAGCCGTCGAGCATCTCGATCAGCTTCTTCACGTAGCGCAGGTCGATCATGGCGGGGGAGTCAAAGGGGATCATCAGCGCAGAGAGCGCCGAGCGTTCAGACATCAGGAGAGTTCGTGCAGGTCGCGCGAGAAACCGGTCAGGACTCGTGGCCCGGCAGCGGACAGGAATACGTTATCCTCGATTCTCACCCCACCCCAGCCTGCCCGGTAGATCCCGGGCTCGATGGTCACCACCGTGCCGGACGCAAGGGGAGTCTCGACGACGCGGGCCAAGCGAGGTGCCTCGTGCACTTCCAGCCCGATCCCATGACCGAGCGAGTGTCCGAACGCCTCACCGAACCCACGATCGGCAATGTAGCCTCTCGCGACCGCATCTGCAGCCATCCCCGTCATTCCGACCCGAATCGCACCCGAAGCGAGTCGATTCGCTTCCCGAACGATGTCGTAGACTTCGCGCTGCTCGTCGGAGGCCCGTCCGAGCACGAACGTGCGCGTGATATCGGAGCAATAGCCCGCCGCCACGGCGCCGAAGTCCAGCAGCACGAAATCGCCCGCGTTGAGTACTCGATCGCCCGCTCGGGCGTGCGGTAGCGCCGAACGCGGCCCGGACGCCACGATGCTCGGAAATGGGAACGTCTCACTCCCGGCGTCGCGCAGGTGATGCTCCAATATTCCCGCCACCGCGGTCTCGGTCAGTCCCGGGCGCAACAGCGGCACCGTCTGGTGCAGCGCGCTTTCCGCCATGACGATGGCGCGTTCAATGTGGCCCAGCTCCCCAGCGTCCTTCACGGCACGGAGCGTTTCCACGACGTCGGTGGTGGGCCGCCACGACCAGCGCGCTCCTTGCTCGAGCAGGCGGGAAAAGTCGTGGTGCGTCAAGTGCACCGTCTCAAAGCCAATCCGCTCAACGCCTGCCATGATCGAGAGCTGGGTCCAGAGCCCCGCCCACAGGTTCGTGCTCTCGATGCGCACGGTCGCGGCTCCGCCAACCTCCTCATCGACTTGCGTGGCATACCGGAAGTCGGTCAACAGGACGCAGTCCTTAGCCGTGATCGTCAGCAGCGCGTTGCTGCCGGAGAATCCCGTGACATACCGGACATTGGGTAATGACGTGACCAACAGAGCGTCGAGGTCGGCTCGGGCTAGCGCGTCACGAATCGCCGCCAACCGCGCGGGCCGGGTATCGACCGGCGCAGGGCCATCGGCGGTCCTCACTAGCGCTGACGCAGGGCTGAGACCAGCCCGCGCAGCGCGAATTCATAGCCCTGCGCACCAAGTCCCGTCACCGTACCGATCGCTGCGCCAGCCAGCATGCTGTGATGCCGCTCGGCTTCACGCGCGTATACGTTGGAAAGATGAATCTCCACGAAGGGGAGCGAGGTGGCCGCAAAGGCATCGCGCAGCGCCAGACTGGTATGCGCATAGGCGCCGGCGTTGACGACCACGCCGCGCACCAGACCGCGCCATTCATGGACGATATCGATCAGCGTCCCCTCGCTGTTCGACTGCGCCACCCGCAGTTCAACGCCGAGATCAGCCGCGACTCGGGTGAGACTGGCCGTGATATCGTCTAGCGTCGCTGTGCCGTACAGGTGCGGCTCGCGCGTGCCCAACAGGTTGAGATTCGGACCGTGAAGAATCCCGATGATCACGGATTCCCGAGCCCTTTCAGCCACTCGGAAAACTCCGCCAGATCGTCGCTCACGGTGGGAGACCCACTGGGTGGAAGCGGTTCGGACGTCGGCTCCGGCGCCGGCGTTCGATGCTCCGACGATCCGACCGCGTGCGACGACGACGTGGCAGGATCCGGGAAAAACCGGTCGAACGAAAAGAGTCCTGCGGGGTCGGAGACCGCAGTCGTGGTCATCGGCGTGGCCGACCGCGTGGGCGTGACCGCGCGATCAGCGCCGCCGAACATCGCTTCCTCGAACGGTCGTTCCTTGCCGACGTGGCCAATCTCGTCGATTGGTGCGAAGGCCTCGGCGAGGGCGCGGGCGGCGCGATCGTCATGCTCGGGCGCCTCAGCGCCAAAGAGCGACACAAGCTGACTGAACAGCGGATCGACCGCCACCGCGGTGCGGGGCGGCGTACGACGGGGGACGCGACGCAACGCGAGGCGACTGAAGCGTTCACGCGCGGTCACGCGATCAACCGAGTCGTCCGCGAAGAGCGATTCATGGTAGGCGGGCGACGAGATCGGCGTTGCGGACAGCGGGGTCGCATACGGTGGCGTCACACTTCCGACGAACGCAGGGGTTCCAACGGCGGGTGTGCCGAACGATGCAGCCGGAAAGGCGGGCGTCGGGAACGCGGGCGTCGGGAACGCGGGCGTCGGGAACGCGGGCGTCGCGGGTGCCGATTCGGCCGAAAGGCGCTCGCGTAACTCGGCCAATCGGGACGTCAGCACCGGGTCGTAGGGACGCCGACGCACGAGTTCTTCGTACACCGTCACGGCGCGGGCGGTGAAGCCCTGCGACACGAGCAGCTCACCCATCGTTTCAGTCACGAAGGCAGGGGCGGGCTCTTCCCTGATGACCTCGGTGAGACCGGAGGCGACCGAGTCGGACTCGTACGCCGCGTCGTCCGAATCATCGCCACTATCCATGAAAATCGCCGACACGTCAGGCATCCCGTCCAGCACGGGCGCCGCTGGCTCGACGACGTCCTCAACCGGCGTCGCCGATCGAAGGAACGTGGCCACGTCGATCTCGATCGAATCGACAACGGACAACGGTTCTGGAGCCGGCGCGAGCCAAGGAAAGTCATCGTCGGTGGTCGGCGCGGGCGCCGACGGTGCCGCGACGATCCACTCGGGTTCCGTATTGGCCAGTGGGTCGAGTGCCTCGTCGATCGGCGTACCGTGAGCGGTCGGCTGCGGCTCATCCGCAGCGTCCCCCCCCGCCTCCTGCTCCACTTCGGTCGCCAGCTCGCCTTCGACCTCAACCGCGCCCTCAGCCGCGTCAGCGACCGAGACGTCGTCGGCCAGGCGGAAATCGTGCGCCGCGCCAGTCATCAGCATCGCCTCGGCGTGCGCGTCAGCCTCAATCGGTTCACTCGGGATCGGTTCACCAAACTCCAGGCCAAAGGCTTCGACCACGTCCGGCGCCATCGCCAAGGGCGACGTCGGCGACGCGGGGCGCGGCGTCGAGCCACGCGCGACCAGCACCGACGTGTCGGGCCATTCCGGCGCGATCAGCCCCTCTTCAAAGGGTACCTCCTCCGTGACCGTCTCACTGAACCCAAATGGATCGTCGGCAACGACGGCCTCCACCACCTTGACCGCCGCCTCGGTGTCCGCGCCGGCGTCGGCAACGTCCTCGACCGCCTCGAGATCGAGCAAATCGCTGTCAGGGGCGGCGGGAGCCGGAGCCGTCGGCAGCGGCGTCTCGACGCGCGCCGGCGACGGCTCGTCGGGTCCACGCAGGCGGGCGCTGATCTCGTCGAGGTCCACCGCGCGTAACGCCGCATCTGGCGTCGGAATGGCGCCGAGAAAGACCGGGGGCGCAGAGAAAACGGGCGCCGATACGGGTGAGGAGGGAGGCTCCGGCACGACACGCGAGACGTAGGCTGGGGTGGCGAGCGTCGCCAACTGGGCAGCGATGTCATCGTTACGCGGATCCGCATCCAGGACTCGCTCATACCAGCGGCGCGCCCCGACCGTGTCCCCCTCCCACTTGGCGATGTCGCCGAGGTGGCGGAGGGCCTTCAGATTCTCCGGATCGAGGGAAAGTGCCTGCCCGAACACCGCACGAGCCTCAGGCAGGTCGCCTGATTCGTACAATGCTTGGCCAAACACGATGAACCCGCTCATGTGCTCAGGCTGCTTCGGCAGGAATTCCCGACAGAGGGCGATGGCCTCCGACAGGTTTCCGGCCTTCCGCAGCTCGTTCGCCAATGGGGCGAAATACCGTCGCGGGTTCTCCTCGAATTTTTTCCGGAGCTCGTCGATCCGGGCAGCAGTGGTCATCCGTCCAGCGCCCTCGTAGTGATGTTTCCCGGCCCGTTGCGCGGGACCCGTTCCGTCAGGGTGACGGGCCCCTCCACAACTTATTACTTGTCGCCGTTCCGGGAAGCCATTCGCGATGAAGTGATGCTTCGTCTCCGCTCGTCTTGCTATTCGCGACTCGCGGCGGCTAGCTTAACGGTCTCTTCGGCATGCGCTGCTCCCATGGGGGTGCGTGTGCCTTTCTGTTTATCCAGCTTTTCCGCCCCAAGGAGTCTCGCCCCGTGCTGCAATCGATGCGGAGCGCCGCGAAATACATTTGGATCGTGCTGATCGTGGCTTTCGTCGGCAGTTTCCTCTTGTATGAGACCTCGGGTCTCGCAGGCCGCTCGCCCGTGACGACCTCCACCGCCATTGCGACGGTGAACGGCGAAGAGATCCTGCTGACTTCCTGGCAGAATGCCGTGAATTCCCTCGAGCAGCAGCAGCAGCAGCAGCTCGGCCGGGGACTCACGCTCGACGAGCGAAAGACGCTCGAAGACCGTGCGTACGACGAACTGGTCACGGAGCTGCTGCTCCAGCAGGAATACAAGCGTCGCGGCATCACGGTTACTGACGACGAAATCCTCGAAGCGGCACGACTCGCTCCCCCGCCGCAGGCCATGCAGTCGCCCGATCTGCAAACCGACGGCCGTTTCGACCTCTCGAAGTATCAGCGTTTGCTCGCCAGCCCGATGGCTCGGCAGTCAGGCATGCTGGCCGGTCTCGAGGCCTACTATCGGAACGAGATCCCGAAGCAGAAGCTGTTCGACCAGATCGCGTCCGACGCCTACGTGTCCGACGAACGGCTTTGGCAGATCTACCGTGATCGCCACGACAGCGCGCAGGTCAGTTATGTGCTGGTGGGCCAGAGTGCCCTCACCGACACGGCCGTCACTGTCTCGGACGCCGAGATCTCGCAGTTCTTCGATCGGAACAAGAAGCGCTTTACGCGCCCCGGCCGTGCCGTCGTTTCCCTGCTGACGGTCCCACGCACTGTTACGGCGGCCGACTCGGCGGACGCCAAGTCGCGCATCGAGAAGCTGCGTGCCGAGATCGTCGCTGGCGCGAAGTTCGAAGACGTTGCCAAGAGGGAATCCACCGATAGCGCCTCCGGCGCGACGGGTGGTTCGCTGGGCAAGGGTGGACGCGGCCGCTTTACACCGAACTTTGAGACAGCGATGTACGCCCTGAAGCCGGGCGAGCTGTCCCAGCCGGTGCTCACGCCGTTTGGCTGGCACCTCATCCGCGTGGACTCGAAGTCTGGTGACACCCTCGACGTTCGCCACATTCTCGTGTCGATCGGCCAGAGTGACTCTACCGCGACGCGTACCGATCGTCGTGCCGACTCGCTGGCCAGCAAGGCGGGCAGTCAGGAAGATCCGAAGGCGTTCGACGCGGCCGCGAAGGCGCTCGGCCTGTCACCGGCCTCGGTCGTGGTGTTCGAGAAGGAACCGCTGTCGTACGCGGGTCGCTACGTGCCCAGCGTGAGCGCATGGGCGTTCTCGGGCGTTCGGGCTGGCGAGACGAGCGATCTGTTCGATTCTCCCGAGGCGTACTACCTCGCCCGGGTCGACTCGATCGCGTCTGGTGGCCAGCAGCCGTTGTCGGAAGTGAAGGAGGACATTCGCCGACGCCTCGCCAAGGAGAAGCGCATCGAGAAGTTGCGTCCGATCGCCGCGCAGCTCGCGGCCGCCGCGCGCACCTCGACGCTCGAAGCGGCAGCGGCCCAGCGCAACCTGCAGGTCGAGAAGTCTCCCGCGTTCGCCCGCGTCGATGCCGTGCAGGGGCTGGGGCAGTTCGAACCGGCAATCGGCGGGTCCTTCACCGTCCCGGTCGGTCAAGTGGGCGGGCCGTTCAAGGCAGTTGATGGCATGGTCGTGCTTCGCGTCGACAGCCGCACCGATGCCAGCCGT
Source organism: Gemmatimonas sp. (assembly GCF_044376735.1). Taxonomy (GTDB): domain Bacteria; phylum Gemmatimonadota; class Gemmatimonadetes; order Gemmatimonadales; family Gemmatimonadaceae; genus Gemmatimonas. The sequence goes on from NZ_JBILKJ010000038.1 coordinate 11,950, forward strand.
CCGGCGTTCGAAACCGACAAGGCCACGCAGCGTCAACAGCTCGTGCAGTCGATGCGCCAGCAGCGGGTCGACGAGTTTCTGACCAACCTTCGGGAAAGCGTAACCGTCGTCGACAAGCGCCCAACCGTCATGTCGGCCCTGCGTCGTCAGTCAGGCGTCTAGTCGGCCGCACAAGGCACGAGAAAGCCCCCGCGATGCCTGGCATCGCGGGGGCTTCTTTGTGTCGACGAACAGCGCGTTCAGTTGAGCAAACGCTTCGGTTCCGGGCGCTCTTCGTCGGCCGTCGTCTGTTCCGCGGCGCCGCCGCCCACACGATCGTTGCGAGGAGCCGGATCGGTGATCTGACGTTGCGCATCACTGAGATTGCGCTTGAACTCGTTGATGCCCTTTCCGAACGAGCCCGCGATCTCTGGAATGCGCTTCGCTCCGAACAGGAGTAGCACAATCACGAGAATGATCATGATCTCCATGAAGCCGAAATTCTGTAAACCCATAGGAATCTCCTAGAAGAGGGACCGCGCGATCAGGTAAGCGATCAATACTCCCAGGAGGCTCAAGAGTGAGACGTCCAGGGCGACAGGTCCAACAGCGAACTTCAATATAATCAGGTCGATCGGAAGCGGGCCGATCGCAGGCGTCACCCCGGTCGTCAGGAACTCCTTCACAGCGCCAGCCGGCAGAAACCGACGAGCCACCTGCGTCAACAAGCCACCGGCCACAAATCCGGAGGCGAGTACCAGAATGTGAAACACCGGACGGTGCTTGGATGGTCCGCGGCCCATTACCAGCGCCGCTCCACAACGTACGCGATGGCGTCCGTCAATGCTGACCGCGCCGCGCCATCGGGCAGCTCCGCCAGCGCATCCTCCGCCTCGCGAGAGAACTCGTCCGCTCGACGGCGGGCATAGTCCAAACCGCCATGGTCGCGAACGATCGCGATCACCTCAGCGATCGCATCGTCGTCAGGCTCGGGTGCCGCAAACAACGCCTCCACCCGAGTCCGCGCGGACGAGGGCATCTCGCGCAACGCGGCGATCAGCGGGAGCGTGACTTTGTGCTCCTTCAGGTCGAGACCGCTTGGCTTTCCGGTCATCTCCTGCCCTTCGGTATAGTCCAGCAGATCATCTGCGACCTGAAAGGCCATGCCCAACCGCTCCCCGAATCGCGCGAGCGACGCCCGATGGGCGGGGGCACCACAGAGCGCGCCGACTTCACAGGAGGCCTTGAAAAGCGAACCGGTTTTCGCGCGGATCAGCGTCTCGTAATCCCGCTCGCTGAAGGCCAGCGCGTCGTACGCCGCGAGCTGCCGAATCTCCCCCAGGGTCATCTCGTTCGACGCGAACGTCACCGCTTTCATCGCCTCGAGATCGCCGAGCGTCACGAGTTCGCGAAGCGCCCGCAAATAGAGGTAATCGCCCATGATCACCGAGACTTGGTGACTGAACAACGAATTCACCGTTGGCAGTCCACGCCGGAGCACCGAGTGATCCACGGCGTCGTCGTGAACGAGCGTGGCGAGGTGGATGAGTTCAATGATCGCGGCAAACGTGATCGCACGAGCGGGCGGCTCGCGTTCCACACTGCTGGACAGCAACAGCAACGTGGGTCGGAAGAGTTTCCCCTTCATCCCCATCAGATGCTCCTGCACTTCGTTGACGAGCGGAACATCCGCCGAAACGATGCGCCACAACTCCTGCGACACCTTGGACAGGTCGTCCTGCACCGGCGCCTGAATGTCGAGCAGGGCCGCCGCTAACGCCGTCGGTGTCCGCCTCCGCGTGGAAAGCGTCATCGAGCTACCTGGTCGAGCGCTGCCAGTCTGGCGGCAGCGTCACGGAAATGGGGATCTGTCGCATATACGCGCTGATAATAGCTACGAGCCTCGTCCCAACGCTGCAGGGCCTCGCACGAATATGCGAGAAGATAAAGGACCCCGACGCGCTGTTCGTCACTCAACCCGGGCTCGAAAAGCGCCCGGGACAGCACGGTCGCTGCCACCTGATGCCGACCCTGCTCCACGAAACACTGCCCTAAGGCCTCGTAGGCGGGAAGCCGATGGGACCGGCTTCGCAACGCCTTCTGGAACTCCTCGATGGCGTCGTCGAGAAGACCCATTTCCTTGTAGGCAACGCCGAGGTCGTAATGGCTCTCGTAGTCGTCCTCACCCAGCGAACGCGCGACCCCCTCCTTAAAGTGCCTGAGCAGCGCATCGAAATCGGCCTGTTCATCACCGCTCATTACGGGCTCCCGCATCCGGATCCGCGGCGACAACGGAGCTTCGTCGTCCCGGAGCCAGTTGGCGAGGTCAACGAAGTGAGCGTCGCGTCCCTTTTGCGGGGGCGGCGGCGGCGCAGCGGTCCCGAGTGCCGCCCGGGCCCGGTCGTCGTAGGGATCAATCTCCAACACGCGGGAAAAGACCGCGCGGGCACGATTCTCCTCGCCGATCCGCACCAGCGCATCGGCCAGGTCGAGGTAGGCGACACAGAGCCGCTCCTGATCCTGGAGACGCACCGACAGCTCAACGCGCTTCTGATGGAACGCCACGCGCTCTGGGGCGACCTGAACCAGCGTATCGGCAATGTCGGCACCGGCACGCAAGTCACCCTGCGCGACGAGGCCCTGCTGCGCCGCCTCAAGTTCAGCGAGTCCAGCGTCTCGTTCGCCGGCCTCGAACAAGGCCTCGGCGAGACGACGACGCAGGAACCAGTCGTGCGGCAGCTTGGCGACGGCCGACCGCAGGCCATCACGTCGCGAGGTCGCCACCAGCTTCGCCTCGGCGGCCACGGCCGCGATCGGCAGCGACGGCGTAATCATGACCGGTCGCGTGCGATCCGTGGGCGCCGCGTCCAGCGGGGCGAGCCCGGCCGCGCCCTCCGGTCGCGCCGTCTCGACATCGGCGTCGACGCTACCGACGTCCTCCTCAATCTCCCGAGCAAACGCCTCTGCCTGGTCGTCCGCGTCAACCGCCGCCGCGGCATCGGTCAGCACGGCCGCATCTCGCTCAACGAGGGTGGCAGCGATGCCGGCCTCGACGAGCGCATCGTCTAGCATCAGCGGAGGGAGTTCACCCGGCAGGATGAAATCGTGCGGATCGAGCCGGAAAGGCGGACGCGAAACGACGACCGGCTGCTCGTCGACGCGCGTCCGTTCCGTGGCCATCAGCGCTGAGGCGTCTTCCGGCGCCGACACGGGCTCGGCATCGGCGACCAACGGCGCCCCAGCGACGATCGCGTCGCTCTCGGGCGCCTCGGTGTTCGAAACCGGCTCAACAACCTCAGGTTCCAGATTCTCCACTTCCTCGATCTCGATCCAGTCGAGAACGGGCGAGTTGAGCGGCGTCTCGGCGCCAGTGCCATCCGAGACGCCTGGATCCTCAGCGGTATGCGCATCATCGTCGGCGATCGCCCCGCCGAACTGGCGATACGGGTCTGGAAGCGACTCCGCCTCGTCGACCGTCAGCCACTCGAACGGAACCGATGCGGCATCGGCCACGCCGAGGGGCGCTTCGAAGGCTGGTTGCCGTTCAGTGGCCAGCTCCTCCCCGATCGCCACATCGGCCACCTCGAGATCGATGACGGGGTCCGCTGCGTCATCCTGAGCGCGAACCTCCTCGGGATCGAACAGCATGAACTCGTCGAGCGACGGGCTACCCGAGGGTTCCGGGGCCGCCTCGCTCGGTGCTGCCGACGGCGGTGCTGACGCGGCCGTCGCTTCGGACGGCGACGTGACCACGCGATCGGCTACCGGTTCCTCGATGGCAGACGCCGGCACGACCGGGGTCTGCGCCGAGCCCACGGAGCGCACTGGCGTCCCGCGCGATTTCGGCGCGCCGTAGTCCACCTCGAGGAAGACCAAGTTCTGCGATTTCTCTCGAAAGCCCGATGGCGCGACCTCGTCGCTCACCGCGACCGTCGCGATCGACGGCGTGCTCCGTCGCGGCAGTACAATTCCCGCCCGGTCGGCGTGCTCGTCCACCAGACGACGGACCTCAGTGAGGTCGGGCATCAGGTCGGCCACCTCGGCGAGCGCGCGCATCCCCTCGTCGACACGTCCTTCCTGCTGCATCCGCGTCGCATACTCCAGGAAATTGCGCGTTGCGTCACCGCGGAGGCCCTTGCCGGCGCAAATCCGTCCAAGCGTGAAGTACACGTTCGCGCGACCCGGCGCGTTCCGCAGGATCTTGTTGCAGAGCGCAATGGCGTTGTTGAACAGGCCGGAGTTCGCGTAATGCTCGACGGCGCGCTCGTAATACGTGATGGCGTCGGGCACCCGCCCCTGCCGCAAGGCCAGGTCGCCGACCTTATTGAGCAGCGCGACGTCGACGTCTTCGCCGACTTGCTCGCTCTCCTCGATGGCTCGGACGTAGGAGGCGATCGCGCGATCGATCTGTCTCAGCTGCTCGAATTCAGCCGCTTTCTTCCGGTGCTTCGCGGCGTTAGACATGAGCGCGAGAATGACTCCAAGTAGCTGGTGCAACGACCCTTCGGCGGGCGCGCGGGACGAGCGCGAGCGGGCCGGAACAGAGACTAGGGAAGCTAGGGTTCACGCGGACGTGTGACAAGCACGCCCGCCGGCCCACGCCACCTGACACAGACGCTCGCCGAACCAGTAAGGCAACGCCCGAAAGTCATCGGTGGCATGCACGGCGATGTCGGCCCGAAATCCCTCGCGGAGTTGTCCGGTCACGCCGGCGAGTCCCAGCGCCGCAGCCCCGTTGACGGTACCCGCGATCCACGCCTCGGCCGCCGACAGCCGAAGCTGGCTGACCGCCAAGGTCAGCACCAATGGGAACGACTGCAGCGGCGACGTGCCGGGATTCAAATCCGTGGCCACGGCGATCGCGCACCCCGACTCGATCATCGCTCGGGCCGGCGCCTGTCGCCCCGTTCCCAGAAACAGCATCGTCGCCGGAAGCAGGGTGGCGACGGTCGACGATGCCGCCAGCGCGGCCACCCCCTCGGGCGAGATGGCCGCCAGATGGTCGGCGCTCGTCGCCCCCATGTCCGCGGCAAGTACCGCCGCCCCGCCATCGTGCAGCTCGTCGGCATGAAGCTTCAGCGCCATGCCGTGGCGGCGAGCTGACTCCAGCAGTCGTCGCGTCTCAGGCACAGTGAACACCCCGGGTTCGCAGAAAACGTCCGCGAAGCGTGCCAACTGCTCGACGGCCACCGCGGGGTACAGCTCATCCGAGAGACAGTCAAGCCACGCCGCCCGACCATCGGGTCGGTCGCGATACTCGAGCGGCACCTCGTGCGCACCGAGACACGTCGCGACGACGTTGAGCGGGCCGATCGAGGCGAGGCGGGCAATAACCCGTAGCGTGCGCAACTCATCTTGCACGGTGAGTCCGTACCCGGACTTGATTTCCACCGTCGTGACGCCGCCCGCGGCCAGCGCCTGCAACCGAGGTACCGCGCGCGCGAACAGGTCGTCGTCGCTTCGGGCACGAAGATCCCGCACTGAGGCATGGATTCCACCACCACGCCGCGCGATCTCGAGATACGGCACACCGGTCGCTCGGAGTTCATGCTCTTCGTAGCGCGCACGCCCGAACACCGTGTGCGTGTGCGAGTCGACGAACCCGGGCGCGAGCACGCCTTGACCACAGTCGATCTCGGTGGCATTCGGGAATCTGCGCCGTAACGCTTCGTCGGCGGCGACGGCAACGATCCGATCGCCCTGCACCGCCACGCCCACACCGGATCGAACGTCCGCATCCCCCATTTCGGCGCCACGCCGCGCGCGCGCCGGCCCGGCGCACGTCACGGTTTGCCTCGCATTCACGAACAGCGTGACATCGTCCTCGCGCATCGGGTGGGGATGGTTCATGCCATCACGTCGCGTACGCGCGACATGAGGCGCAGCGGTGCCTGTGCCTCACCGCGACAGGCGTAGAAGCAGGCATTGCAGTTGATGGGCTCGTAACCCTTGTAGGCTTGCCACGGGCCATCGGGCTTGAAGTCGGGACAGCGGCGCACCATACCTTGCGGATCGATATGTATGGTCGTTGATCCGCTCCGACAGGGTTCCGTCATCTCGCCGCGGACATACCGTGGAATCTGCTCGAGATAGTAATCGGAGTTGGTGATCACTCCGCGTGTACCCCGTTTGTAGGCGAGCAGTTGCCGAACGACTTTCTCGAGCTCGAGCTGCTGCGTTTCGCCAAGCAGGTAGTCGCCGTTGCCGTTCTTGAAGTCGGTATACAGCGAGAAGTTCACGCCGCCGCCCAGGGTGGCCGCTCGCTCCACGATCGGCATGATCTGGTCAAGATTGTCGTTCTTGATCACGGTGTTGAAGCGTATGCTTCCGATACCCGCTGCCTTCATGCCCGGCACCAGGTCGAGAATCTTGGCCGACAACCCCGGGATGCCACGAGCTGCGTCGTGTCGGTTATCGAGGTAGTCCAGCGAGATGTTGAACTGGTCGACGCCAGCATCCCACAGCGACTTCGCGCGGTCGAGTGAAAGCATCGCGCCGTGCGTGATCATCTGCACGTACGTATAACGCACCGCCCTCCGCACCGATGCTACGATCTCCTCGAGGTCCTTGCGCAGCGTCGGCTCACCGCCGGTGAAGGTGACCAGCATCGGCGAGAAGCGACGAGCGATCTCGGCAAAGTCGCTGATCTCCCCCTGCTTCGCCTCGGCTGGCGTCTTCCAATAGTCACAGAAGCCACACTTCGCGTTGCAGCGCATGGTGACTTCGAAATTGAGCAGCACCGGGCGATTCCGCGCTCGAAGCCACGCGTACTTCCCGAGGAAGATCGGTACGTGCCACGGACGATATCGGCTCGACAGCATCAGCCTTCCTGCATCGGCAGACGAATCGCTTCGCGCGCAGCAGTGGCGATCGCAACGTCGTAGCCCGCATCCGCATGCCGGGCGACTCCGATGCCGGGATCGTTAGTGAGCACGCGCTCGAGCCGACGATGCATGCGCTCACTCCCGTCGGCCACGATCACCTGACCGGCGTGCAACGAATTGCCGATCCCGACGCCTCCGCCATGATGAAACGACACCCACGAGGCGCCACTGGCCACGTTGAGCATAGCATTGAGAATCGCCCAATCCGCGATCGCGTCGCTCCCGTCCCGCATCGCTTCCGTCTCGCGAAAGGGCGAGGCGACACTGCCGGTGTCGAGATGATCGCGGCCGATGACGATCGGCGCAGACACCTCACCGCGCATCACGAGATCGTTGAGCGCGAGCGCAAACCGCGCACGGTCGCCCTGGCCAAGCCAACAGATGCGCGCTGGCAAGCCCTGGAACGCAATGCGCTCACGCGCAAGTTCGATCCAGCGACGCAGCTGCGCATCATGCGGGAAGAGTTCGAGCACCAACTCGTCCGTACGCGCGATGTCGGCCGGATCACCGGACAGCGCCACCCAACGGAACGGGCCCTTGCCTTCGCAGAAGAGGGGCCGGACATACTCCGGTACGAAGCCGGGAATCCGGAATGCATCGTCGAGACCAGCATCGAACGCGACCGTCCGAATGTTGTTGCCGTAGTCGAACGCGATCGCACCACGGTCTTGCATTGCGCGCATGGCGCGCACGTGCGCTACGACCGACGCCGTAGACCGCGCCATGTACCCCGCGGGATCGGTCGCACGCAACACGGCCGCCTCGGGTAGCGAGAGGCCGGCTGGGACGTAGCCGACCAGCATATCGTGCGCGCTGGTCTGGTCGGTCACCACGTCAGGGATCACCCCGCGTCGGACGAGCTCGGGTAGCACCTCGGCGGCGTTGCCCACCAATCCCACGGACAGTCCACGGCGTTCCGCCCGGGCTTCGGCGAGCCACGCGAGCGCCTCGTCCAGGGACGCCGTCATCCGGTCGCAGTAGCGCGTCTCGATGCGCTTCTCGATGCGCGACGCATCGACATCTACACCGAGGATCGCCGCACCGTGCATCGCCGCCGCCAGCGGCTGCGCGCCGCCCATACCGCCCAAGCCCGCCGTGACTACCAGCCGCCCCTCGAGGGTACCGCCAAAGTGCCGGGTGGCGACCGCGCCGAACGTCTCGTACGTACCCTGCACGATGCCTTGGGACCCGATGTAGATCCACGAACCAGCCGTCATCTGTCCGTACATCGTCAGCCCCGCCCGCTCGAGCCGCCGAAACTCATCCCAACTGGCCCAACGGCCCACCAAGTTCCCGTTGGCGATCAATACGCGGGGGGCATCCACGTGCGTGCGAAAAACCCCGACTGGCTTGCCGCTCTGCACCAGCAGCGTCTCGTCGTCGGCGAGCGTCCGCAGCGTGCGTACGATGGCGTCGAAGGCCTCCCACGAGCGCGCGGCACGGCCCGTCCCACCGTACACAACGAGGTCGTCGGGACGCTCGGCGACGTCGGGGTCCAGATTGTTCATCAGCATTCGAAGCGCCGCCTCCTGCTCCCACCCGCGGCACTGCATCGCTCGACCGCGGGGAGCGCGCACTTCACGCGGGCCACCGCCGGGCGCGGTGGGCGCCGCGCTCTGCGGAGCGCTGCTCACGGTGTCGTTCATACGACGAATTCCTCGGTGATTGCGTCGAATTCGCCGCACGCGACGGCGTCGCCGAGCCGCGTGATATCGGGCGCTGGAGACCGGTCGCCCGTAGATCGGGCGACGTGCCGGCGGACAATCGCGTGCGCGCGCTCCACCGCCGCGCTGCTGCGCAGCGGACGGCGATACTCAAGCGCTTCGGCCGCCGCGATAAGCTCGATTGCGAGGACGTGCCGGAGGTTCCGCACGGAGCGGCGCAACTTGGTCGCGGCGCCCATGGCCATCGGGACCACGTCCTCCTTGTTGCCGTCGGTTGGAATCGAGTCGACACTGGCCGGATGTGCCAAGCCCTTGCACTCGCTCGCCAAGGCAGCGGCCGTGACTTGCGCCATCATCTGCCCCGACTCGAGCCCCGGAGAGCCGGCCAAAAAAGGCGGAAGTCCCTGATTGAAGTCAGGGTGGACCAAGCGGTCGGTACGCCGCTCGCTGATAACGGCAAGATTCGCACAGATGATTGCTAGCAGATCGCTCGCCATCGCCACGGCTTGCCCGTGAAAGTTACCGCCGCTGAGCAACTCACCGGTGGCGAGGACCAACGGGTTGTCGGTAGCGGCGTTGAGTTCACGCGATATCACCCCGCGGGCAAATCGTAGAGCGTCGAGCGCTGGGCCATGGACCTGCGGCACACACCGCAACGCATACGCGTCTTGCACGCGCGGATCCCCGAAGCGGTGCGACTCGCGAATCTCGCTACCTTCGAGCAGCCTGCGCATCATCGCGGCCGACTCCCTCTGCCCCGGCTGACCGCGCGCGTCCTGGATGCGCGCATCGAACGCATCCGGGGTACCAAGCAACGCTTCTAAACTCATTGCCGTTGCGACATGCGCCACATGCCAGAGCCGAGTGAGCTCGCCGCATGCCAGCGACGCGACGGCGGTATGCGCCTGGGTGCCATTGATAAGGGCGAGGCCTTCCTTCGCTTCGAGCGTCACGACTGAGAGCCCAGCCGCGGCGAGCAACGCGTGCGAGGGGCCTTCACGTCCCCGAAAGCGGGCCGTCCCTTCGCCAATGAGCGCGAGCGCCAGATGCGCGAGCGGCGCGAGATCACCGCTCGCGCCAACACTCCCCTGCTCCGGCACGACTGGCCAGACGCCCGCATTGAGCATCGCCAGCAAGGATTCCACGACGAGGGGACGAGCGCCCGCGTAGGCCGTAGCGAGTACGTTGGCGCGCAGCAGCATCATGGCACGGACTTCGCGCTCCGGCAGCGCATCGCCAACGCCGGCCGCATGGCTGCGCACGAGGTTCCGCTGGAGCGCGACGAGCTGGTCGCCGGCAATCGTGACCTCGGACAGCTTTCCAAAACCGGTATTGATCCCGTACACCGGCTCCGCGAGTGCCACGGCACGATCGACGACGTCGCGAGTGACCTGCATCCGCGCCCGCGCCTCAGGGGCTAGGCCGACGACGAGCGTGCCGTCCGCCACGGCCATCACGTCGGCAATCTGTAGCGAACCTCCGTCCAGCAGCAGCATCGAGTGCTGTCGCTGCGCCGGCGGCGCCGACGGATCAGTACCCACTGGACAACGACCGGTACGTCTGTCTGTCATAATTGAACTTCAGCTCCGGCTGTGCCTTCAGCGCGATGAAAAAGTTGAAGGCAAAACTGCCGCTCGGCGTCTGCGAGAAGGAAAAGACGGCATTCCAGTCATGCAACTGTCGCTGCAAACCGACCTGCTGGCTGGCGAAGCGGGCCCGCTCCACGTCGTACTGCGTGCTCCACTGCGCAGACCAGTTCTCGGTGATATTGAACGACATCGTTGCCGACACGTTCTGCGTGGCCGGCTGGATGAATACCGGGGCGCCGATCGCACTCTGTCCCGACGTGAGCCCGGTCGCCTGCGCACTTTGCGCGTTGATCAGACACTGATCGTAGACAAATAGGCCCAGCGCACGCTGTGGCTCGCAGAACGTTGATGGATCATTCACGATCTGCGTACCGCCACGCGGCGGCCGCTGACGCGCCGCATTGTACTGCAGGTTCAGGTTCCAACCGCCACCAGTCGGCAGCGACGCCTGCATGCCGCGCATATTTCCACCACCGGCCGCGTTCATCTGGCGGCTCTGCTGCGCCACGTTCTGGTCAGCGACGTTGCGAGGTGCGTTGGTGCTGTCGATCGCCTCGAGCGCGGTCGACATGCCGAGGAGGCGACCGAACAGCGCCACGAGTCCTGACTTGGCGTTGAGCGAAAAGGTGACGCCGAAATCGGTGCGGTACGGACTGAACGTGGCGGTATCCGACGCCGGATCCCCTTGGAAGAGATCGTACGACGTGCGGAAGTCGAGTCCGGGCAGTAGATCCGTCCGCCCTGAGATCGTAAACATCTTGTCGGTGAACCCGTTGCCGGTCGAATCGGCTCGGATGAAGTCGTACGTCAGCGAGGAGAAGTTCAGAGCCAACAGCTTGATCTTCTTGCCGGACTCCGGCGTCGAGTCGGCATTCGCCTTGAGCTTCGCCTCGAGGTTGGTCGCGAGATTCAGCGACACACGGTTCTGCGCGAGCGCTGAGAGGTATCCCACGCGTGTCCGTCCAAGGGCCTGCAAATACTCGTCGCTCACGCTGGCGTTCGGCGAGTAGCTGTAGCTGAGCCCCGGTGTGATCGAATGACGGAACTTGGCGACCGAGCCGATCCCCGGTAGCATCGCGTAGAGCGTCGGCGACGACGACAAGGCATAGCTCAGCCGCTTCGACTGTTGCACCCACTTCCCACCGCTTCGCTCTGTGCGCACGAATAATCCGGATGCGCCATCGACGTTGTTGACCGAGATGGACGGTGACAGGTTCCAGGTGCCCTGGAAGAATCGCGGCAGGCCGAACGACGTCACCCAGTCGAAGTTCGACTCGTAGGTCCTGGCGAAGATCCGCGTGGAACGGATCGACGTGTCACGCACGCCGATGATCTCGCGCTGCTCCGGAAAATTGCGGTACTGATCACTGAGCGTGAACGAGTTGTTCCACTGCCAATCGCCAATCTTGATCGGCGTTTCGAACCCGAACTGCATGTTGCGCCGGCTCGCGCTGAAGCGCGAACTGTCGATGCCACCGCCTGGGCGGATATTGTACACGTACGGGAACTGCAGTCCCTGATCGATATTGCTCTGTCCGCTGACCGCAAGTCGAAGGGACGGCGTCCACGAGAATGGGCCGCCGGCGAGCGTACCAGCCGTCACGTTCAGCGACGGGAAGTCCATGTCGACCTGAGTACGCCCGGGATACTGCACACGGCTCCCGCCCACGTTGATCTGTGCGGGTCCGATCTTCGTCTGATAGTTCAGCTGCGAACGGATCGTCGCATTGGCAGCCGTGGGGTTTACCGTTGTCTGCCGCTGGATCTGCGTGTTTTGGACCCAATTCAGACGAGCCGTCAGGCGCGTCTGACGGGAGAAGTCCTGATTGTGATTCCAGGTGATCGAGGTGTTGGTCGTACCGTTCCGCTGCGCCAGATACGACACGGCAGTCTCACCACTGATGAACCGGTCGAGCCACTTGTAGCGTAACTCGACGTTCCCACGCACGAAGCCCGGGTCCTGGTCGGTGCTTCGCGCACCGGATCGCCAATCGAACGACGCCTCGGCGTTCATGTAATCGCTGATCGCGAGGAAATAGCCGATGTTCGTGACGCTGCGGCGATAAGACGGGCTGTTCCTGAACAGCTCCGCGATACCGAAGTTCGGCGTCAGCATGCCGCTGCGGCGGCCACTACGCACGTCTTGGAAGAAAAACGGAATCCAGAACACCGGCACCTCGCCGATGTACAGCACGCCAGGCCGGGCCACCATCACGTTCTCGGACACGAACTTCATGTCCTTCGAAGTAAAGTGGAAATGTGCTTCGGCATGATCGCAATACGTGAACGACCCGTTCTTGGCGAACACGATATGCCGCCCACTGACCAGGGAATCGGAGATAATCGTGCCGCGCTCGGCACTGAGGTACAGCCGCTGCCCCGACGTCACCGACGTTGAGAAGGCGCCGGTCACCCCCTGCTTCGATTGCAGGTCGTACTCGATTCGACCTCTCGCAATGAAGTCATCGGCGTCCGGTTGCTGCGGATCGCGCAACAACACGGTGTCACCCATCGCGAGAACGCGCTTGGTTGAGTCGCTGTAGACGATCGAGTCACCGATGATCATGGTCTCATCGCGCTGCACGGCCGACGGCTTTCCCTTGAGGACCAACGCGCGCGCGCGGGCATCGAAGAAAACGGTGTCGCCCTGATACTGGACTCTTCGGTACCCCTCGCGATCGAGGAGCGCGCGCATGAGCGAGTCGGGCGGCGTCCAATTGAACACCTCACGATCCTTGCTCAGTTGCGCCAGACTATCCTTCGCCGGAGTCTTGCCCGGTACCGGCTTGGCGCCAGCCCCGGAACGAGCGGGAACGGGCCGCTGCGCGGTCAGTGGCGCCGCCACCATAAGCGAACCGAGCACCATACCCAGCATCACTCTCACGACCGAGCACCATCGGTTGTGAACACTGACCGCGCGTGCGGGCACCGAGCGACTCACTCGTCCCCGGCAGCGATCCGCCGCTCGCGGCGATGACTGATGAACTTCGACACCGTGATCGACACCTCGTACAGCAGATAGAGGGGGATCGTCAGTGCGATCAA
>NZ_JBILKJ010000138.1:0-7283 GCF_044376735.1 Gemmatimonas sp.
CAGATTGGTCCCCGCCGGCATCCCCCCCACGGTGCCCGCCGTTCCCACGGCCCTCGAGGCGCGCGCGCGAGGCGGAGGGCACGCCGCCGCCCGTCGATCGGTGCGCGCGCGGGCGGTGATCGCGTCGGATACTCGACGGATAGCCGACCCGCCCCGATTGAAATTCCTATCCCGTCGTACGACCAAGGCTGGGATCTGCATTCCTTTCGTTGATTGAACGCGCCAATTCCAGCGCGTCTCCGCGCGGCTGAACGGGCGTTCGACATGCCTTCATACTTCGCACCCAGACTCGATGAAGCTCAATTCTGCTGGCTCAATGCTCACCGGAACGACCGTAGCTCTTCTCATCGCGGTTGCCGTGGCCACGGCATCCGCCAGCGCCCAAGACGCGCGCATTGGCCGGTTGCCGCTCCTTGCTCCAATGAGAACGGCCATGGCGACGTGTCGCCCACTGCCGATCGACGAGGGCTTGCGGCGGCAGGGAGTGGCATCAGGCGTGATGGCGAGCGATGCCGCCCTCAGCCGCACCGTCTCTCTGGCCCTCACCGCCGACGGACACGCGAAGATGCTCATCGCCTTGATGAGTGACTCAACGGGCGTACGGCGGCGCGAGATGGAGACGGTGACCGTGTTCTTTGACGCCGCCGGGCGCGTGGTCATGGGGTCGAGAACCGCGACAACCACCGGCGTGCCAGCGCGACTGAGCGAGGATCGGCGAGGTGGCCTGCTGCCGTCGGATACGGCGCAAGCCCTCGCCCTTGCGACCGCCGTTCGTGCCTGTGCTCGCCGCTGATGTCTAACGAACCGTTGCTGCTGGCAGCGCGCTGCGCGCGCAGTTTTATTAGATGCGCTGCAGCAGAACGCAAGGCATTAGACGCACGACAACATTTCTACGCATTGCCAGAGCGCACCACGACATTGAAGATCCGCCGCGCGTGCCGAGCGCGGCCAGTGAGATCCTTGCATTACCACTCCACTCCTATCTGAGGACATGCCCGTGATCGAAATTGGCTTACTCGTTGCAATCCTTATCGTCCTCATCGCGATCCTCACGGCGATGAAGTTCGGCTTCAATCAGGTCATCAAGGGGCTGGAAGCAGTCTCCAATCGTTGATTGAACGCGCCAATTCCGGCGCGTGCTGACCGAACGCTTCAAGGCCACGGCGGCGCAGGTCGACGTGATTGAGCAGCTGCAGCGCGACCAGGATCTGCTCGTCCTCGCCAACCGTGCGCCGCTCCCGATTTTGTCGCCACGCGACGCGTGGAGTCGCCTGCGAGGCGAGGGCGCCGTATAACGCAGCTTGCTACTGACAGCGACGCTATTGTAGCGGCCGCATTCTATGGAATGTCTGCAGAAGAAGCACACGTTCAGCATTGCAACACGGAGCATCTATGCCGTCAGCTGATTTATCAAGTGGCTCAGTTCATTACTCGGAGTGTGGCCACGGCGTACCGCTTGTTTTGCTTCATGCCAATCCGGGCGACAGCCAAGATTTCGAGGCAGTTATTCCCGCACTCTCCAAGAGCTATCGAGTGCTGGCCCTCGATTGGCCGGGTTACGGGCAATCCACAATGCCGCCACAGCCCGGATCCGCCAGCGTTCTACTTTACTACAAAATCTTGCGCGAGTTCTTGGCGGCGTTGGACTTGCCACCGGCTTTCTTTATCGGCAACTCCATTGGAGGCAATGCGGCTGCGCGTCTAGCCATCGAGTCACCTGAGCTCGTGCGCGCCTTGGTGTTGGTCGCACCTGGCGGCTTCACTCCGCACAACTTTCTTAGTCGCACTTTCTGCAAAGTTCAGGGAAGCAGTTTTTCCATTGCGCCGCATCGTTTTGCCAGCATGTATCTCAAGCAGCGCACCTCAACAACAGAAGCCATGTTGCGTCGTGCTTCTACCGTGCAGGCCACAACAGAGCGTGTCGTCCTCAATCGGGCCATGTGGCGTAGCTTTGCCCGTCCCGAAAGCGACTTACGGCAAACCGCGCACAGCATCAAGGCGCCTACCTTGTTGTTGTTCGGCCAGCGCGACCCGGCTATACCAGCCAACAAGGACGGCAAGGTCGCCGCTCGGTGCATTCTCTCTGCGCAGTTCGTCGCCTTACCCTGTGGTCATGCTTCATTTGCCGAGGTTCCAGAGTTATTTCTCGCGGAGGTTGAGCCGTTTTTGGCAAGGTGCAGTAATGCGTAACAAGGCACTCCAGCCAACCCACTTGACTACGCTTCGCTGCGGCAAGCGGTTGGCAATTTTGGCCTAACTATGTGTCAATGCTGATTGAAATTGCACACCCGGCGTGGGGCTGGCTCGGAGTAGCGGTTAGCGCTCCTGGTGGCGGGCGCGCTTCCTGTCACGTCGGAAGACCACATGACTGCGGGAAACACGAAGCGAGGTGTCACCGAATGAACGGATCACTCCATTTCGGATCGGAATACAGGCGCGCTCCCGATAAGGTGCGCATGAACGCCATCATGTCATCGAACTCCTGGGCGTTCATCCGGAGGTCCTTCGCTCGCCCCTCCGGGCGCAGCCGGGGATCGAGATTGGCGTTCAGTGCCGTTCGCGAATTGTAATGCTCGAGCACCTGACGCAGCGTTAATGATCCGGTGTGCATGAGTTTCCCGTTCAACGAGCCGTCCGGCCGCATCAGATCGCGCAGCGTCGGTGCACGAACAATGCGAAGCTCCTGGCCACCGCCAATCGCTTCGATGAACCCATTGTTCAGGCTTGCCGGACTAATGTCGAATTCGGGAGGACGATGGCAGATGCCACAGCCGAGGCCGCCGCCGATACGAACAGCCCCCGGGGCAAAGATGGAATTATCGACGAACAGCGACTTCCCGCGATTCTCGGAGGCGGAGAAGGTGGGAAAGGGATCCACCTCTCGCGTGACCATGGCGCGGCCTTCATCATACCGGCTGTCAAATGATTGGATGGACGATACGAAGTGCAGAAGGCTCTCCCGCACGCGCTCGCTGGTCACCGCGGGATCCTTGTACACGAACTGAAAGAGCTCGCGATAGTAATCCTCACGCTGCAGTGCGCTCATCAGATCGGTCAGTCCGGGATTGCCGCCGGTGCCGCTGAACCCCATTTCGACATGGTCCTGGACGGGTTGCAGCAGCTGATCGCTGAGGGTCGCGGCCCGTTCATCCCAGAAGAATCGCCGTTCTTCGGCAAACCGGACGTTCACCAGGCGCATGGAATGGCGTGCGGTTCTTCCATTGACGCCTAGGCTGGCCGGACTGGTGTCGCTGAACGCGAACTGCTGCTGATGGCAACTGGCGCACGATACGCGGTTGTTCGTCGACAGGCGGGTATCGTAAAACAGCACCCTGCCGAGCAAGGCCTTCTCATTGCTGATGGCGAGCGCCGAGTTTCTGCGCTGGATATATGCCGGAATCGACTGACTGCCGTAATCCGGGATCTGATTGAGATTGATTCGGTTGCCGAAGCGGGCAGGCAGAGACGAGGACTGACCACCGCCAACCACGAGGTCATTTGCGCGGCATCCGACGAGCAGGATCGCCGATACCAGACTGATAGCGCGTCGTGCAACGCACCAGTACGTGCGCAGATGAACGGTAGAGAAGATTCCCGGCAGGTGCATGTCTATCTTCGAGTCGCTCACCGGTTCTCCTGATCTCGTTCTCGATTTTGTCCCCAAGGGTCTTGTCGCTCACAGCGCCTGCATCGATGACCGCTGCTCCAAATAAATGCGCGGGCGTAGCCCATGCCACCCACGCTGACCGCATACCCCATCCCACGCGACGATCTGAGGAGGTCGGGCATCATGGATATCGCCGCTATCACTCGGTACATCGCCAGCACGTTCGCCGACATTCAATCGGTACATGCCTGGGGTGAAACGTCGTTCTTCTATAACCCCGGCCGAGCGCTCCCGCGTGGCGTGTACTTCGCCACGCTCAAGGACAAGGATGGGGACAACGATCGCGCCTCCAACCTGCTGCGCGCCGATGTCTTTCGCTTGAACATCGGGATCAGCACGCCCACCTATCGCACGCTGTTCGGACCACCACCGCCGCGCCCTTCCGCCGGAGGCGCATGCACTGGCCGTGGAGAAATTTTCCCGACGCGTGGGACTCCGACCATCTGCAGCACCGCCGATATGATGCCGTTGGCGAGCCGGAGTTCGCCCTGATCGGTGACTGCGATCGCGATGGTGACGCCCGCGTCGGGAAACACCATCGCCGTCGTCCCCCAGAAGCCGCTATGCCCGTGTCCACGGAGGCCGCCGGCGTTGGCCCCGAAAATCCCGAGACCGTACCCCGCCATTTCGGTGCTGCGCGGTGCGAGCATCGTCTCAAGCGTGGCGCGCTCAGCGAAGACCTTCCCGTCGATCAGCGCGGTGAGGAAGTGCGCCACGTCGGCCATGGGTGCGACGATGCCCCCTCCGCCATAGAGATCGAACGACGGATCGATGCCATACGCATCGAGCCCGTTCAGATACTGATGCGCACGGTCGGCCACTCCGCGCGGCGCCGGCTCCATCGTCTCCCACCAGGTACCACCCAGCCCCAGCCGCTCGAACCCCACGAGCGTACGCACGGCGGGTCCCAGCGGCCGGCCGGTGTAGCGTTCAATGATCGCCCCCAATAGAGTGTAGCCGCTGTCCGAATAGCGGAATTGCGCGCCGGCGGGACCGACCGGGGCGAGACTATCCACGAGCCAGCGGAGCTGCTCCTCCCGCGTCCAGCGATACGCGGGTGCCGTCCGCAGCCGTGCCACGTAGCTCGGGACCGCCGGGTGTTCATTGAATCCCGCTCGATGACTCAGCACCTGTTCGATGGTGATCGAGTCGGTGCGATAGCCATCCGTTCGCAGCAGCGAATCGAGTGACGACGGGAGATGCGTGGACAGGGGATCCTTGAGCGACAGCCGCCCCTGCTCCACCAGTCGAAGCACGGCAGCCGCCACGTACGTCTTGGTATTGCTCGCGATACGCATCGGCTGCTGCGGTACCAGTGGCACCCGGCGCGCCGTATCGGACAGACCTGCAGCCACACTCCAGGCGCGCCCCATCGCCTTCGATTCCACCGCGATGACGATCCCCGGTAGGCGTGGACGCGCCTGTACGAGGCTGTCGGCCAATCGCTGGAGTGCGGGCCCCACCGAGTCGGGAGGGAGCGGCGGCTGCATGGCAACCACTGTGAAGGCAGCAACAACGAGTGAAGACAGAATCATAGGATCACCAAGGGGCTACGGTGCAGGACGACTTACACCGCTTCCGACAACGACGTGAAGTTGAAGTCCCGCACCTTGAGACTCGGCATCACCACGTCGCCGCCCCCTTCGGTGCCGGCGACTCGTTCGGTGCGGCCGATCCCCTCGACGTTATTCAGCATGAACAGCGGCGACTCGTTGAATCGGAAGTTGCGCAGGCTCTTGGTGATCTTCCCGTTCTCGACCAGGAACGTGCCGTCGCGGGTGAGTCCCGTATAGAGAATCGTGCGCGGGTCCACCTCGCGCAAGTACCACAGGCGCGTGACGAGAATGCCGCGCGTGGTGCTCTTCACCAGGTCATCCACGCTCTGCGTGCCGCCGGCCATCTTGAATGTGCTCGGGCCACCGGTTGGGGTCTTGCCCTGTTTCTTGCCCCAGAAGCGCGAGTAGATGAGCTGCTTGAGCACGCCGTTCTCGATCCAGACCTGACGGCCGAGGGGCATGCCTTCGAAGTCCCACGGCCGCCCCTGCAGCTGCGGATCGGCAGGGTCGGAGAAGATCGTTACCCGCTCGTCTCTTGCGCGGTCTGTACGTCGGCGCCAAGGGAAGCGCTGCGAAGCGTTGCGCCCGCGACCGGGTCGCCCGTTGCACGATCGACGACGCGCCCCGTCACGCGACCAGCGCCCACAATCACCACGGCGCGTTGATCTGCGGTCACGAGAGCCATCAGTGCCTTGCCGCGCAGGAGTACCTGCAGTAGGTCGACAACACGTGCCGCGTTGCGCACGGTCGGCGCGGACGATGCCGCGAGGACTTCCTCACCGAAGGTGATACGCACGCCACTAACACGTGAGAGTTCGCGCAGCGCCCGTTCGAGCGACAGCGGGCCGCTGGGCAGCGACACCACTAGGGCCAACGGCGAGGTGGGCGCGATCAGTGTTGGCAGTGGACCGTACGTGGGCATGGCCGGTGACTGCTGCGCGCCAAGCCGCGGCGCGCGCAGCGCGGACAATGCGATCGCGGCACAGACGAACGTCGTGCTCGCGATCATGGCGAACACGTGCTGGCGGGCATTGGTGTGCCTACTCACGTACTGATCCCGCGATGACCGGCACCAGCGTGATCACCTCACCCCGTTGCACCACCGACACCTGGAGGAGTTGCGCCATCTCGGCGAGCACCGTGGCCGCGGTCGCCGTGGTCCACTCGGCGCTGAGGCGACGATCGAGCACGCGGTCGTCGGCAACGCGAACATCGAGGCCATACCAGCGAGCGAGCAGTGGAATCACGTCGCGCACGGTGCCGCGATCGATAAGGCGTGCACCAGTCGTCCAGGCAACGAGCTGCGCGGCCGGCACACCGCGCGTGATCAACGCCGCTCCTTCACGTTGCACAAGGCGGTCTCCGGCCTGCAAGAGCACGCCGTGCAGCGAGTCCCGTTCGTTGGCAACTGACACCCGCCCTTCATTAACGACGATTTCTACGGATGACGAGCGCTCGTCGCTGGCAACCGAAAACTGTGTCCCTCGCGCTTCGGCGATCACGCCGTGCGCGTGCACGTGAAAGACGCGTGCGGCATCGTGTGCCACGCGAAAGTGCGCGCGCCCGACGAGTGTGAGCTCGCGTCGCGTTTCGCCATAATCGGCCGGCACTTTGAGGTCGACCCGCTAAGGTGTCCCACCTGCCACGGCGCGATGCGCATCGTCGCCTTCATCACCCAGACGTCGGTGATCGACCAGATCCTCACCCACCTCCGGACCCGCGCTTCCCGTGCGGCGCACGCCGGGCCACGGAGCCCCCCATCGACCCGGGCCCCCGCGAGCCGGGGCCCGGCGCGCACCCCACGCTCGTCCGCCGACGCTGCGCCGGTCATCTGAGGACGGCCCCGACGCTCCGCCACCACGCGGGGACCGTCGGCGTGGGCGGCCGTCCCGCCGGCGCGGCTCATTGGTCCCGCCGGCATCGCCCCCCCACCGTCACCGCCGTTCCCACGGCCCTCGAGTCGCACGAACACGTCAGTGGGCACGCCGCCGCCCGCCAGTCGGTGCTTACGCGGTCGGTGATCTCGCCCTATACTCGACCGATAGTCGACCCGCCCCGAT
>NZ_JBILKJ010000039.1:0-24686 GCF_044376735.1 Gemmatimonas sp.
CGGTCGAGCGCTTCGCACAGCATGCGGCCGAATTCGCGATACATGCAGACGTTCACGTCGGCATCCACCAGTCGCGGCACCTCTTCCAGGTGGCTGCCCATGGGGAACACCATGTTCACGTCGGCGCCGATCCCTTCTACCAGCCGACGGATCTCCGCCAGATCGCTGGCCGAATTGAAGGTGCCGTAAATCGTGCCCACGATGTTCACGCGCGGCTTGTCGCCTTCCTTCCGTTCGCGGCGCTTGGGCGCCACGCCCTTCTTGAGGCCGTACTCCGTCCACAGCCAGTACAGCGCCCGCTCCGCCGCCTGCCACTGGTCTTCGTCGATCGTGCGTGGCAGGAAGCGCTGGATATTCGTGCCTTCCGGCGTGACGCCGCCGCCGATCATCTCAGCGATGCTCCCCGTGACGACCACGGCGGGCAGTTCGGGGTCGAGCGTCTTATGCGCGCGGCGCATCGCGCCTTCGGTGCCGTTGCGGCCGAGCTCTTCTTCGCCCAGGCCCGTGACGACAATGGGAAGTTCGTGCGGCGGCAGGCCGTCGGTGTAGTGCAGCACCGAGGTGACCGGCAGGTTTTCGCACCCCACCGGTCCGTCAATGACGACCTGCAACCCCTTGATGGCCGTGAAGACATACACGGCGCCCCAGTATCCGCCTGCGCGATCGTGATCGAGCACCAGCATCAGACCATCTCCTCCGCCTTGCGCGCCTTCGCCATCTTGGCGAGGTGGCGCTTGTAGTGATCGCGGAACTCAGGATGATCCTGCGGCACCTCTTCCCACACGCCGCTCGCAAAGCCGGTGCCGACGCCTTCGAAGAAGGTGGTCATGGTGTCGAAGCGGGCCTTGTTGCCGAGTGCGGCGTTCACCACGGTGGCCAGCGAGCCGGCACCAGCGGGGCCCATGAGGGGGCGCGCCGAGATGAGGTTGGTGAAGTACAGCGACGGGATGGACAGCTCCTTGGCCTTCTGTACCACTGGGGTGGTGCCGATGGCGAGATCGGGCTTGAACTCGTGCATCGCGGCGAGATCCTGCTCCAGCGACGCGCGGAATTGCACGTGGATTCCGCGTGCGGTCAGCCACTCACGATCCGCATCGCTGTGGACGGTGCGCGGACATGCCGTGCCCACGTAGCGCACGTCGGCGCCGCTCTCCACCAACAGCCGGGCCACCAGCAGTTCCGAGCCTTCGTAGCCCGACATCGTAATGCGTCCCGAGATCGGCATCTTGGCCAGGGCACCCTTGATGGCCGGCAGAAATTTGTTCTTGGCCGAATCGATGCGCTCACGGGCCACGCCCGCCATCTGACCGATGGCTTCGAGCCAGCCTTCCGTGCCGTCGTAGCCCACCGGGGCGGAACCCACGATGGGGCGACCCGCGGCGGTGAATTCGCGATACGAGGCCGTGTAGAACGGATGAATGGCGGCCACGCCCACGCAGTCGAGCGCGGCGTACAGCTCACGCCATTCTCGTGTGGGCACCACCGGACCGGCCGCCAGTCCCATCGGCTCGAGCATCATGCCGATGCCCACGGGATCGGCGGGGAACATCTCGCCCACCAGCGTGACCGTGGGCTTGTCGCTCACGCCACCGCGCGGCGCAGCCACGGGCCCGAGTTCGGCCTCGGTGCGCGCATAGCGCAGCATCGCACCGGCGAGCACATCCTTCGCTTCGGCATGCGTGGGCACGCCAAAGCCCGGCACGTCGATACCGATGATGCGCACGCCGTTGATTTCCTTGGGCAGCAGCTGCAGCGGCACACCCGATGCCGTCGGCACGCACAGATTGGTGATCACGATGGCATCGTACAACGCGGGGTCGGCCATCTTGTACACCGCATCGCGGATATCTTCGAACAGCTGTCCGGTAACGAGGCTTTCGGAGTTGAACGGTACGTAGCCCACGGTGCGTCGCGCCCCGTAGAAGTGCGACGTAAAGGTGAGTCCGTACACGCAACACGCTGAGCCGGACAGAATCGTGGCCGTGCGGCGCATGCGCAGCCCTACGCGCAACGAACCGAACGCGGGGCACATGCTCTGCGGCTGATCGTGCGGTCCCTTCGGATAGTCGGCGGCGTAGCGATCGAGCGTCTCACTTTTCCCAGCGGCTTTCGCCGCGGCGAGCATTTCGTCGGCGCCGGCGTGACACCCGAGTCCGTCGGCAGCGGTCGCGGCGGCGTTGATCGTGCTGCCATCGATGACCGGCAACACGCGCGATGTGGGCTGGTCCGCATCGTTCGCCGTGGGCGTGCTGCCCGCGTCGTCGTAGACGACTTCGCGAAGGCTTTCGCCGCTGGAGTGGTTGCTCATGACAGCCTCGTGATCAAACGGTGTCGTACACGACTTCGAGCGACGGCTTGGCGACGTCTTCGCGGCCCACGAGGTCGAACATCGTGGCCGGCTCGAGCACCACGTTGCCACCGACCTGGCTTGCCGCGAACAGTCCCAGCAACTCGTCCTGCGTGAGTGGCTTGGGACGCACCGGCGGCGCATCGGCCACGGCCTGGGCGAGTTCACCGAACAACGGGCCCCACTCACCACCGGGGTAGCCGATGATCTCGTAGTTCGCGCTCTTCTTGCGGATGTCGTCGTTGGCCGGAACTTTCGCGAGGATCGGGATGCCCGCCTTCGCCGCGAACGCTTCGGCTTCGCCGGTGCCGTCGTCCTTGTTGATGAGAATACCAGCCACGCCGACGTTGCCGCCGAGCTTGCGGAAGTACTCCACCGCTGAGCAGACGTTGTTGGCCACGTACAGCGATTGCAGATCGTTCGAGCCGACGACGATCACCTTCTGGCACATGTCGCGCGCGATCGGCAAGCCGAAGCCGCCGCACACCACGTCGCCGAGGAAGTCGAGCAGCACGAAGTCGAAGCCCCATTCGTGGAAGCCGAGCTTCTCGAGGATCTCGAATCCATGAATGATGCCGCGTCCGCCGCAGCCGCGGCCCACTTCGGGGCCGCCGAGCTCCATGGCAAATACGCCGTCACGCTTGAAGCAGACGTCGCTGATGGAGACCTGCTGGCCGGCCAGCTTGAGGCGCGACGACACTTCGATGATCGTGGGGCAGGCGCGTCCCCCGAAGAGCAAGGAGGTCGTGTCGCTCTTGGGGTCACAGCCGATGAGCAGCACCTTCTTGCCTTGCTGCGCCATCATATAGGACAGATTGGCGAGCGAGAAGCTCTTGCCGATGCCGCCCTTGCCGTAGATCGCAATGATCTGCGTCTCTTTGGTCACCGGTCCGGTGTGCACCGCATCGGGGCCGGCGGCGGCTTCACTGCGCACGCTGGAGTGCAGCTGATGCAGGGCGCCGTTGGTGGAGCTGGTACCGTCTTCACTCATGCAGCCGTTCTCCAGTCGAGGATCATCTTGACGCAGTGGGGATCGCCGAACGCGGTGGTGTAGGCGTCGGCAGCACGGGATACTGCTTCGCGATGCGTGATCAACCCGTCGAGCGCGAGCGCTCCCGAGTTGGCCAGCGTCGCGATCGTCTGCAGGTCGGACTCCTTCCACTGCGCCGCAATGCGAAAACGCGCCTGTCGCATGAACGCGGGCGGAAAGGTGAAGCTGACCGGTTCGCTGTAGAACCCGGCCAGACAGATCTCCCCGCCGGGAGCCAAGCGGCCCACCAACGTATCGATCAAGCCATTGGCCCCGCTCACTTCGCAGATCGTGCGATAGTCGCGCCGGGTATCCGTCTCCGGGTGGATCACGTCGTAGCCACGGGCGCCATCCATGCGCACCGGGTTGATCTCCCACACCGTCGGCCGTTTGCCGCCGTAGAGCACCACGAGACGCGCGATGAGCCGACCGAGCGCCCCATGGCCAACAATCAGCTCCGGCAACAGCTCCGGGACGTCGCGCGGCGAGACGCCGGGGGCCACCGCGCCGAGGGCGTTGTGCGCGGTCGCGGCCAACGCGAAGAGGGCCCCCGTCTCCCCA
This sequence comes from Gemmatimonas sp., assembly GCF_044376735.1. Lineage (GTDB taxonomy): Bacteria > Gemmatimonadota > Gemmatimonadetes > Gemmatimonadales > Gemmatimonadaceae > Gemmatimonas. The sequence continues at coordinate 3,939 of NZ_JBILKJ010000039.1, forward strand.
AGCGATGGGTCGAGCACCACGGTCTTGGTCCCCGGCACCACGACCAGCGAGGCCTGCCCGCCAAAGAGGCCGCGCGCGTCGGTGAAGCCGCGCGAGCCGGCGATGTACACGAGCTCGCCGACGGTGCGACCAGATGCGGGACCGGCCTCGACGATGTCGCCGACGCCTTCGTAGCCGGGCACGAGGGGATACCCGAGCCCGGGAAAGGGCGGCATCGTGCCAGTCCAGAGCATGCGCTCGGTCCCGGTACTGATACCAGACCAGCGCATCGCCACCAGCACGTCGGCGTCGGTGGCGGGGACGAGCGTCAGCTCGCGGACGGAGAGCTGTTGGGGTTGTTCGAAAACGACGGCCGTAGTCTTCACGAGGTGTAACGTGTTGTTGACACCAGAGACTGTCAACATTGGATGACTCGATTTGTCGGGATTCGTGCTGACGCGTTTTCGCGGCAGCGACGGCGCGCGCGACCGTCAGACTTCGGCGACGATCAGACCGGTCTGAATCGGAAAGCGCGTGGAGTACTCGCGGCTGCGCCGGAAGCCGGCCGCCTGCAGCATCTGATGGAGCTCGGAGGCCCGTCGGGCGCGGCCTTTCCCCATCGCCATCAGATAGAACGAGAAGTAGGCGTCACCGACCGTTTCGGCACCACGGACGCCGGCCATCGCTTCGGCGATCAGGAGCACGCCGCCACTCGGGAGCGCGGCCCGGACCCGCTTGAGCAGTCGCAGCACGGACTCATCGTCGTGGTCCAGCAGCACGCGGACCAGCGAAATCACGTCGGCGCCGGTGGGGAGCGCATCGGCGTGGAAGTTGCCCCCGTGGCAGTCCACGCGATCGGCGAACCCGGCCGCGCTGAGCCGCGCTTTCGCCCGGGCGGCCACGGCCGGCAGGTCGAACAGGCGCAGTTGCAGGTGGGCGTGTCGGTCACCGACGAGTGACAGGAACACGCCCTCACCACCGCCGACGTCGAGCAGGCAGGTATGCTTCGACAGGTCGTAGGCGTCGAGTACGTCGTGCGCCACGGGCGGCAGCGTGTCTGCCATGATCTCCGAGTACGCCGCGACGCGGGTGCCATCGATTTGCTGCGGCCGTGGCGCGTCGGCGTACGACCAGTAGCGCGAGAGCTCCGTGCGGAAATCGGAGCCCTGTCGGAGGAGCGAGACGGGATCGCTCAGGTCCTGATAGGCCATCCGATGATGCCGAATCAGGGCCAGCACGCCGGTGTTGCCGACGAGCGGGGCCCCCAACGCGCCAAGGGCGTAGCGCCCGTGGCGTCGCTTCATCATGAGGCGGAGCGAGACCGCCGCGTTGAGCAGCCGCTCGGTGCTGGCCCGAGACAGATTTGTCTTCTCGGCAATCTCGTCGAGCGTACGGGCCCCGCCGGCGAGGTATGCGAACAGGTCGAGTTCGACGCAGGCGAGCAGGGTTTGGGTGTACACGAACCCCGACACGATATCGAACAGGGCCCGGGATCGCCGCATGGTCACCGCGCGCGTGAGCGGGAATCGCGCGCTCCATCGCTGGAACTTGTCGGTGGCAACGAGCGCGTTCCACCGGTCACGGATACGCTCGTGCCAGGCGGAAGGGTGCGCGATGGCCGCCGCGCCGAGTTCATGGGCGGGCTGGGCTGCGTGTGGCGTTCTGGCGCGCTCGGTCGCCAGGGCCGGGACCTTGGCCGTCAGGGCATGCTCGGGAGGGTTCACGGGCCGACGATAAGCAGAGGAAACGGGAGTGTCAAGAAAAGTGTACACATTGAGTGTAAAGCTCTTGCGACCCTGACGCCCCGATTCTATCGTCGTCAACGATGGATTGGCCACGACGAGGCCACCGCACGAACCTCAGTGAGCCCGCATGCGACCGGTATTTCCGTTCAGCGCGATCGTTGGCCAGGATGAAATGAAGCTGGCCTTGTTGCTGGTGGCCATCGATCCCTCGATCGGTGGGGTCATGGTCTTTGGCGACCGCGGTACCGGCAAGTCCACGGCCGTGCGTGCGCTGGCTGGGCTGTTGCCCCCCATGAAGGTGGTCGCCGGCTGCCGGTACGGCTGCGACCCCCAATCCAATGGCGGGCGATGCGAGGAGTGTCAGGCCCGGGCGGCGGCCGGGGGGCATACCAAGTCGGTGCTGGCGCCGGTGCCGGTGGTCGATCTCCCGCTGGGCGCCACCGAGGACCGCGTGGTCGGGGCCCTCGACCTCGAAAAGGCGTTGACCACCGGCGAAAAGGCCTTCGAGCCCGGCCTGTTGGCCCGCGCCCATCGCGGCTTCCTGTATGTCGACGAAGTGAACCTGCTCGAGGATCACCTGGTCGACCTGCTGCTCGACGCGGCCGCGACCGGCGAGAACGTGGTCGAGCGTGAAGGGGTGAGCGTTCGCCATCCCGCCCGATTCGTGCTCGTGGGCAGCGGCAATCCCGAAGAAGGCGAGCTCCGGCCCCAACTGCTCGATCGCTTCGGCCTCGCGGTCGACGTGCGCACGCCCACGGTCATCGCGACCCGCATCGACGTCATCAAGCGCCGCGATGCGTTCGACCGGGATCCGGCCGCGTTCATGACGCACTGGCACAAGGCCGACGCGAAAGTGCGCCGCCACCTCGAAAAGGCGCGCACGCGCCTCGATGCGCTCGTCGTCTCCGACCAGGTGCTCGAACGGGCGGCGACGCTCTGTTCGCAGCTCGGCACCGATGGGCTGCGCGGCGAGCTCACCCTGCTCCGCACGTCGCGCGCGATGGCGGCGTACGAGGGCAATGATGAAGTGACGCTCGCCCACCTGCGCCGGATCGCGCCGATGGCGCTCCGTCATCGCCTGCGCCGCAATGTGCTCGACGACGCCGGGTCGACCACCCGGGTCGAACGCGCCATCGCGGAGCTGTGGGGCGATGTCGTCGCCAGTCGCTGACCTGCCGCGCGGTGGCCCCGCGCTGACGGCGTTGCTGCTGGCGGTCGATGCGCGCGGACTCGGGGGCGCCATACTCGATCATCCGCTCCACGAGCAGGCGCGTGCCTTTTCGTCACTCGTGCAACGCGTCCTTCCGCAGGGGGCCCCGTTGCGACGCGTGCCCTCCAGCGTGACCCCGGATCGACTGTACGGCGGCGTCGATCTCGCCGCGACGCTGTCCACCGGGCACATCGTCGCGGAGCGTGGCGTCCTCGCGGCGGCCGATGGCGGCGTCATCGTCGTGCCGATGGCCGAACGGCTCTCCACCGCGGCCCGCACCGCGCTGTGCGAAGTGCTCGATCACGCCGAAGTGCAGGTGGCGCGCGATGGCATCAGTGAGCAGCACGCGGCCCGCATCTGTGCTGTCATCATGGACGAGTCGATCGACGATGAGTCGGTGCACGAGGCCTTACGCGACCGGCTGGCGTTCGTCGTCCGCATGAGCGGGTCGGCCGCTGAGGCCTTGCTCGATGACGCCGATGATCGCGACGTCGCCTCGTGGGGGCGCCAGACGCGCGACGCGCGACATCGGTTGATGTCGGTGAGCGTGGACGACTCCTGGATCGTCGCCCTCTGCGAGACGGCCGACGCGTTCGGTATCGACTCGGTGCGCGCACCCCTCATGGCCCTGCGCTGTGCCCGGGCACACGCGGCGTTGCACGGACGGCTCATGCTGATCGAAGCCGATGCCGAAGTGGCCGCAGCGCTGGTCCTCGCGCCACGGGCCACGCGACTGCCGCCGCCGCCCGACGAGCCGGCCAACGAGAACGAGCCGCCGCCCTCGACGGAGAACACGCCGCCGTCCGCTCCCGAGGACCACGCCGACGACACCCCCCAGCCTCCCGAGCCGCCCGACGACGAGCCGGACGACGCGGACTCGGATGACGACGCCCCGACGCCGCCGTCGAGCAGTACGGACGTGTTGCGGGAGGCCGTGACGTCCGCGCTGCCGCCGGGCATGCTCGCGCGGCTACTGGAACAGGTGAACGGCGGCACGATGCAGGGACGGGTCGGCGCCGAGAAGCCGAACATGGTCCGTGGCCGTCCACGCGGGGCGCGCAGTGGCCTCCCACGCGGCGGCGCGCGATTGCACTTGCTGGAAACGTTGCGCGCGGCCGCCCCATGGCAACGCGCTCGGCGTCAGCACGCCACGCCGGGCGCCGCACCAACCGCGCCGTCGACACGTGGGCGTCCGCGCGTGCAGATCCGTCGCGAGGACTTCCGCATTCGGCGCTTCATCGAGAAGACCGGCACCACCGTGCTCTTCGTCGTGGACGCGTCGGGGTCCTCCGCGCTCAACCGGCTGTCCGAGGCGAAAGGCGCGGTCGAACTGCTGCTGGCCGAGAGCTATGCGCGTCGCGATCGCGTGAGTTTGATCGCGTTCAGAGGGCAGGGCACGGAGCTGCTCTTGCCGCCAACGCGGGCGCTCGCGCGTGCAAAGAAAGTGTTGGCCGCGCTGCCCGGTGGCGGTGGGACCCCGCTGGCGCACGCCATCGACGCGGCGCTGGAACAGGCCCTGGGCGCCAAGCGCGCTGGGAGCGCCCCGTTGGTGGTGATGCTCACCGATGGACGCGCCAACATCGCGCGCGACGGGACCCCGGGCCGCCCGGGCGCTGAACGCGACGCGCTCATGGCGAGCGCACGCTTCGCGCAGCAGCACATTCCCGCGCTCTTCGTGGATACGTCCGCGCGTGGCGAGCCGGTGGCGCGTCGCGTGGCTGACGCGATGCGCGCGCGCTACGTGTTGCTGCCGGCCGCGAATGCGAAGGCGCTCGGCGGACTGGTGCGCACCGCGATGACCATGGCTGAAGGAGTCGACCGTGAATGAGACGCCGGTCGTACACCGAACCGTCTGGCCGTGGCAGTCCTTGGTGCGGGTACGTCATCCGTCCATGCTATCCGACACGGACATCGCGACGCGCGAGACATCGCTGCGTGTCGCCCTGCGAAGCCTGGTGGTCGTCGTCTTTTTCTGGTGGAGTGCCACGGGCATCATCTTCGCCCTCGAGCGCAGCGAGGCCACGCGCGCATTGGGGCTGGTGCTTGCCAGCGGGCTCGCCGTGTGGGGGGCGTGGCTCTTGTATCTCGAGCGTGACCGGGGAACGGCCTCTGGCGCGCGACGCAGCTTTCTGGGCTCGGCGTTTCTGTGGACGTGGGTGCAAGTCGCCTTCTACGGCGGCTGGCTCGTCGGTCCTCGCTCGCTCATGGTGCCGGTGCCCGCGCAATCACCCAGCTGGGCGTTCGCGGTCCAGTCGGTGCTGTCGATGCTGTGGTATCAGCTGGCCATGGTCGCGGTGCTGATCGTCACCGGCGTCCTCACGGCCCGACGGGCCAATCGCGCCGGGTGGTGGTCGCTCGTGCTCTTCTGGGTGACCCATCAGGCGGCCAGCATCAACATCTTCCTCGGCGTCGAGAATCCCGGTCGGGGATTCTTTCCGGAGTCGCTCACGTATCTCGAGTCGTACTTCGGGCCGCAGCGCAACAGCGTGCTGCTGCCGATCAGCGTCGCGCTGTTGCTCATGTTCACGCTGCGCACGATCGTTCATGCTCTGCGCGATGCCTCGCCCGTACGTCGGCAAGGCATGATGCTGCTGTCGGTGCTCGGTGTGCTGGGTGTGCTCGAACTCTCGGTACTGGGCATGCCCGTGACGCTGCCGTTCTGGCAAGCGTTTCTCGACGTCCGCGGGTACTGAGGCCGCGGGCCGCGCTCACTCGTAGCGCAGCGCGGCGATTGGGTCCAGGCGGGCCGCCCGGCGTGCGGGTACCATCCCGAAGACGATACCGATGCCGACGGAAACCACCACGGCGATCACGGTCAGCGACACCGGCACCGGTGCCGAGATGTCGAGCGCCAATGACGCGACGCGGCCCAGCGTCAGGCCCACGAGAATGCCGATCAGCCCCCCGATACCGGTCAAGGTGCACGCCTCGACGAGGAACTGCAGCAGAATGTCCTGCCGCGTGGCGCCGAGGGCCTTCCGTACGCCGATTTCGCGCGTGCGGCTGGTCACCGATACCGTCATGATGGCCATGACGCCAATGCCGCCCACCAAGAGCGCCACCCCAGAGAGCACGATCATCACGAGAAAAAAAACGCTCGTGATGCCATTGAACGTGTCGAGAATCTGATCCTGCGTCACGAGGTCGAAGCTGTTGCTGCGACCTGGGCGGAGGCCACGCATTTCGCGAAGCGCCATGACGGCGGCGCCTTGCGCGTCGGCCACGCTGACGCCGGTCCGGGGCTTCACGGGGATCCACAGCGCATTCGTCTTGTCGATGGTGTAGCTGCGCTCCATGAACTTGTATGGCACGATGGCGCCAACGGCCTGTCCGGGCGGTGCGAAGATGTTACCCGGCTCCTGCCAGAGGCCGATCACGATGAGGGGGCGTCCACCCACCTGGACTTGACGGCCCAGCATCCCCTCGCGTCCGAACAGCCGACGTGCGGTTTCGTCTTGGAGTACCACCACCGGCGCGCCCGCCGTGAGTTCGCTGCGCGTGAACCAGCGCCCTTCTACGAGCTCGCCGCCTTGAATACGCGTGAACCCGTCGTCGGCGCCAAAGATGGCCATGGACTGTGACCGCACCCCGTTTGATTCGATGCGCGCCAACGTCTGCGCCCACAGCGACGCGTACGCGATCTCGGGCAGCCGACGTAGGCCCTCGGCCTCCTGCTCGGAGATCTCGGGACGGATCCGGACCTCCTTCGGCAGATTGTCCGGATTGAGCGGCGTTTGCGAAAACTTCTTCATGACGTAGAACGTGGTGGGCCCGGCCACCTCGATCGTGGTCACGATCTGCGAGCGAATGCCTTCCACGATGGCCGCCATCGCCATGACGGTCGCGACGCCGATGACGACGCCCAGAATGGTGAGTGTCGACCGCAGCTTGTTCGTGCGGATCGCGTCGAACGCGATGAGCACGTTTTCGCGTAAGGAGCCGACGCGCAGGGCCATGCCTCAGGTCTCCGCGCGCATCGCGGTGATCGGATCGAGTCTCGCGGCCCGTGATGCGGGATACACGCCGAACAGCACGCCGATCCCCGCGCCGAGCGACAAGGCCAGGCCTACGCTCCAGAGCGACACCTGGGCGGGTAAGGGAGAGAACGCGGCGATGGTCGCTGCCAGTCCCGATCCTGCCGCCACGCCAAGCAGTCCACCGCACGTCGCCAACGCCACCGCTTCGGCGAGGAACTGACGCCGGATGTCCGCCGACGTGGCGCCCACCGCTTTACGCAATCCGATCTCGTGCGTGCGCTCGGTGACGCCCATCAGCATGATGTTCATGATCACGATGCCACCCACCAGCACGCCAATCGCGACGACGGCCGGTACGACGGCGAACAGCACTCTGGTGAGCTGCTTCCAGAAGTCGACCAGCGCCTCGGCTGTCCCGACATCGAAGTTGTCGCGATCCGACGGTCGCAGTCGGCGCGCCAGGCGCATGGCTTCCTGCGCCTTGGCCATTGCGGGCCCGATCTCAGCGGCCTCGCGCATCTTGATCGAGATCGTGGTGTTCTGTCGTCGCCCGTAGATGGCTTCGAAGGCCGAGATGGGCATCAAGGCAAACCCGTCGAACGACTGTCCGAGAACGCGGCCTTTGCGGGCGACGACGCCGACGATCGTGTAGCGCTGCCCCATCACGCGCACGTCCTTGTCGATGGCCGACGCGCCCTGAAAGAGCTTTTGCGCCACGTCGGCGCCCACCACGATCACGTTGCGCCGTTCGCGCACATCGATGTCGCTGAGCGGCCTGCCGTCGGTGAATCGATAGTCCTGAACGACCTGATAGCCCGAGGTCACACCGAAGATGAGGACGCTGCCGAGGGTGCGGTCGCGCCACACGACGTCGGCTTGTGGCGTGGGCCATCCGCTTTGCAGGGCGATTGCCAGCGCGTCGGGGAGCGCCTCTCGCACCGCTTCGGCGTCGTGCTCGTCGACGCGCGGCCGGCGACGCAGCAGGCGGAATTCGTCGTCGGTGAACAGGCCAAGACTGATGGGCAGCCGACGCACCTGGAAGGTGTTCATGCCGATCATGGCGTCGGCGATGTTCTCCTTCACGTACGCGTTCATCCCCTGGATGATCGCCACCACGGCCACCAAGAAACCGACGGATACCACGATGCCTAGCAGGGTGAACGCCGTTCTCAGCGGGTTCACCCGAAGCTGTACGAGCGAGAGGCGGATAACGTCGGAGAATCGCATGGAGCCGGACTTACTCGTGACGGAGCGCCTCCACCGGGTCAAGCCGTGACGCGCGCATGGCGGGGAGCATGCCGAATGCTACGCCGGTGATCGCGCTCGCGATCAATGCGGTCGCTACGATGCTGCCGGGGAGCGTGGCGGGGATCGACGTGTTCGAGCGAATGCCCCACGCGAGGAGGGCACCCAGTGCCAGTCCGACGAACGCGCCGATGCTGGTCATGGTGGACGCTTCCACCAGGAACTGCCAGCGAATCGTTCCCGAGGTGGCACCGAGTGCCTTTCGCACGCCGATCTCTCGGGTGCGTTCAGTGACGGAGATCATCATGATGGCGACGACCCCGACCCCGCCGACGAGGAGCGCAACGGCCGACAACGCCAAGCCGACGGCGAAGATCGCACCGAACAGCTGGTTGAAGGTGTCCATGAGGCGATCCTGCTCGACCAGATAAAACGTGGCGCGGTCGCCCGGGCGCAGGCCACGGCGGGCGCGCATGGAGGCCAAGACTTCGTCCATGACCTCACCCTGTGTCACCGTCTTCTCAGGCCGTACCATCAGACTGAGGCTGTTACGCGACACATCGAGGCTGCGTACCGCCGCTTGGATGGGAATGATCGCACGCGGGGTGTCCGGGCCTTTCCCCTCCAGCGACTTCAGAAAGCCGGCCTTGGGCGCGTAGATGCCGATCACGGTGAACTGCCGACCGCTGATCATGATCTGCTTGCCGATCGCTTCCGAGTCGCCGAACAGCTGCGCTTTGAGCGTATCGTTGACGAGCACCACCGGCTGTCCGGCGTCGTACTCGGTCCGCGTAAAGTTGCGTCCGGGGAAAATGTCGGAGGCATCGACCGACGGCCACTCCACGCTGTACGCATCGAAGCCGACGTTGTCCACGCGGCTGTTGCGATACGCGAAGTTGCCTCGGCCACCGAGTACGCCGATCACGTTTTCTACGCCAGGGATGCGCTTGATCATGTCCCATTCGGCAAACGAGATCGGCGGATTGCTGCGATCCGGACACTTCTCATCGGTGCCATCGCACCCACTGATGCCCGAGCTGCGACGCTGCACGATGAACGTGGTGGCGCCGATCTCCTCGAGATCCTGCTGAAACGAGGTGCGGATCCCGGTCACGACGGCACCCATGGCGACGACCACGAACACACCGATCGCCACTCCGGCGATGGTCAGGGCGGCGCGCACCTTGTTCGAGCGGATTGACTCCAGGGCCATCCCGACACCTTCGAACACCAGTAGGAATCGATTCATGCGATCAGTCCTGGCGCAGCGCGGTAATGGGATCCAGTCGCGACGCGCGACTGGCAGGATACAGTCCGGCGGCAATCCCGACGCCGGCTCCGGTCACGAGAGCCGCCGCGATGGACCACGGGGCGACGGCGGCGGGAAGCGGCGTAAACACGGAGACGAGCTTGGCGAGTCCGATCCCCAAGCCGATGCCAATGGCGGCACCCAGCGTACTGAGTGTCGCGGCCTCGACGAGGAACTGGGAAAGAATGTCCGAGCGCTTGGCGCCAAGCGCTTTGCGGACGCCGATCTCTCGCGTGCGCTCCGCAACCGCCACCAGCATGATGTTCATGATCACCATCGCACCGACGACGAGACTGATCGCCGGCAGTGCGGTGCCAAACAATACGAGGCGACCCGTTAGCTGCTTGATGAAGCCGAAGGCGGCGTCCTGCGTGACGAGTCCGAAGTTGTCAGGCTCGCCTGCCCGCAGTCCGCGGATCGCGCGGAGCGCGCCGCGCGCCGCTTCCATACCATCGGGGAGATCCGCTTGCGTCGGGGCCTGTACAATCAACGAGGACACGTCGCGCTGCGGCCGGATGATGCGACCCATCGGCGACGTGTACGGCGCGATGGCGTTGCGGTCGAGCGAGAAGCCGAACACCGAGCCTTGCTTCTCGATGATACCGATCACGGTGAAGGGAACCCCCGCGACGCGCAGTTCACGACCTTCCGCGTTGAGCCCGGGGAAGAAGTGATCGGCCACTTCGGTGCCGATCACGATCACGCGCGCACCCGCGCGCACTTCCTGATCGGTGAACGCCCGCCCGACTGTGACGGCAAACCGCTTGATGTCGAAGTAGTTCGCGTCGGTCGCGACCGCCTGCACCTGGCGCGGCCGTGCGCCCGGTGCCGACGCATACTTGAAGGTCGTGCTCGCGATGCTGGACGTCATGGTTGCGGGAATCGCGGCGCGCACGGCGTCGACATCCTGCATTCTCATGAGCGGTCGTCGCTGGGCGGAGCGCGCATCGATGCCGCGATTACCAACGGGGCCGACGTTGCTGAATCGCTGCACCGTGAAGGTGTTGCTGCCGATCAGGCGCGCGGCGAAATCCTCTTCGACATATCGTCCCATCCCTTCAACGATGGAGACGACGGCGATGAGGAACATGACGCCGATAGTCACCCCGAGCAGGGTGAAGGCGCTCTTGAGTTTCTGAACTCGAATCTGGGTCAGGGCCAGACCGATAGCGTCTCGTGTTTTCACACCTGAATAATAGCCGAACCCCGCAATTCGTGCCGAAGAGAGCCCGGTGGCGGGCCGCTACTCGTAGCGCAGCGCGTCAACGGGATCAAGACGGGCCGCCCGACTGGCGGGCAGCATCCCGAAGAGGATGCCCGTGACCGCGCTGGCGCCGAGCGCGACGACCACCGCCATTGGTGGGATGCTCGCTTGAATCGGCGTAAAGCTGCGAATCCCCAGCGCGCCCAGCCATCCCACGAAGAGGCCGATCGCCCCGCCGATGCCGGTGAGTGTGGCGGCCTCGACCAGAAACTGCCAGAGAATCGTGGCTTTCGTCGCGCCAAGGGCCTTGCGCACCCCGATCTCACGCGTCCGCTCGGTCACCGAGATCATCATGATCGCCACGACGCCCACCCCGCCGACGATGAGGCCGACCGCCGACAGCGCAATCATCACGAGGAAGAACATGCCGAAGATGCTGTTGTACGTCTCCAGCAGCTTGTCCTGCGTGATGATCGCGAACGACGACTCGTCGCGGGGACGTGTTCCGCGCATACCCCGTAATGTGGCGGTGACGTCGTCGAGTGCGATGTCACGCGCCACTCCCTCACGCGGCTTGACCGCGAGCGACACACCGCTGGCCCGCGCGCCCACGTAGCGAATGAGCGACTGCACGGGAATCACGGCCTTCGGACGCTCACCGCCCGACAGGAAGCTGCTGTTGTCCTTGTACACCCCGATCACCTCGAACGGCACGCCGTTCAGCGTGACCGACTTGCCGACGGGATCGGATTCGTCAAAGAGGCGGGTTGCCATGAGCGTGGTGATGACGGCCACCCGGGCACCGGTGCGGGCCTCGGCCGAGGTGAACGCCCGCCCGGGATACACCTCGGGGGCGCTGATGGTCGTCCATTCGGCGCTGTAGCCCTCCACGCTCGCCGATGGCAGTTCGCGCTCGCGATACTTCACTTTCGTGCCCCAATCGAGGCGCTCGCCGACGGCCTCGATGCTGGGCAGGCGGCGCAGGCTCTCGACTTCGTTGGGACGAATGGGCGGATTGCGCAGCCAGGCGCAGGTGCCGTCGGAGCCGTCGCAGTTCTCGAAGCTGATGGGATACCGCGACACGAAGAACGTGGTCGGCCCGGTACTCGCGAAGTCGTTGGCCACCGACTGGTTGATGCCGTGAATGGCCGCGGAGATCGCGACCACCACGAAGACGCCGACGGCGATGCCGAGAATCGTGAGACCGGCGCGGACCTTGTTGGCACGGACCGCGTCGAGCGCGATGCGGACGCCCTCGGCCACGGCAGATAGGCGGGTCGTGAAGGCGGACATGCGCTATTCCTGCCGAAGTGCGGTGATGGGATCCAGACGCGACGCACGGCTGGCCGGATACACCCCGGATACGACACCGACGCCGGCGCCCAGTGCAATACCGACGACGATGGACCAGGGCGCCACGCTGGCCGGTAAGGGCGAGAACGCGGCGATGCCTTCGGCGAGACCGATGCCGAGCGCCACCCCGATCGCCGAGCCCACGATGCCGAGCGTGGCCGCTTCGATCAGGAACTGCAGCAGGATGTCCTTTCGCTTTGCGCCGAGTGCTTTGCGCACGCCGATCTCGCGCGTGCGCTCGGAGACCGCGACGAGCATGATGTTCATGATGACGATGGCGCCGACGACGAGGCCGATCGCGGGCAGCGCAATACCGGCCAGCACCAGGTAGCTCTTGATCTTGTTCCAGAACTCGAGGGCCGAGTCGGCGGTCTGCAAGGTGAAGTTGTCCCGCTGTGCCGGCCGGAGATGATGCTGTGCCCGCATGACGGCCCGAACGATCTCCATCGTTTCGGTCATGGCCTCCGGGCTTGGCGACTGAATCGCCACGGCGTCGACGATGTTCGGACGCGAGTTGAGCAGACGGCGCGCCGGTGAGCGCCACGAGGTCACGAGGAAATTGTCGAATGACATGCCGAACGCCTTGCCCTGCGACTCGGCCACGCCGATCACCCGGTAGGGAACGCCACCCATCTTGAGTTCACGGCCGATCGGATCGAGCCCCGGGAAGAGTCGCTCGGCGGCATCGATGCCGATGACCACCGACTTCTCGCCGCGTGACAGCTCCTGCTCGGAGAGCACACGGCCGGTGGTCACGCCGAGATTCTTCACCTCGAAGTACTGGCCTTCCACCGCGAAGACCCGTGTGGTGCGCGGCTTCCCGCTGGATGCGGAGGTGACGGCGACCTGATCTTCACTCGTGATGTACCACTTGGCGTCGGCTGGCAGGGCGTCGGTGACCGGTGCGACATCGAGCAATCCGAGCCGTGGCCGACGCTGGTATTCCGCCCAAGTGGCTTCATCAATGTCGCCGATGTTGATGTTGGGGCGACTGCGTAACTCGAAGGTATTGATGCCGATCAGCTTGCCGATCAGGTCCTCTTCCATGTACCGCCCCATCCCCTCGACGATCGAGACGACGGAGATCAGGAACATCACACCGATACAGACGCCGAGCAGCGTAAACGCGCTCTTGAGCTTCTGGACGCGGATCGTGTTGAGCGCCAATCGAATGGCTTCGAAAAACTGCATGGGGGGAGCGCCTCGCGCCGCGTGGGGTCTGCGAGGATGTACGGCGCGCACGGGTGAGAGTTTCGCGCCCCCGAAACGACCACGAGGCGCCCGGAATCCGAGCGCCTCGTAGCGGAACTGTGGTATGGCGGACTGGCGCGTTGCGCCGGATGGTCCCGACTAGTGTACGCGCTCGCCGGAGACCTTGAGCGCATACTGCGCGCGTGTCTCGTCGCTCGAGATGACGCCATCGCGCAGCACGATGATGCGCTTGGCGTGCACCGCGATGTCCGGTTCGTGCGTGACCATGACGACGGTCTGCCCTTGAGCGGCGAGTTCTTCGAACACCCGCATGATCTCTTCCGAGGTCTGCGAGTCGAGGTTGCCCGTGGGTTCGTCGGCGAGCAGGATGGACGGACGGTTCACGAGGGCGCGCGCGATGGCGACACGCTGTCGCTGACCGCCGGACAGTTCGTTCGGCCGGTGATGCATGCGCTGGCCGAGTTGGACCCGTTCCAATGCTTCCGTGGCGCGCTTCTTCCGTTCGTCGGCCGAGATGCCGGCATACACCAGCGGGAGTTCGACGTTCTGCAGCGCCGAGGCGCGCGGCAGAAGGTTGAACGTCTGGAATACGAAACCGATTTCCTTGTTGCGTACGCGGGCCAGCGCATCGTCGGACATTTCGCTGACGAGCATGCCGTTGAGCCAGTACTCGCCTTCGTTGGGCGTGTCGAGGCAGCCGATGAGGTTCATCAGCGTCGACTTGCCCGATCCCGACGGCCCCATGATGGCGACGTATTCGTTGCGTCGGATGGCGAGATCGACGCCACGCAGCGCCCGGACGATTTCGCCGCCCATGTCGTACTCGCGCTTGAGCTGACGCGTCACGATGACCCAGTCATGCGTCGGGGCGGCGCCGGCGGTGGTGGTGACCGCTCGGCGTTCTCCCGTGGTGCTGAGACCGATCTCGTCGAGCGTCTTGCTCACGGCTTCTTTCCGGTTGCCGGCGCCTTCTTGTCTTCCACCTTCGCCGTCTTGATCATGGCGCCGTCCTTGAGTTCGCGAATCGCCTGATACGTGCCGGCCACGATCGTCTCGCCGCTCTTCAGTCCGTCGAGCACTTCGAAGTGACGCTCGCCGGCGATCCCGACCTTGACGGGGCGGAAGCTGACGGTGTTGTCGGTCCCCACCACGAACACGCCTTCCACGTCGCGCTTGCCGACTTCCTTCGTCGGCTGGCGGCCGACGGTCACCGCCGAGTCCCCGTTGGGCAGGTCCTCGTTTTCACGAACCGTCAGGGCGATGATCGGGATGCTCAGCACTTTGGTCCGCGACGCCGTGACGATCTTGGCGGTGGCCGAGAAGTCGGGGCGGGTATCCTGGGGCGGGTTTACGAGTTCCACGCGCACTTCGTAATCGATCGCCTGATCGCCGGTGTTCGCGGCGGCCGACTTGGTGACCGAGCTATTCGAGATTTCGACCACGCGACCCACGAAGGTGGTGTCGGGGAAGGCATCGATCTGGATGAGGGCCGAGTCGCCGACGCTGATGCGTGCGACATCGGTCTCGTCGACCTTCACCTTCGTTTCGAGCACACTCATGTCACTGATCGTCATGAGCGTGGCGGCATCCTTGTTCAACGTACCCATGATCGCCGTTTCGCCTTCTTCCACGTTCAGGCGGGTGATCTTGCCGCTCATGGGAGCGATGATCGTGGTGCGGTTGAGCGCCTGGCGCGCGTCGCGCACCGAGGCCACGGCCTGATCGACACTGAAGCCGGCCGCTTCGGCGAGCGCCTTGTTCACCTCGGCCTGCGTCTTGAGCTGCTCGAGCTGCTCGTCGCTGACGAGCTCCGGCGACTGCTGCTTGATCTTCAGCGAGCGTTCATAGTTGCGCTGGGCCTGCAGCAGGCTGGCGCGCGACTGCGCCGCCTGAGCGCGGGACGACGCCAGAAACGCCTCCGAGCGCTGCAAGGCGGCCGTGACTTGCTCGGGATCGATCTGCAGCAGGAACTGCCCCTTCTTGACGACGTCGCCTTCCTTCACCGACAGGCGCACAATCTTGCCAGTCACGTCGGCCGACACGTCGACCTTGGTCCGCGGCTGGATCTGTCCGCTGGCCGTGACCGACGCGACGAGGTCGCGGGCTTCCACGGCCTCGGTCCGCACTTCGACCGGTTTCGTGCTGTTCTTCTTCGCACTGATCACGCCAAGAGCGGCAACGGCGATCACCACGGCAGCGCCGATCCCGAACTTTACACCTTTCGTCATGACTGGTCTCTGTTAGCGGATGGGACGGCCGACGGCGTTTTCAAGCGCCGCGAATGCCCGTTGTACATCGTAGATGGCGGTGATGCGGTCGGTCTCGGCGCGCTCGTAATCACCGCGAGCCTGTACGAGATCGACGATGCTGATAGCCCCCACGCGATAGCGCTCCTGCGCCAGCGACAGGGCCGTGCGGGCCGTGCGCACGTTCTGCTCCTGCAAGACCACGGTCTGCTGCGCCGTGCTCAGCGAGAGATACGCCGAGGTGACGTCGGCCGTGATGCGCAGTTCCTGCGAGCGCACGTCATTCTCGGCGTTGCGGCGCTGCACGCTGGCCTGCTCGATCTGTTGCTCCCGGCGCCAGCCGTTGAAGATCGGCATCGAGAACGAGGCGGACAGCGAGTACGGATTGCGCGTGAAGTCGAACGGGTACTTGCTCTGCGCGGCACGGATGGCGTCTTCCTGCGCGGCCGTGAACGTGATCCCGTTGCACTGGGCCAGATTGTTCGGGAGGCCGATACGGTCACGCACCTCTTCACTGCGAATGCAGGACGCCTTGGCGGAAAACGTGCTGGCCTGACTCTGGCTGATCAGCAGTCCGGTATTGGTGAAGCGATTCGTGAAGGCCGAGACGCCGGCTTGCAGCGACAAGGTCGGGAAGTAGGCACTGCGGGCCGAGGCTTGCGAACGGCGGGCGGACTCTTCGCGGGCACGGAACGAGCCAAGCGCCGGGTTGGTGCGGCGGGCCATCTCCAGAATTGCGGGGAGATCGATGGCTGGCGGGGCCGCGAGATTGGCGTCGAGCTTCGCGTCGGGGGTGGCATCGATGCCGATGGCCTGGAACAGCCGGACGATTTCGATGGCGGCCTGATTGCGCGCATTCAACGACGCGACGCGCTGCTGGCCATCGGCCACTTCGGCGCGCTGCACGTCGAGCTGGGTACCGGAGCCGACCTGCAACCGCGCCCGGGCCAACTGGAGCTGCGTCTGGGTGGTCGCCTGCAGCGTGTCCTGGAGCGAGGCGCGGGCCTGTGCCTGCAGCGCCGTGAGGTACTGGTTGGTGACGTCGTTGCGCACGCGCTGTTCGGCGGCGGCGATGTCGGCTTCGGTGGCATTCTGGTTCGCCTGGGCCGCGCGCCGGTCGTTCAGCGTCGCGAGCGACAGCTGCAGACTGGCATTCACCGAGGCGTCGGTCGAGAGCTGATCGTTGGTGGACCCGAAGGCCTGACCCTGGAAAAAGGTCTGCCGGCCTTCGCGGTAGCCACCACCCACGCTCGAATTCACGCCGGGGATGAACGCCCCGTTGGCGGAGCGCACCGCGGCGGCCGCCGTGCGCCGGGCGTTGGTGGCGCTCTGCAGCGCGGGGTTGTTCCGGCGCGCGAGTGCTAAAGCGTCCGTGAGCGTGATGATCGCACCAGAAGCCGGGGCAGCCTGCGCGGCAGCAAGCGACGGACCGGTCCCGGCAACAGCAAGCCCGAACGCGAGCGCAAACGTGGAAATTCTCATAGGAACGAAGCGGGTGGAGGACGGAGTCTGGGGGGCGTACGCACACCGAGCCGAGATGGTTTCATTGGATTGGACCGACGCGTCCTGACGGCCCGGCCCCACGGGAGTTGTTCGCGTCAATGCGGCACGTCGTCCCGAAGGGCCTCGAGATTGCGCGCCGGAATGCTGAGCCGGAGCAGACGCCCCTCAACATCCGCCCATACGAGGCGGAGGTCCCCACTGTTGACGGTCACCCGCCACCGCCGCGCCGCGCGCCGCACGCCGGCGACGACGATCGTGTCGCTGTTGGCCTCGAGGACGAGGCGGACGGTACCCTGGGTGTTGGCAATCGGCGTGAGGCTGGGAAGCGTGATTCCGGTGCCCGCACCACCCGTGCGCTCGCGCACCAGCAGCGCATACTGCACGATCCCGTCGTCTTCGACGACGACCGCGCCAGGCCGCAGCAGATACTCGCGCGCCGCTTCGCCCGTCGAACTGCGGGCGAGCGTGGCGAAGCGGCCGCGCACGCGCTGACCGCCCAGCCGCAGGGTGACATCGGCGCCCCGCCGTTCTTCCACGGAGTAGCGGACCGGTGTGCCCGCCGAATCCGTTTCCAGGCGCATCGCGACCCGTCGGTCGCCGAGGGCCGATTCGGAGCGACCTTCGAGCGTGCCGCCGTCCGGCGACGTGACCCGCTGCACCGAGAACTGCTCGCGTCCGGCGCGCTGCCCGTTCACGAAGAGCGTAAAGCTGCCGACGTCGAGGCGCGTCGGCGCCGGCGGCTGGGGGCGCGCCGCCACGAGGGGAGCGGCCAGCATCGTGGCCATGAGTGCCAGCACGCTGGAAGGAATACGCCGAGCTCGGCGAATCGAAGGCATTGGTGAAAGATAACCAGACAAGGCGCTCCCCTTCGCCATCGTGGGGTTCGCGGGGTATTGTGGGGCCATGTTCTCTTTGCCCCGCGCCGCGCGCGCCGATTCGTGGCCGTTCGGCTGGGTCGCGGCGACCAGCACCGCCATCCTCGCGTGCGCATTCTGGCAGCAGGCGCCGGGGTGGGCGTCGTTGGTCCTCGCCCTCGCCGCAACAGCGGGGGCGGTGTGGTTGTTGCCCACGCTGCGACGTCCGCGCGGGATTCCGGTGGTGACGGCCGTGCTGCTGGCGATCACGGTTCTGGTGGCGCTTGGCGAAACGGTCGCGTTGCAGTCGGTTCGCCGAGATTGGGCCGCGTGGTCGGCGGGCGAACGCGAGGATCGGGCGCAGCGCGTGGCCGCGCGCTTGACCGAGGTCGCGTCCACGTTGGGTCGCGTGGCGCAAGCGCGGGTACTGGATTCGACGGACGTCGCGACGCCGCCGTTGGAGGGGGGCGTGGAGTCCGCGCTGCTGGTCTTTCGGAACGGCATGCTGGTGGCGCGGGCGGGGCAAACCCGCACGCCGATCGTCCTTGGCGCGCCGATCGGTGTCCGTCTGGTGGAGGGTGCGTTCCATACGTCGCTGGTTGCACGCGCGCGCTCGGCCGACGGACAGGTCGAGGCGGTGGCCGTGGCGCTGGTGTCGTCGGCGCCGCCGGCTGACCGATTCGCCGAGCCGCTGTTGCGTACGCTCTGGGGGCGCGTGGATGTCGCCCACACGATCATCGAGTCGCCCGATTCGACCAACGTGACGGCCGGCTCGACGGTGGTGGTGGTGCCCGACGGACCAAATCGATTGGCGCGGGTGCGAACCCTCGATTTTTCCGAGGGTGAGACCCGACTGGCGTTGCTGCAGCGGGCGCGGGCTCGTACCTCCCTCTCGCTCGGCCTCGCGCTGCTTGGCATGCTGATCTGCGCTTGGCGCCGACCGGCGCGCACGGGGCAGCGCGTGGCGGCGGCGGCGGTGGCGGTGCTCACCATCGCGGTGGCGCCGCTGTCGGCCCTCTCGAACGTGTCCTCGTTGTTCGACCCAGCGAGCTACTTCGCGGCGATGGGCGGACCCCTCACGTCGAACGTCGCCGCGCTGCTGATCACGGCCATGCTCGCGCTCTCCGTGTTGTTGCTCGTATTGCGGGCGTCGTGGCAGAAGCCGTCGCGATGGATCGCGGCGGTGGTCGTGCTCGTCGCGGCGTCGGGCGGCCCGTTCCTGCTGCGCGATCTCGCCCGTGGCATCGCGTTGCCGGCGGCTGGCGCCGGCTTCGGGTTGTGGAGCGCGTGGCAACTCGCCCTGGCGCTAAGCGGCGTGTCGATCTTGCTGACAGGCGCCGCCGCGGGGCACGCGGCGCTCGGGTCGCGCCGCGGCTTGCCGTCCAGCGTCGCGCCGCTGCTCGCGCTCGCGACAGGCGCCTTCGCGCCGATTCTGTGGGATGCCCCCGGCGGTTGGCCGGCGTGGTATCCGGCGCTCTGGGTCGCGGCCATCGGCGCGCTGGCGCTGACCCGTCGCGGCCTCGCCCAGGTGGCCGCCGCCGCGGTCGTCGCCGGGGCAGGGGCGGCAACGTTGACCTGGGGGGCGACGGTACGGGCCCGGATGGCGCTCGCGCAGCATGATCTCGAACGCATCGAGGCGGTCGACGAGAACGCGTACCGACTGCTCGAACGTTTTGCGGCGGCGATGCGGGACGAAACGCGTCCAGTGCGCAGCACGGACGCGCTGCTGCGACGCTATGCGGCGAGCGAACTCGCGCTCGCGGGCTATCCGGCGCGGTTGGCGCGCTGGGCCCCGAGCGATTCCACGACGCCGGTGTCCGAGCTGTCGCTTGCCCCGGTGAACGATACGATCGGGGCGCAGGCCGTGATTGCGAGCCTCGCGCGTGCGAGCGGCCTCGCGGAGATCCGTGCCGTCGGGGATGGTCCGACCACCCTGCTCGTTGCCGCGGTCCCGGCCCCGGACGGCGTCGTGACCACGATTGCGGTGCCGCCTCGAACGCGGCTGTTGCCACTGGATCCGTTTGCGGCGTTTACCGGCGTCACGGGTGCCCGCGGCACCGCCGCCCCATACAAGCTGGCGCTGGCTGTGCCGTTGGCCGCCGACACGACCGTGTATCCGCTACGCTGGCGCCGTCGAGGCGATGCGATGCACGGCGATGGCGTGGCTGGAACCGGCATCGACGTGCGTCGGGTGTACGTGGAAGTGGAGCTCCGCACGCTCGATGTGTTGCTCCCGCGCGGTGCCCTGCTGGTGTTGCTCGATGTCGTGGCCGTCCTGCTGTTGTGGTCCGCCACGGCGCTCGCCGACGGTGCGCTGGGTCGGCTGTTGCGTCTGCGGCGTGCCCGCTGGTCGCGCTCGTATCGCGTGCGACTCAGCGGGGCGTTGCTCACCTTCTTCATCGTACCGGCCACGATCTTCGCCGCCTGGGCGTGGTATCGGCTGCAGGACGACGATCGCGCGGCGCGCGAGCTGTTGGTTCGGGAAACGCTGCGCGTGGCGGCCGCCGAGCAAGAGCGCCGTGCGATCGGGACGGCGCCGTCCAGCACCGGCGCGCCATTGTTCCTGTATCGCGATGGGCAGTTGGTGACCGCCAGCGACTCGCTGCTGGATGCCCTCGCGCCCCTGGGGCGCTTGCTGCCCGTGTCGCTCGGCACCGGCGACGTGATGACGGATGACTTCGGTGCCGACGACGCGTTCACCACGCGCCGGATTGCGGTCGGCGATGCGCGCACCCTCGTGGGCTTCCGACATCTTGCGTCCACCAGTTCGTTGGTCCTCGCGACGCCCGCGCGCGGCGACGAGTTCGCCCTCGATGCCCGCCGCGAGGATCTCGGTGTGCTTCTGCTGTTCGCCACGATGCTCGGGGCCCTGGCGGCCCTCTGGTCGAGCGGGCTGGCGGCCCGGTCACTG
>NZ_JBILKJ010000139.1:0-7162 GCF_044376735.1 Gemmatimonas sp.
ATGTCAGGGCGCCCCCGGGGGCTCGCCCTGGATCGCCGAGCGGACCATCGAGATCGCGGCGTACACCACCACGGCAATCACCAGCCAGCGCAACAGGCCGATCGGGAGCGACGTGACCAGCAGCGCCGCCACCAGCACCCCGGGGATGCCGCCAATCGTGAGGCCCAGCGCCGGCTGATTCACCACTCGTCGCCGGCGCACGAACGCCATGCAGCCGAGCATCGCCGCGAACGCGCCGCTCCCCATCATGATTGGAAACGCCGCGCGCGGATCCATGCCGAGGGCACTCAGCAGGACGAACGTGGGGCCGTAATTGCCGATGCCGAGCATGAGCAGTGCGCCGAGAATCAGGTTCACGCCGAGGGCGAGCCAGAGGGCGCTGCCGCCAAGCGACAGCGCCGTCCCGCCGACCGGCATGCGATTGAGCTGCACCACCGTCATGAACAGCGCGGCCAACAGCAGCGCCGACCCCATCCCTAGCTGGATCGGTCGGCGCGGCAGGCGCGACACGATACCGGCCCCGAGCCACCCGCCCACCAGCGCGGTAACGATCATGAGCAGCAGAAGCATCGGGTCGATCTGGATCGCGGAGATGAAGATCAGCGCCTGCACCGCCACCGGCAGCGCGAGGCCCACGAGCATGGTGGCCGGGAGCCGCTCGTCGGGCACCATGCGGAGCCCCTTGAACGTGGCCGTTGTGGTGGCCAGCGACCCGATGCCGAGGGTGTCGAAGAAGTTCACCAGAAAGCCGATCAGCAACTGCACCGGCGTGGGCCAGAGCGGCTCCCCCGACGCGCGATCGATTGACCGCCACCACCGCCACGAGAGGAGCGCCGCCAGGAAGACGATAGCGCAGAGCAGGACTACGCGAATGTTGGGCATGCGGCCAACCTACCGCCTCGTCGAGGCAGCTGCAGCGGGAGCGGGCACCGACCTCGAGGCGCATTCCGCGCCTCGTCGCAAAGCGCACCGCGATTGTCCCGGAGGCGTGCGGTGCCGCCATCCCGCCGCGCCAGGCATCGGTTGCGGGGTCGATCGGGACGAAGAGACCACGGCCGCAGAGGGCAGTGCTCGAGTCTGCGGTCGGCGATGATCGTCGCCACCGCAGTGGCCCGGGCGTTCCTGGACGTCAGCCCCCGGCCGACCGCCCACCTTCCGAGTCAGCCGCGCACGCGGCGGCGGCGATCCGAAGCCAACAGCCGGTGCGACGACGCACCAGCCAGTGGCGGCGCGAGTGGATCAGCGGCCGTTCGTGGAGTGCCCCCCAGTACGCCCGTCCCCTCGGCGCCGGCGCGTGCCACGAGCGGCAGGAGCTGGCGCAGGCGCGCGGCACCGGCGCGCACCGACGGAAAGCCGATGGTGACAGCGCCCACCGCCGCCCCAGTGTGGTCCCAGACCGGCGCGCCCATGCCGCACACGTCGGAGTACCATTCGCCGCGGGCAATAGCGATCCCCGTGGCTCGAACATCATCGAGCTCGTCCATGAGCGTGGCCGCCTCCGAAATGGTTGCGGCGGTGTAGCGCGTGAGCGTGTCCCCGAGCAGCGCGCGCCGCTCCCCGTCGGGGAGCCATGCCAGGAGGACCTTGCCGGCAGCGGACGCGTGCAGGGGCGGGTGTCCTCCGAGGACGCCCGGGACCACCAGCGGCTGTGGTGCATAGACGATGTCGACCGTCGTCGCGACGGCACCAGAGCGGACAACCAGCGTGGCACACTCGCCCGAATCGCGCGCCAGGCGAATCAGGACGGGGTGCAGCGCACGTTGCAGCGGGGAGGACTGCTGGGCGAGTGCGCCAAGCGCCGCCAAGCGGATCCCCAGCCGATATCGCCCGGTTCGCTCGTCATAGTCGAGAAAGCCAGCCTCCTCGAAAGTGCGGAGCAGCCGATAGACCGAACTGCGGGGCCGCCCCAGGTGTTCGGCGATCTCGAGCGCGGCGAGTTCGGGGGTGCGGTCGCTGAACAGCGCAAGGACCGTGTTGAGGGTGGCGAGCATGGTGGAGGATGGGGAGGGCGGCGCACTGGCGCGGTGCGGAGGCAAGCTAGAGGTCCGGGAAGCAGCGGGGAATAGCGGGGGAACGGTGGGGGCGAGCGTACGCGGCACGGCTGCGCGTCACGCCCAGCATGCGCGGATGCGCCCGCGCGCGAGTGTGCAGGAGTGCGCTCGACGCGGCGTCGGGGGTGTGCAGGATCGGCTGCAGCGAGGCGCGAAAGGCGCGCACGGCAGCCTCGGTGCGAGTGCGTGTCTCTGGGCCCCCTCGTGTCTCGCAGCACCTCCATGATCAGATCGCAGCTGGTGACCAGCCACTGCCCGATGGATGACGCCCAGGTCACCGGCTCAGTGGCCCGCAGGCGATGGAAGATGGGGTAGGGATCGCCGGTTAACTGGTCGAGCGTGACCGTGGCCTCAATGGGGAACGCGGGGTCCGTGGTCATGGGAAGCCGGGGTGGAAGGAGGCCGCGCGGGCTCGCCGAGTGGAGGGTGGCGACACTTGCTTGCCGAAGTGAGTCCCTATCTGTACGATACGATGCATGATGTGAGACTGGATCTCAATATATGAGATTATTCAGTCACGCACCCCCACCGATTCCCCCCATGCCCCGTCCCAGCCCACACCTCCACGTCACCGCCCTGCTCTGGGGCGGCGGGTTGGCCGTCCTCGCGGCCACCGCGGCCCCCGCCCTCGCCGCCTCGCCGGCCGCCCCGGGGGCTTCTCCAACGGTCGTCACGCGCCTGCAGGCCGACTCCATCAGCGGTACCGTGACCGATACCCGCGGCCGTCCCGTGCAAGGCGCGCGGGTTCTCGTCGTGGGCACCAGCACCACGGCACTTACCGACCCCCGCGGGCGCTTCCGCCTGACCGGCGTCGGCGGCACCGATCGGACCGTGCGGGTCACCGCCATCGGCTACCAGGCACAGTCCCGGACGATCGGCGCGGGGAGCGCCACGCTCGCGTTCACGCTCAGCGAGCTGTCGGTGAATCTCGATGAGGTGGTGGTCACCGGCACGGCGGGCACCGTAGAGCGCCGCGCGGTGGGCAACGCGATTACCAAGATCGATGCCCGCAGCACCCTCGAGCGGATGCCGGTGACCGACGTGTCGCAGCTGATGAACGGCCGCGCCTCCAATGTGGTCCTCACGGCCAACTCGGGCATGGCCGGCGCCGGAACCAAGGTCAATATCCGCGGCCGCAACAGCCTCGCCCTCACCGGTGCGCCGCTCGTCTACGTGGACGGCATTCGCATGGACGCCGCGCAGGCCTCCGGCCCGGCGATCCAGGGGGCCAACGTCGTCTCCCGCCTCAACGACATCAATCCGGCCGACATCGAGTCCATCGAGATCATCAAGGGCCCCGCCGCCGCCACACTCTATGGTACCGAGGCCTCCAACGGCGTGATCCAGATCATCACCAAGTCCGGGCGCGCCGGCGAGAAAGCCCGGTTCACCTTCACGGCGGATCAGGGAACCAACGAGTTCGTAGACCCGGCCGGGCGCATCCCCACCAATTATGCGCGCTCGCCGCAAGGGCAGATCCTCTCCTTCAATGCCGTGGAGAATGAACGGACGCTGGGCAACGGCATCTGGCGCACCGGACAGTTCCAGCGGTACGCGCTCGGCATCGATGGCGGCGCGGGGCCGGTCAGCTATCGCGTGGGTGGGGTGCTGCAGGATGACGAAGGCATCGACCTCAACAACCGGCAGCAGCAGTCGTCGCTTCGCGCCAACCTGCAGTTCCTGCCGCGCCCCTCGCTGACGGCCCGTCTCGACCTGGGCGTGGTGACCGGCAAGACCAGCTTCGCCCCGCAGGAAGGGGGCGGCGCGCCGCTATTCAGCGCCATCAACGCCAACCCGCTGACAGCGAGCTCCCCCAGCCGCGGCTTCTTTGCCGCGCCCCCTGAGGTGCTCTACGGCGTCAACGACGTCTTCCAGCTGCTGCAGCGCACCACCGTCTCCGCGCAGCTGCAGCACCAGTTGGGCAGCCGCCTCACCCAGCGGCTCAACATCGGCACCGACATGGTGCAGGAGAACAACCAGAACATCGTGCGTCGCATGATCCCCGAGCAGGCCCGCTTCTTCAGCCCGGCGGTCGCAGCGGGACGCAAGGATGTGCAGCTGCGCGACGCGCGCACCAACACGCTGGACTACAGCGCCACCTACACCGCCACGCTCCGCGACGGGCTCACCAGCCAGACCAGCGTGGGCGCCCAGTACTTTGGCCGCCTCACGCGCCTCACCACCGTCAGCGGCCAGCAGTTCCCCGCGCCGGGACTCAGCACCATCCTGGGTACGTCGGTGCGCACCGGTGGCGACGACTTCATCGAGAACACCACCATCGGGACCTATGCCCAGCAGCAGCTGGGATGGCGCAACCGGCTCTTCGTGACCGGCGCGGTCCGTGTGGACAACAACAGCGCCTTCGGCACCGACTTTCAGGCGGCAACCTACCCGAAGATCAGCGGCAGCTGGGTGGCTAGCGAGGAAGGGTGGTGGAAGAAGGGCGTAGTGAACACCTTCAAGCTGCGCACCGCGTACGGCGCAGCAGGGCAGCAGCCGGATGCGTTCGCAGCGCTGCGCACGCTGGGGCCCGTGACTGGCCCTGGCGATCAACCGGCCCTCACCACCCAGGCGGTGGGCAACCCCGACCTCAAGCCGGAACTCGGCACCGAGCTGGAGCTGGGCTTTGATGCAGGGCTCTTCCAGGACCGCGTGGCGCTGGAGTTCACCTGGTTCCGCCAGGACCGTCGCGACGCGATCGTGCTGGCGCCGGTATCCCCCTCGAGCGGGTTCATCGGCACCCGCTTCACCAATCTGGGCGCCATCCGCAACGATGGCTTCGAGCTCCGCACCACGGTGGCGGTGCTCACGGGCGAACGGCTCGGCTGGGATCTCACCGCCACGCTCAACGCCAACGAGAACGAGATCACCGATCTGGGCGGACAGCCACCGATCTTCGTCGGCACCTTCCCGCGCGCCCAGCAGCACCGCGTCGGGTTCCCGGTCGCGGCCTTCTTCGGACAGCGGCTGGCCAGCGCCACGCTGGACGCCAACGGACAGGCTACCAACCTGCAGTGCGAAACCCCCACCGGGCCTGCCCCCTGCGCCACCGCGCCGCTCACCTATTTGGGCCGCTCCACCCCCAAGTACGAGGGCGCCGTCACATCCACCGTGCGCCTTGGCCAGCGACTCCGGCTTTATACCATGGTCGATTTCCGCCAAGGGATGCGTCGCTTCGACACCAACCTGTGGGCGCGCTGCACCGTGTTCCGCCTCTGCCGCCAGAACTACTATCCGCAGGAGTTCGATCCGCGCGACGTGGCCTACGCGCAGCGCGGCAGCGCGCTCGTGCTCACCAGCGGATTCATCAACGACGCCTCCTTCGCCAAGCTGCGTGAGGTCTCGGTGTCGTACGACCTTCCCGACGCCCTCGCCCGCCAGGTGCGCGCCTCGCGCGCCTCGCTGCTGCTGGCCGGCCGCAACCTCTATACCTGGACCCGCTGGTCGGGGCTGGACCCGGAGACGGAACAGCCGGGGGGCTTCGGCGAGCTCACCGCCAGCGAGCAGGCCAACCTGCCGCTCCCGCGGCAGCTGCGGTTCTCCCTCAACCTGACCTTCTGAGGCGCCCGGTGCCTATCTCCATGACCCCTCGTTCCCGCGCCGCGCGAGCGACCGTGCGCGCCAGCGCCCTCGCCTTTTTCGCCGCGACCACGGCGTGCGGCTCCCTCCTTGAGGTGGACGTGCCCAGCCGCGTCCCCGCCGATGACGCTATCGTCCCGGCGAACGCCGCCATCCTCATGAACTCCGTGGTCGGCGAGTTCGAATGCGCCTTCGGCGGCGCCGTCGTGAGTGGTGGTACGCTGGGTGACGAACTCGCCAACTCCTCCACCGGCAACACTACCTGGCAGGTGGATCGCCGCGACATCGCCACCAGCTCCACCATCAGCAACGGTGGCTGTGGCGGGCTCGGCCCCTTCGGTGCCCTCAACGTCACGCTCTGGCTCTCCGGTGAGTTGCAGAAGGGGCTCGAGTCATGGACCGATGCCCAGGTCACCAATCGCCGCCAGCTGCTGGCCACCAACGCGGCGTACGCCGGCTATGCGCTCCTCCTGCTGGGAGAGCAGATGTGCACCGCCACCATCGCCACGGGCCCGGAACTGCCCAAGGCGCAGGTGTGGACGCGGGCCGAGGAGCGCTTCACGGCGGCGATCGCCGACGCGCAGGCCAGCAACACCGCGGACATGCTCGCCATGGCCTACCTCGGCCGCGCCCGCGCCCGCCTCAACCTGACGCGCCTTGCGGAGGCGGCGGCTGACGCGCGGCAGGTGCCCGCGAACTTCGTGCGGAACGCCACGTACTCCAGCGCGGACCCCCGCCGCTTCAACCCGGTGTTCAACAACAACAACCAAGGGGCGGGGCTCACGGTGGGACCGGTGTACCGGACCTTGACCTTCGCCGGCGTGCGCGACCCCCGGGTGCCGGTGACCAACGCCAACCGTACGGGGGCAAACAATTCGGACTCCCTGTTCGTGCAGACCAAGTACGCGAGCTTCGCCGCCCCCATTCCCATCGCCAAGTGGGCGGAGGCGCAGCTGATCATCGCCGAAGCGGAGTTGGCGGCAGGCAACGTGGCGGCGGCCGTGGCGATCATCAACACGCTGCACGCTCGCACCACCCCCGCCCTGCCGCCGTTCGCCTCCACGTCGGCGACCGAGGTGCGGGCCCAGCTCATCTACGAGCGCCGGGCGGAGCTGTTCCTCGAGTCGCAGCATCTTGGCGACTATCAGCGCCTGTCCCTTCCGTTTGTGCCGGCCACGGGCGCACCGTTCCCCTTCGGTGGCGGCTTCTACGGCACCAATCGCTGCTTCCCGCTCCCGGATCTGGAGCGCACGACCAACCCCAACCTGAACGGCCGGTAATGCCCTGCCACTCGCGTCCCCGGGCGCTCGCCACCACCATCCTCCTGCTCGCGTTCACCCTGCCGCCGGCGCTGCTGTCGACCCGGGCCAGTGCGCAGGGACGCGGTCGGGAGCGGGCGTCCGGTGGCGCGGCGATGGGGGACAGTGCCCGCGTCACCGCCATCGCCGACGCCCTGTGGGCGCGCATCGTCGCCACGGAGGCTGGCGTGCGCCTGCGTACCGGAGCGCCGGTGCGGCAGCTGCCGGTCCCAT
>NZ_JBILKJ010000040.1:0-23943 GCF_044376735.1 Gemmatimonas sp.
ATGCTCGAGCAGTACCAGAAGCCCGAGCACTGGGGCATCGATCCCAACGCGATGCTGGTGCGCGCGCTCGCCGACTCGAGTGATCGGCATGTGCTCGTGGCCGGAGCGGAGCGCGAAGGCCCGGCGCTCTATCTCGCGGCACGAGGGTGCGCCGTGACCGCCGTGGAGCCCGCCGAAGACGCCGTAGAACGCGTCGTGCGGGCCGCTGAAGCCGCTGGCCTCACCGAGCGGGTTCGTGGCTACTGCGCCGATCTTGGTGGCTGGGCCCCCGACGTGGAATTGCACGGGGTCGTCTGCTCACCCACCGCGTTTGCCGGCCTCACCATGCAGGACCGCGCCCGCGTGATCGAAGTGCTGCAGAGCGCCACCGTCGATGGCGGTGTGCACCTCGTGGAGACGATCGCGGCCGGTACCGAAAGCATGCACGGTGGCTTTCCGCTCGAAGAGTTGCGCACGCGATACCGCGGGTGGACGATCTCCGTGGAAAAGACGGTGGGGCTGCGCGAAACGTTCATGGCGCGCAAGGACGTCGCCGTCGCGTAGCGGCCGCCGCCGACGGCGTGTGTCTTTTGCACACGCTCATCGTGAGAATGTATCGTGTCAGTAGGACACCGCCGACGTGGCCCACGTCGGCGTTTTGTTTTCAAGTCGTTCAATCACAAGAGGTTACAAATTCACTACGAGTGGCACCAAGTGTGCTATGTACGAAGGCGTTCGGTCGTGTCCCGCACGGCCCTGTTGTCGTCACCTTTCGGGTGGAGGATCACCCACTATGCGCCTCAAAGAGTCTGTTGTCGTCCTGTCGCAGCGCGAGCCCATGGGGATCGTGATCGCCGATGGTGGCCCGGGCGATCGTCCGTCGCGGTTTGCGGCGTTCGTCTGGGGCCCCGTGCCCGACGACGAGGGGCCGGTGTCCGACCGCGTGAAGGAGTGCGTCGCCGCGTTGTAGGTCGCACGCGGTTCGGAGGTCATGGAAACGTGAAAGGCGCCGGCAGACATGCCGGCGCCTTCGCGTTTATACACCTGCAAACGGCCTGACCGCGGAATTACGCGGCGACCGGAGCCGGAGCGGCAACCTTCTTGGCGCGCTTGGTGGCCTTGCGGGCAACCTTCTTCGCAGCCTTCTTGGCGCCCTTCTTCGCGGCCTTCTTGGCACCCTTCTTCACAGCCTTCTTGGCAACCTTGCGGGTCGCCTTCTTGGCCACCTTACGGGTCGCCTTCTTGGCCGCCTTCTTCACCGTCTTCTTCACGGCCTTCTTCGCGCCCTTCTTCGCGACCTTGCGGGTCGCCTTCTTCGCGACCTTACGGCCACCCTTCTTTGCCGCCTTCTTGGCGGCCTTCTTGGCAGGAGCCATTTCGAAAATCCTCTCGAGGAGGTTTGGATCGCACTCCCTTTCCCCCGGTGGAAAGGTGAGCTCACACAAGGCGCGGCGCATGCACCGCGGTCTTATGCGCTACACGGTCTCCAGAGGAGTCGTGCAGGTGGATGTCCGCGTCGAGGAGCGACGGGACCAGGCAGTAGCAGAGCGCAGCGCAAAAACGCGAGGAGCGTAACGCGGCCGCACCAGGCGTTCACGAGGGACGGGGGAGATGCGCGCGAGGCAACGAATGCCGATGGTGTCGTGGGGGGCGACGACACGAGGCCCGCGCGGCTCACGCATCGCGATGGCGACAGCGGAGCAAGCCGTCGCTCCGCGCACAGGCGCGAGCAGCGACGACGAAACCGTGGGCTGAACCAGACTGCGGTTCGCCACACCAGAGGAGATCGCCGAGGCGATCGTGGACTGCTCGAGGAACTCGTGCCGTTTTATGGCCACGCGTTGCCGATGAGGATTGCGCACCCTGTTGCCGTGTTGCGAGAACCACGGAGACCCGGATGTGGACAGAACACGCAAGTCGTTGAATTCACGCGAATATACGCGTGGATAATTCAAGTGCGCAATAGCGCGTATAAAGAACGCGCGCGAATACATCACCGCACGCCAACGCCGCCGTCATCATCCGGCCTTCCACGCGCTCCGTACGCGTGCGACTTTTCGCCGTTCAACGGCACGACGATCTCTCCGGCGGCGCGCGGCCATACCGTGCGGGTCGGTTCTTCTGGGAGTGACATGAAAGCGTTGGTGAAGCAAACGGCTGGGCGTGGATTGACGCTGACCGAGGTCCCCGAGCCCACCATTCGCGATGACGAGGTCCTCATTCGCGTGCGCAGTGCCGGGGTCTGCGGCACCGACGTGCACATCTACGAGTGGGACGCCTGGGCCTCCGGCCGGTGCAAGCCGCCGTTCATCTGCGGGCATGAGTTCGCCGGTGATGTCGTCGCCGTCGGCGGCTTCGTCGAGAGCGTAAAGGTCGGAGACCGCGTGACCGCCGAGGGGCACATCGTCGACGAGCGCTCGCTGTTCAGCCGAACCGGCAATGCGCACGCCGACCCGTCCACCAAGATCATCGGGGTCGACCGCGACGGCTGCTTTGCCGAGTACATCGCCATGCCGGCCACCAACGTCTGGCACCTCGACGATGCCATCAGCTACGACATCGGCGGCATTCACGACCCGATGGGCAACGCCTTTCACACGGCGCTCACCGCCAACATCCCCGGCGCCGTGGTGCTCATCACCGGTTGCGGGCCCATCGGCGCCTTCGCCGTGGGCATCTGCAAAGCCGCCGGCGCCGCGCGGATCATCGCCACCGACGTGAACCCCAAGCGTCTCGCGCTGGCCCGGACCATGGGCGCGCACGACGCAGTACATCCCGACGACGCCAAGGCCGCCGTCATGAAGGCCTCCGATGGCAACGGCGCCGATGTCGTCCTCGAAATGTCGGGCGTCCCCTCCGCCGTGCATCAGGCGTTCGCGCTCTGCCGCCCCGCCGGGCGCGTGAACATGCTGGGGATTCCGTCCAAGTCGATCGACATCGACTTCGCCACCGAGATCATCTTCAAGGGTCTCACGATCTACGGCGTCGTCGGCCGTCGGATGTACGACACCTGGCACCAGATGTCGCGCTTCGTCGCCTCCGGCAACTTCGATCCGACCCCCGTAATCACGCACCGCCTCCCGCTCGAAGCGGTCGATGACGCGATGCAACTCATCAAGTCCGGCGACGCCGGCAAGATCATCTTCCAGCTGTAGACCGGGTTTCTCGATGTCTCTCACGACTGAATTGCAGGCCGAACTCGACGCCCTCAAGGCCGCCGGCACCTACAAGCGACTCAACCATCTCGAGTCGCCGCAGGGGGCTCGCGTGCGGATGGAAGGACGCGGCGAAGTCATCGTGCTGTCGTCCAACAACTATCTTGGCCTCGCCAACGAGCCCGCGGTGGTGCAAGCCGGCATCCATGCGCTCGAGCAGTACGGCGCCGGCACCGCCTCGGTCCGCTTCATCTGCGGCACCTTCACGCTGCATCGCGATCTCGAAACCGCGCTCGCCCGGTTCGTGGGGACCGAGGCGTCGCTGTCCTTCGTGTCGGCCTGGAATGCCAACGAAGCGCTGACGCCCACGATCGCCCGCGAAGGCGACTTCGTGGTCTCCGACGCGCTGAACCATGCGTCGATCATCGACTCGGTGCGCCTGGCCAAGTCGATCACGAAGTGCACGACCGCCGTCTACAAGCACAGCGACATGGACGACCTCCGGGAGAAGCTGCGCGGGGCGAAGGACGCCAAGCGGAAGATCATCTGGACCGACGGTGTGTTCTCGATGGAAGGCTCGATCTGCAAGCTCCCCGAGATCCTGCAGATCGCCCGCGAGCACGACGCGATCGTGGTCATGGACGACTCACACGCCACCGGCGTGCTGGGCAAGACGGGACGCGGCACGGCCGAACATTTTGGCGTGCTGGGCGAGGTGGACATCATCACCTCCACCCTCGGCAAGGCGCTTGGTGGCGCTGCCGGCGGTTTCATCGCGGGCCCCGCGGCCCTCTGCGACATGATGACGCAGCGCTCGCGGCCGCAGCTGTTCTCGAATGCGCTGCCGCCCACGGTCGCGGCCAGCTCACTGGCCGCCGTGGAATTCACGGAAGCGCACCCCGAGCGGGTCACCACACTGCACGACAACGCGGCGTACTTCCGCGCGGCGATACAGGAGGCGGGGTTCCATCCGCTCCCCGGCGAAACGCCGATCATTCCGATCATCGTGGGCGAGACCGCGCTGGCCATCACGGTCAGCGAAATGCTGCTCGACCGGGGCGTGTTCGTGACCGGCTTCGGCTTCCCGGTGGTGCCCAAAGGGGAGGCGCGCGTGCGCTGCCAGGTCAGCGCTGCGCACAGCCGAGACGATCTCGACGCCGTCATCGCGGCGTTCAAGGAGGTCGGCAGACTCGTGGGCTTGTTGCACTAGGCAACGACGGGACGGCGAGGGGAATACGAAGCCGGATCGTGAGGACCGAGGTACACCTCGGTCTCCACGATCCGGCGCGGGCTGCTCCCCGTTCGTCCTGTTTAACGCTTCTTTGCGGCCTTCTTGGCTGGGGCCTTGGCCGCAGCCTTCTTGGCGACCGGCGCCGGAGCCTTGGCGGCCTTCGGTGCCGTCTTGGCGGGAGCCTTGGCGGGAGCCTTGGCTGGGGCCTTCGCCGGAGCCTTGGCGGGCGCCTTGGCCGGAGCCTTGGCGGGCGCCTTGGCCGGAGCCTTGGCGGGCGCCTTGGCCGGAGCCTTGGCCGGAGCCTTGGCCGGAGCCTTTGCTGGGGCCTTGGGGGCCTTTTGCGCGACCGGGGCCGCCTTCGCGGCCGCCTTGCTGGCCTCCGGCTTGGCACCACGACCACGGGCCGGCACCGTCGGCGCCTCGACCGCCGCCGGAGCGACCGGCGTAACCACCGACGCCTCTACCACCGGCGTCACGGCCGCCGGCGCAACCGGCGCGACGGCGCCGTTGGTGGCGGGTGCGACCGGTGCCTCGACCGGACGCGCACCGACCACGCCGAACATCAGGAGGTCCGCCGGCGGGCCGACCGGGCCACGCCCACGGGCTCCCCCGCGCGGCGCCACGCCACGGGCGCCCATACCGCGCGGCGCCTGTGGTAACAGCGCTGCGGCCGCCTTGGCCTCGGCCTTCTGCGCGTCGTCCACCGTCTTGAGCTGCTCCACGATCGAGGCGGCATCGGCGGCACGCGCGACTTCGAAATCGTTTCCACGACGACGGAGGTCGATCATGTTCGCATCATGCGCGTCCTGCAGAATGCGTTCGAACATGCGGGCGCTCAACGACTCGCTGTCGCGACCAAGCAGCTCGAACGCCTTCGTGCGCGCCGCGCTGGCGCTCGTGGCATCGTCGCCCTGCACCAGCGCTTCGACCGCACGACGCACCAGGTCGAACGCCTCGCTGCGCGTGAGGCGCTCGCCACTGCTGCCGATGTGTCCCGCCACCGCCGAGCCGAAGCTGGGCGCGGCCACCGCGGGCGTCGACACCTCTGGTGCGACCATCGCGGGCTCCGCCGGCACGCTCACCGGCGTCGTCGCATCGGCCTCGACCCGCGGCTCACGACCTTCACGATCGCGGAACCTATCGCGACCACGGCCACGACGGTTGCGACCGCGGCGCGCCTCACGCTCGCCTTCACTGGCGGCATCCGTCTCTCCACCCACACCCGCGGCGTCGGCCAGCCCATCGACCGCGACCGCACCGGTATCGACCGTCGCGGTGACGCCAGCCAGCCCCGCCGCTTCCGCCGCGTCGTCCGCCGCATCCTGCTCGGCGTCGGCGGCATCCTGCGCGGCGTCACGCACTTCGCCGTCGACCGGCGTGCGGTCGAACCGATCGCGACCACGACCACGACGGCCGCGGCGACTACGACGTTCGTCGCGTTCACGATCGCTTTCTTCGCGACGCGCTTCGGTGGGCGCCGCCGCACTCGTGCTCGAGGCCGGTGCGATGCTGCCATCGGGCGTGTCGATTTCGAGCTGGCCGCTGTCGAGCTTCGTGACCTTGAGGAGCCCCTTGTGGGCGGCGTCCTGCACGAAGCGCGAGAACTTCGGCATGCCGAGGTTCTTCTCGTCGAAGGACGAGTCGATTTCCTGCATGACCTGCTTGAGGCGGTCCGAGCGCATGACATCGCCGTTGCGCTTCATGCGATTCACCGACTCGGTCACGAGCTCCCACGGATCCCAGCGGGTCGACTCGTCATCGCCCGTCTTGGTGAGGCCGGCGAGCGCGTTGTACGAGTAGTACTCGTCGCAGTTCATGACCAGGAGGTCGCTCGACGACTCGCGGATGCCGACGCCGATCACGTACTTCCCGTACTCCTTGAGCTTGATGACCATGCTCGAGAAATCGGAGTCACCGGAGAGCAGCACGAAGGTGCCGATCTCGGGGCGCGTGAAGACGAGCTCCATCGCGTCGATGGCGAGACGGATGTCGGTCGCGTTCTTCTTCGAGGAGCCGTAGGCCGGCGCGAAGATCAGATCGATCGACGACTCGGTGAGCGGCACGATGTACTGCGGGTAGCGACGCCAGTCGGCGTACGCGCGGCGCACCGCGACCTTACCCTTGACGATGTCCGACGAGAGGAGGTTGTTGAGCTCGCCCTGCAGGTCGGAGCGGATGCCCATCGTGACGTTGTCAAAATCGATGAGCAGCGCCGCGTTCGGGGCGTGGGCCGGCGGGGCGGCATTCGGGGAGGTCACCGGAGTGACGGCCTGCGGTCCGCGATGGAACGGCGCGATGGTACGGGACGGTGCCGCGGTGCGGGACCGGGTGTCATGTCGACTCATGGACTAGTCTGGATACGAAACGGAGTGATCGAGCGCGTTGCCGTGCAGCGCCGAGGCGCTCATCGTGTTGGCGCTCAGCGCGATTGCCCGCGCGAGTTCTCGCCGCCGCACTTTGCCACTTCCCGTCATGGGAAAGACATCGAAGAAGCGGACGAAATCGGGAACCTTGTCGGCGGCCATCGTGTGCTGGGCGAAGCGCTTGATCTCGCCGCCCGTGATGACTGCCCCTTCTACTGGCACGATGCACGCGCACACCAGCTCCCCCATGACATCATGGGGCACGCCGATCACGCACACATCGTCCACGGCCGGATGCGCACGCAGACGATCCTCGAGTTCGCGCGGGTACAGCTGCATGCCCCCGCGTGAAATCGTCTCCTGCCGCCGCCCGACGATCTTCACATACCCATCCTCATCGATGATCCCCAGATCACCGGTGAGGAAAAACCCGTCCGGCGTCATGACCTTGGCGGTCTCGGCCGGCATGCGGAGATAGCCCCGCATGAGATTGGGCCCGCGAACGGCGATCTCGCCAACCGCTTCGGGTCCGTGCAGTGCGCCCGTCACGAGATCCATCGCCATGATCTCGACGCCGGGAAGGGCGTAGCCCACTGTGCTCAAACGACGCTCGTCGTTGTCGGCAAAGCGGGTGATCGTGACGATCGGTCCGGTTTCCGTGAGGCCGTATGCCACGAGCACATCGCACCAGCGACGTACCCGACGCACCAGCGCCTCGTCCACCGAACCGCCGGCAATGACGCCGGCTCGCAGCGAGGTGAGTCGCGACGGGTCAAACGACTCCTCTCGCATGAGGAGGTGATACTGCGTGGGCACGCCGTGTAGCACCGTGACCTTCGCGTCGGCGATGAGCGCGAGCGCGCGCGCCGGGTCGAAGGACGGTTGGATCACGATCGTCGCGCCACGTGCCATCGTGCCCAGCATGACGCCGAAGCCGAAGATGGCAAAGAACGGGACCGCGCCGAGCACGCGGTCGTCGGGCGAAATCTCGAGGAGTTCCGCCATACGGACCGCGTTTTCCACCAGCGCCCGGTGCGACAGCGGCACGCCCTTGGGCTTGCCCATCGTTCCCGACGTGT
This sequence comes from Gemmatimonas sp., assembly GCF_044376735.1. Lineage (GTDB taxonomy): Bacteria > Gemmatimonadota > Gemmatimonadetes > Gemmatimonadales > Gemmatimonadaceae > Gemmatimonas. Next base: position 7,808 of record NZ_JBILKJ010000040.1, read on the forward strand.
ACAGCACCGCCAAGTCCGTGGTGTCGTCGTACACCGCGGGACGCGGCACCGGTCGCCCGGTGCCGCTCGAGACCAGATCTTCAAACTGGAAGATCCGGTCGTCGTACCACAGATCCTCGTCGCCTACCGTGACCACGTACTGCAGGTCGGGCAGATCGCCGAGCAATTCTTCGAAGCGCTGCAGAAAGTCGACGCCGTCCCATCGCTCGATGGTGACGACGGCGCTCGCCTCGGCGTGTCGCAGCTGGTAGCGCAGATCGTGAATGCTGAGCTGCGGACTGACCGGCACCACGACGGCGCCAAGCTTCGCGGCGGCCAACGTGGCGATGATCCACTCGACGCCGTTCGGCAGGTTGACCGCGATGCGATCGCCCACGCCAAGCCCCAATTCGGAGAAAGCCGCAGCCAGGGAGGACGCGTCCGCGTCCACCTGCTGATAGGTCCACGTCCGTTCACCATTCGAGGCGAGCACGCGCGCGGGATGCTCCTGCGCACGTTGCTCGATCAGGGGGGCGAGGGACCACGACGTTGCCATTCCACTCCGGGATCGGGTACAGCCACGTAAATTACCGACTATGAACGAGATGCGGAAGCCGACCGTCAACGAAAGTGGGTCGAGCCCTCAGGAGGGTCCGGGGGAGAAACCCCTCCCCGCGCCCTCGCGTACGCACTCCCGACGGGAACGGCGTCGGCGTCGCCTCGCACGAGCCGGCGCCACGGCTCCATTCCGGTCACGGTTGTTCGCCATGCTGATCCTGTTCGCGCTCGTCCCCACGGTGGCGGTCACCTTGGTGGGCGTGGGCACGGCCAGCCGGGCGCTCTCGCTGTTGTCGGCCCGTTCGGCGTGGGAGCGGATCGCGCTCAGCGGCGAACAGGCGCTGGCGGCCACGCGGAGCGCGCCGCTCACCGTCGAGCAGCGGGCCGTGGTGGATCGGCACGAGGCGGAGCTGCGGCAGTCGGTGGAGTTGGCCCGTCGCTTCGATTTCGTGGCCGCGCGCTCCATGCGACTGGTGGTGGCTGGCGCGGTGCTGGTGGTGTTGTTGGTGGCCGTTGGTGCGTCACGCGTGGCCGGACATTTGAGCCGTCAGCTCAGTCGACCCCTCGACGAACTGGTGGGATGGACGGGACTGATCCGCACAGGGCGGCCCATCCCGGAGCAACCGGAGCGCCTCGGCGCGCCGGAATTCGAAGTGCTTCGAACGGGGATGCGCACGATGGCTCAGGAGCTCGATACCGGACGACGACGGGCGCTCGACGCCGAGCGCGCCGAGGCGTTTCGTGAGTCCGCCCGTCGCTTTGCGCATGAGCTCAAGAATCCACTCACCCCGATCCGCTTTGCCGTTGACCGACTGCGGCGGTCCGCGCCTGAGGAGTTGCGTGACACCGTGGAGGTGCTGGCCGAGGAAGCGGCACGGTTGGAAACGATGGCCAAGAGCTTCGCGCAATTCGGCCGACTTCCCGATGGACCGGCCGCCGACATCGATGTGCTGGAGCTCGTGACGCGCGTCGCGCGCAGCACGGTCCCGGAGCGACTGGCCGTCACCATCGAGGGGAACGACACGCTCCCGCTGGTGCACGGCTTCCACGAACCGCTGGTGCGTGCGATCACGAACGTGTTGCTGAACGCCGTCGATGCCTGCGGCGCGTCAGGACAGATCGACATCGGTCTCCGCCACGACGCGCCCTTTGTCATCATTACCGTGCGCGACAGCGGCGGTGGCATTGCCCCCGACACGTTGGTCCGCATGTTCGATCCCTACGTGACCACCAAGCCTGGCGGCACCGGACTGGGGCTCGCCATCGCCCGTCAAACCATGGACGCCCACCAGGGCTTCATCGACGCCACCAGCACCGTCGGTGTCGGCACCACGATATCCTTACGCCTGCCGGTTGAGCGGCGCACCGCGAGCACGGAGCCATGATGCAGCAGATTCCCAACCCAGTGAGCGACGCCTCTCGCACCGCCGACCCACCCGCTCCGCCGTTGCCCCCCGGCACCATCGTCTTCACCGGCGACGGCAGCGGGCAGAACGTGCAGATCAACGTGAAGGGCGGCAACATCGTGCTCACGCAGGGCACCAACACCACGACCATTCCGCTCAACGACGTCGTGCCGCGGGGCTTGGTGCAGATGTCCTGGGCGGTGGCCGCCTCGGTGATCGCGGTGTTCATCGGCTGGCCGATCGCCCGCGCCGTGGCGCGCTACCTCGACCGTCGCGGCCGCGCCGTGCGTGCCGACAACGCACTGGAAGCGCAGCTGGCGCAGCGATTCGACGCCATGGAGCGCAACATCGACACCGTCGCGGTGGAGATGGAGCGGCTCAGCGAAGCGCAGCGCTTTACGTCGAAGTTGCTGGAGCAGCGTCCGGCCGCCGCGGCGGTTCCCGTCGACACCAACCGATAGGGACGCGCGGAAATGCCCAGTGTCCTGATCGTCGACGACGAACCGAATATCCGACGCATGGTCGGCGCTCTGCTGAGTGCCGAAGGATATGACGTGCGCGATGCCGCCGACGGGGCCGCTGGGCTCGCCCTCGCCGAATCCAACGAGCCGGATGTCGCGCTCGTGGACCTCATGATGCCGGGTGACCTCGATGGACTCGCGCTGCTGCAGAAGCTGCGCGAACGCCGGCCGGATATGCCCGTGGTCATGATGAGTGGACGCGCCGCCCTCACCGATGCGGTGCGCGCCACCAAGCTCGGCGCCTTCACCTTCCTCGAGAAACCGCTCACTCCTGAAGGCGTGCTGCTGGCCCTCGCCTCGGCCTTCGAGCTTCGTCAGGCGCGCCGCGCCGCCGCCGCGCTGCGCGAAGACCTCGGCATCTCGGGGGAGATGGTGGGCGATTCCCTCGTGATGCACGAGGTGCGCACCCTCATCGCACGCGTGGGTCCCACCGACGCCCGCGTGCTGATCACCGGCGAATCGGGCACCGGCAAGGAACTCGTGGCCGCCGCGCTGCATCTGGCCAGTCCGCGGCGCGACCGGCCGTTCATTCGGGTGAACTGCGCCGCCATTCCGCGTGATCTCGTGGAAAGCGAGATGTTCGGACACGAGCGCGGCGCGTTTACCGGCGCCACGGATCGTCGCCTCGGTCGCTTCGAACTCGCGCATACCGGCACGCTCTTTCTCGATGAAGTGGGCGACCTCGGTGCCGAAGCGCAGGCCAAGCTGCTGCGCGCCATCGAAGCACGGGAAATCGAACGGGTGGGCGGCGGCAAGCCGATCAAGATCGACGTGCGCATTCTGGCCGCGACGAACAAAGACCTCGGTCGCGCCGTGGCCGACGGCAGCTTCCGCGAGGACCTGTTCTTCCGCCTGAATGTGATTCCCATGCAGCTGCCACCACTACGCGACCGTCCAGGCGATCTGCCGGCGCTGGTGCGGCATTTCTCGGCGCGACACCGCACCCGCACCGGCCGACCGCTCGTGCAATGGCACGACGACGCCCTCGGGGCCCTCGGCAGCTATCGGTGGCCAGGCAACGTGCGCGAGCTCGCCAACGTCGTCGAGCGCCTGGCGATTCTCCATGCCGGCAGCGTGGTGGGTCGCGCCGAAGTGTTGCAGGTGCTCCCCGCGGTGGCAACGGATCCCTTCACGATGTTGTCGAACGACACGCCGGCACATGGAGCCGAGACGCTGCTGCCCATGCCGACGCTGCCCCTGAGCGATGCCCTCGACGCCTACGAGCGTCGACTGATTTCGGCCGCGCTGGCCCAGAGTGACGGAAACGTGGCCGAGGCCGCACGCCGCTTGCAAACCGACCGGCCGAACCTGTACCGACGTATGCGCCGACTGGGATTGGCGGCGGCCGGCGAGTGATCCCCCCGTCGTTCAATCCATCGGCGCGCTCGGCGTGTCTGTCGTACGATCACGGAGGCGTCCCCTCCGTTACCGAGAACCTCAGCAGGAGAAGGCGATGAAGGCAGCCACGCCCGTGCATGGGCGCGCACGGATGGTCCTGGCGGCGATGTGGGTGACGCTGAGTGTCCTACCTCTGGCGTCGGCGTCGGCGCAGCGAGATCGCGAGCCGGACCCGGATCGCGCACGACGGCTTGGTGGCATCCCGCGCGAGGTGGCGCTCGAAGTCACCGCGGTGTGGAACGCGCCCGCGACGCGGCGGGTGCGCGGCGACTTCGCGTTGGCGCGCACGGACACCGTACGCGGTGATCTGGCGGTACTCGGTGGCCGCGTACGCCTGGCGGGCGTGGTGACGGGGCAGGTCGTCGTGCTCAATGGCGACGTCTCGATGGTGGATGACGCCCGTATCGAGCGCGCGCTCACGGTCATCGGCGGCAGCTTCGAGTCGCCTGAACGCCTGCATGTGGGCGGCGAGATTCGGGTGTGGAGTGCGGCGTATCGCTACCACGAGGTGGGCGACACGCTGGTGGCCGAACTCGACATTCTCGGGCGGTGGTCCCGATGGACGCACGACGACGAGCGGAGTGCCTCGGGACGCACGGCGAGCGACCTGCTGGTCACGACCGCGCACACCTACAATCGAGTGGAAGGGCTGCCGATCTACGTCGGCCCGCGCTTCCGCGTCCGGAACGGCGACACGCGCGTGCAGGCCGAACTGTTCGGCATCTTCCGCACCGGTGACCAGCTGAGGTGGACACGCGAAAACCTGGGCCATCGCCTGCTGTTTGACGTCCGTCACGGGAATCGTGTCGGCGTGGCGGTCGGCGGCCGTCTGTTCGATGAAGTCGACGCGGTCGAGAAGTGGCAGCTCACCGATACCGAGGTCGGACTCAACACCTTCCTGTTCACGCGCGACTACCGTGATTTCTATCAGCGTCATGGCGGCCACGGGTATGTGAGCGTGTTCGCCGGACGCAGCTCGGAGCTCCGTGCATCGTACGGGCAGGAGCGATGGGGGTCGCGTCGGGCGCGCGACGTCCTCTCGATCGTGAACGACAACGTGCCGTGGCGCGTGAATCCGCTGGCTGATGAAGGCGTGATGACGCTGCTCACGGTGTCGGGCACCTTCGACTCGCGGAACAGCCCCAGCGACCCGCGCGCCGGCTGGTATCTGCGCGGCGAGTACGAGCACGGGAACGGTGCACTCACGCGCAGCAATCCGCGTACGGTGAATGCGCTGGTCGCGGAGACCGACGCGGTGTATTCGCGCGCGCTGCTCGACGTCCGCCGCTACAACCGTCTGGGACCGATCGCATCGCTGAACATGCGCGCCGTCGTGGGCGGCTGGATCAATGGCGATCCGCTACCGGCGCAGCGCCGATTCTCGGTGAGCGGCATCGACGCACTCCCCGGCTTCGACTTCCGTCGTCAGCTGACCAGCACCGACGTGGGCACCTGCGCCCTCGGTACCGAAGCGGCGTATGCGGCGCTCGGCCGTCCGTCGCTGTGCGATCGCATGGCGCTGCTGCAAGTCGAGTGGAAGGGGGACTTCCGCGTGAATCTGTTCGGCGACGAGGATGATCTCGGCGATCGCCGGTGGGTGTTCAGTCGACTGAAGGCCGACGGGGCGTGGGTGGTCTTTGCGAACTCCGGGCGCGGATGGCTGGTGGGCCCTCGCGGCACTGACGCCCTGCGCTACCCGAAGGGATCGGTGCCGGAGCTCCGGTCGTGGCGCACCGATCTCGGCGGCGGCTTCGATTTCGGCACCTTTGGCGTGTACGTGGCGCAGGCCGTGTCGGAGAGTGGCCTGTCGCCCAATGTCTACGTGCGGCTCGGGCGCCGTTTCTGATTCGCGTGATCCCTGACTCGATGCACTCGCCGTTCCCACCGGTGTCGTCATCGGTGTGGATACGGGTCCGCTCGCTGGTCGTCGTGCTACTGCTCCTGGTCGGAGTCGTCAGTGCGGCGTCAGCGCAGTCGCGGCCGGAGATCGACATCCGCGTGGCGCCGGCCGCCTATCCGCCACTGGTGGCGGTCCGCGGCGTGCTGACGGAGAAGCCGTTCGACGAATTGCTGCGCAGCGGGTTCCCGGCCCGCCTGCATGTACGCACCGAGCTCTGGTCGATCGGCGGCTGGTTCGACGATGTGCTCAGTCGCGCGGAATGGGACGTCGTGGTGCGATACGATGCCATCGACCGCACGTACGACGTGGCGCGCTTCGTGGCGGGACGCCTGACGCCGCTGGGGAGCTATGTGCGCTTCGCCGATGCGCGCGCGGCCAGCGAACTGGCGTATCAACCGGCGCTGTCCACGCCACCACGTGGCCGCAAGAGCTACGTGGCCGTGCAAGCCGAACTCCAAACGCTCGACGTGAGCGACCTCGATGAACTCGAGCGTTGGCTCCGCGGCGAGGCGTCACCGGCGGTGCGCGGGAAGCGCAACCCCGGCACCGCGATCACGCGCGGGGTGCGGTCCCTGGCGAGCCGCCTACTTGGTGGTGAAGTGCGACGGCTCGAGGCGAAAAGTCCGGCGGTGTCGTACTGACGGACGGCCTTACGTCGCGCTGACCGCGCCCTCGATCTTCTCGAGCTCGCGCAGCGTTTCTTCGCCGTAGAACACCTTGATGTACTGCGCCTGAATCGGCGTGAGTCGCCGCACCGCCCAGCTCAGATGCACGAAATGCGGCTCAGACGGGGCGTGCAGCGGCGTCATGCCGATTTCGTTCGGCATGCGATTGGCCTTCTTGGTGTTGCACCCGCTGCAGGCCGTGACCACGTTCGTCCACTCGTTCGAGCCACCGCGCGAGATCGGAATGAGGTGATCGCGCGTGAGCGACTCGCGGGGCTTGAGCTCCGTGGACCGGCGCCCGCAGTACTGGCACTGGTAGTCGTCGCGGGCAAACAGGAACGTGTTCGTGACTTGCCGGCGGAATCGCCGCGGCACGTGCACAAAGCGGGTCAGGCGGATCACCGCCGGTCGCGGAAACGCTTGTCGTTCGGAGCGAACGGGCATGCCCGTGTCGGCCTCGACGATTTCCGCCTTGCCGTCGATTACCAGCCGGAGTGCACGCCGAAGCGGCACCATGGTCAGGGGTTCATACGACGCATTCAATGCGAGACAACCGGCGCTCACGCCCTACCCTCCACTCTACAGTGTCAAGGTCGATGGGTCCGCTCTCTGAAGCTTACCTCGTGGTGGAAGCCCGTCGCCACTGCTGCAGGCGCTCTCGCCACGCTCCAACGCGTAACGGTAAGGTCTCGTCGCGCAGGGTCAGTTCGCCGCGCACGACCAGCTCGCGGCCGGCGACGGTCACCAGGGTGGCTTCCACCTTCCCGGCCAGGGCGTGTACCAGCGCTACCGCCGGATCGAACAGTGGCTGCGCGTCGTCATGGTCGAGGGGGAAGGCCGCCAGATCGGCGTCCTTCCCGATTTCAAGTGTTCCGACCCTTGTCGCGAGGCCGAGCGCCTCCGCCCCCCCGCGGGTGGCGAGCGTCAGGGCGTCGTGCGCGTTCAAGGCATCGGGCATACCCGTTCGCAGCGAATGGAACAGGGTGGCCTGACGCGCTTCTCCCAGCAGATCCATGCGATCGTTGCTGGCCACCGAGTCGGTGCCGAGGCCGGTGCGGATGCCGTGCGCCAGCATGCGATCGAGCGGAGCGACGCCGTGCCCGAGTTTGGCGTTGGAGATCGGACAGTGGACGATACTCGCCCCGGCCTCGGCGATACGCGCCATGTCCCGATCGTCGGCCTGGATCACATGAATCAGCAGCGGCTGGGCCGCCAGTACGCCGGTCGCCTCGAGCAGCGCGATCGGCGACTCGGCTTGGGCCGCTACGGCGATATCCCGCGCCCGCAGCCGGTCGGCAAACGGCCCGGCCCCATCGCGCACGAAGCGCATCTCGGCCGGGCTCTCCGCCACATGCACTGCCATCGGTAGCGCCTCACGCCGCGACAATGCGGCCGTGGCCGCGAAGAGGTCGCGCGACACCGTGTACGGCGCATGGGGTGACACCCCGACACGCACCAGGGCCGTATCGTACGCGCGGGCCGCGAGCACGCGGGCGGTGAGCTGCGCGATCGCCCCGTCGCACTGTGCCGGATCGGGGCCGAACACTTCGAGATACGCCACGCCGCGCACGCCGTACTCGCGCATGGCGGTGAGTGGAGCGCCGGAGTCGGTGGTATCGGCGAGGCATGTGATCCCGTTGCGCAGCGCTTCGCGGATGCCAGCCCGCGAGGCATCGAGCAACACACCCTCGCTCATGAGATCGCGGCGAATCGTGGTGAGCGCGCCCAGCCAGTCGCGGAAGTCGAGCCCCTCGAGAAAACCGCGCAGCAGCGTGAGCTCGAGATGCGAATGTGCGTTCACGAGCCCCGGCATGAGCGCCGCATTCCCCAGCGGCACGGTGCGGATGGCGCCCGGCGTGACAGTCACGGCACTCGCCGCCCCCACGAACGCAATGCGCCCCGCCTCCACCAGCACTGCCCCGTCGCGTATCGGCGCCGACGAAATCGGCAGCACCCAGTCGGCGGTGTACAGCGTGCGGTCACTCACGCGGCTCTCACGTGGGCGGAATCTTGAACGGGTTCGTCGAGTCGGCCTTGGCCCGCAGCTTGGCGACGCTGTCCGTCGAAAGCAGCGGGCGCGACGTCGGATCGGTGCAGGTACCCGTCGGTTCGGTGCCCTGCACGAAGAATTCCGTGGTGAGCGCCGTCATGCAGCTGCTGTTGGCGAGCTGTCCCGTGACCGCATCGATTTCGCGCACGATCACGCCGTCGGGGCGCGGCCAGTCGGGGGGCTGCGGCTTGCGGCGATACACCTCCGTCATGAACGACGCCCACGCCGGCGACGCGAGTTCCCCGCCCTGCGCATTCGCCTTGATCTTCTGCGGTTTGTCGAAGCCCATCCAAACGCCGGCCACCAGGTCGGCGGTGTAGCCGATGAACCACACGTCCGCGCCGTCATTCGTGGTACCCGTCTTGCCGCCGGCGGGTACGCGGAAGCCCGAGCTCCAGATGCGGGCGCCGGTACCGCGCACCACCACGTCCTTCATCATGCTCACCATCAGCCACGCCTCTTCCGGTGACAACACGGCCTCGCGCTCCGCGGCTGGCTGCCACACCACCTTGCCCTCGGCGTTCTCCACCTTGAGAATCGCGTGCGGCGACGTACGCAGCCCGAGGTTGGCGAACACCGAATAGGAGGCAATCATCTGCACCGGATACACGTCGGCGGAGCCGATGAAGACGGACGGATATGGTGGGATCGGCGTGGTAATGCCGAAGCGTCGCGCCATCGCGATCACCTTGTCCGCGCCCACCGCCAGGCCGGTGCGGATCGCCGCCAGATTGCGCGACTGATACAGCGCCTTCCGCATGGGCATGCTGCCCTGGAACTTCATGTCGTAGTTCTGCGGCGTCCACGTCTCCCCGCTGATCTGGTCGAGCGAGATCGGCGAGTCGTCCACGACCTGCGCGGGGCTGAAGCCCTCGTGCACGGCGGTGGCGTACACGATCGGCTTGAACGTGGAGCCGGGCTGGCGCAGCGCCTGCACGGCGCGATTGAACTTGGAGTCACCGAAGTCGCGTCCGCCCACCATCGCGCGCACCGCCCCGCTGCGCGGATCGACGGCCACGAAGGCGCCCTGCAGATACGGTGAATTGGCGGCCCCCCGTTCGCCCCCCTCGGCCGATCGCGCGAGATACTCCTCGTAGGTCAGGTGCGCGTACTTGCCATGGCGCCCCGCCTCGATCGCCTGCAGCTGATTCTCCAGTGCACGCTCGGCGGCCCCCTGCATATCGACGTCGAGCGACGTGAAGACCTTGTAGCCTTCATCGTAGAGTCCCTTGCCGAAGTGCGCTTCGAGCTCCTGCCGGACCCACTCCACAAAGTACGGCGCCACATCGCCCGACTCGGTGCGTTCGGCGAGTTGCAGAGGATACGCTTTGGCCAGCGACGCGTCGGCCGCGTTGATGGCGCCTTCACGACGCATGAGCTCGAGCACGGTATTGCGGCGAAGGATCGCGCGATCGGCGAAGCGTCGCGGGTTGTAGCGCTCGGGCCCCTTGAGCAATCCGGCCAGCACGGCGGCTTCGGCCACACTGACGTCGCGCACCGGCTTGCCGAAATAGCGCTGCGCGGCGGTTTCCACACCGTACGCGCCGTTGCCGAGGTAGACCTGATTCAGGTAGAGCTCGAGGATCTTGTCCTTGGTGTAGCGCTGTTCGATGGCACGGGCCACGCGCGCTTCCTTGATCTTGCGCAGCAGCGTCTTCTCGCGGGAAATGCGATCGGAGAAGACGTTGCGGGCCAGCTGCATCGTGATGGTGGAGAAGCCCTGCACGTAGCTGCCGGCCTTCAGGTTGCGCGCGAGGGCGCCGAACACACGGTAGTAGTCGATCCCGGAATGCGAGTAGAAGCGGCGGTCTTCGGTGATGACGACGGCGTCGCGCACGTGCTTGGGGATGTCCTTCAAGCGCACGAGCGTACGACGCTCGACCCCGAGTTCCGTGATGAAGCGGCCGTCGGCGGCGTACACTTTGGAGGTCTGACGCGGCACGTACCGCTCGAGTGAGGCGATCGACGGGCACCGCCCATCGCGGCAGATGACGCTCCACGCACCAAGGAGCCCGCCGGCACCGACCATGCCGCCGAAGATCCCGACTACGAGCAGCCACCCCAACCACGGGCGCCGCGAAAGAACGGAGAAAAGAGCCATAGATGACCTGAAGGCTACCCGACCACGCGGGGGCGCGCCAAGAGCCAGCCCCGCGATAACTTGTGAGAATGTCCGAGCCCTCAGCCCCGATTTCCGAACTCGCCTGGCGCGAGCTGCTGTTCCAGCACACCGAGGGCCTTCCGGCCGCCTTCGCGGCGGGGCAGGTCACCGGCTACTGCGGATTCGACCCCACGGCGTCGAGCCTGCACGTGGGCAACCTCGTCCCCGTCATGGGCCTGGTTCACCTGCAACGGGCCGGCCACCGTCCCATTGCCTTGGTGGGCGGCGGCACGGGGATGATCGGCGACCCCAGCGGCCGCAGCAGTGAACGCACGCTGCAGACGCTGGAGACGATCGCCGAGAACGCCGAAGCGATCCGGCGGCAGCTGGCCAAGTTCCTCGATTTCGAGGGACCGAGCGCGGCCAAGCTGGTGAACAACGCGGACTGGCTCACCAAGCTGTCGCTGCTCGACTTCCTGCGCGACACGGGCAAGCACTTCTCGATCAACTACATGCTGGCGAAGGACTCCGTGAAGTCGCGGCTCGAGACCGGGCTGTCGTTCACCGAGTTCTCCTACATGCTGCTGCAAGCGCACGATTTCCTCGAGCTGCATCAGCGCGAAGGCGTGACGCTCCAGATCGGCGGGAGCGACCAGTGGGGCAACATCACCGCCGGGCTCGAACTGATCCGCCGCACCACAGGCGGCGATGCCAACGCGCTCACCTTCCCGCTGATCACCAACGCCGACGGCTCGAAGTTCGGCAAGAGCACCGGCGGCGGATCGGTGTGGCTCGATCCCGCGCGCACGTCGCCGTACAAGTTCTATCAGTTCTGGATCGGCGCCGATGACCGCGACGTGTCGCGGTACCTGCGCTTCTTCACGCTGCTCGACCGCGAGGTCATCGAAGCGCTCGATGAGTCGGTGCGGACCACCCCCGAGAAGCGTGAGGCGCAGCGCGCCCTGGCCACCGAGGTGACCACGCGCGTGCACGGAGCGGAGGCGGCCCGCGTGGCGCAGGAAGTGTCGGCGCTGCTGTTCGAGAAGGCTGACCCGCAGGGACTGTCCGACGCGGCGCTCGAGGCCCTGCGTCTCGAAATTCCATTCGCGACGTACGCGGCGCCGGCGGATGGTGGACCGGCCAACGGTCCAGCGCTTTCCGAGGGGATCGACGTCTACGAGTGTCTGACGGCGCTCGGTGTGGCGGCGTCTCGCGGGGCGGCCAAGCGGCTACTCGAGCAGGGCGGCGTCAGCATCAACGGCACGAAGCTCTCGGCTGCCGATCGCATGATCGGTGAAGACCGGTTGCTGCGCGGCCGTCATCTGCTGCTCAAGAAGGGCGCGCGCGAGTTTGGGCTGGTGTACGTCCCGTAAGCACCCGGCACACGCCCAGTTTTGGCAGGTCTCCACCCCTCCGAGTACCCCACCGCATGGACAAGTCGAAGCTCCCGAGTCGTCACACCACCGTAGGCCCCGAGCGCGCGCCCCATCGCTCGTACTACTACGCGATGGGCCTCGACGAAGCCCAGATCGCGCAGCCGATCGTCGGGGTCGTCTCCAGCTGGAACGAGGCCGCCCCGTGCAACATCTCGCTGCGCCGTCAGGCCGAGGCGGCCAAGCGCGGCGTCACGGCCGCCGGCGGCACGCCGCGCGAGTTCACCACGATCACGGTGACCGACGGTATCGCGATGGGGCACGCCGGCATGAAGGCATCCCTCGTCAGCCGTGAAACGATCGCCGACTCGGTCGAGCTCACCGTGCGCGGCCACACGTACGACGCGCTGGTCGCGATCGGCGGCTGCGACAAGGCGCTGCCGGGGCTCATGATGGCGATGGTGCGACTCGATGTCCCCTCGGTGTTCCTCTACGGCGGCTCGATCATGCCGGGGCGCTATCAGGGACGCGACGTCACCGTGCTCGACGTGTTCGAAGGCGTGGGCAAGCACTCGGCGGGCACCATGACGCTCGAGGAGCTCACCGCGCTCGAGAAGGTGGCCTGTCCCGGCGCCGGCTCCTGCGGCGGGCAGTACACCGCCAACAGCATGGCGTATGTGTCGGAAGCGATCGGTCTGGCACTGCCCGGCTCGGCGAGCCCGCCCGCCGTGCTCGAATCACGCGACGTGTACGCGGAGCGCGCCGGCGAAGCGGTGATGCGCCTGCTGCGCGACGGTCCGCGTCCGCGACAGATCGTGACGCGCAAGTCGCTCGAGAATGCGGCGGCGGTGGTGGCGGCCACGGGCGGCAGCACGAATGCCACCCTGCACCTGCCGGCGCTGGCCCATGAAGCCGGTATCGCGTTCGACTTGTTCGACGTAGCGGAGGTGTTCGCCCGCACGCCGCTGTTGGCCGATCTCAAGCCGGGCGGGAAGTATCTGGCGAAGGATGTGCACGAGATCGGTGGCGTGTCGATCATCCTCAAGGCGTTGCTCGACGGCGGCTATCTGCACGGCGACTGCATCACCGTCACCGGTCGCACGCTGGCCGAGAATCTGGCCGATGTGGTGCTCCCCGAGGGACAGGATGTGGTGATGCCGGTCTCGCGGGCGCTCTCGATGACCGGCGGTCTGGTCGGCATGCGGGGCAACCTCGCCCCCGACGGCGCGGTGGTCAAAGTGGCCGGCTTGCACACGCGCGTGTTCAGCGGGCCGGCCCGGGTGTTCGACAGCGAGGAAGACGCGTTCGCGGCGGTGACCGAGCGGCGCTACGAGGCCGGCGATGTGCTCATCATCCGCTACGAAGGGCCGCGCGGCGGTCCGGGTATGCGCGAGATGCTCTCCACCACGTCGGCGATCTACGGGCAGGACATGGGCGACAAGGTCGCGCTCATCACCGACGGCCGGTTCAGCGGCGCCACCCGTGGGTTGTGCATCGGGCACGTAGGCCCGGAAGCGGCCCTCGGTGGTCCGATCGGCCTCCTGCGCGACGGCGACCTCATCGACATCGATGCGAACGCCGGCACGATGTCGGTGCGGTTGTCCGAGACGGAGCTCGCCGAACGCCGCGCGGCGTGGGTGCCACGGCGTCACGACTTCCAGTCGGGCGCGATCTGGCGCTACGCGCAGACGGTGAGTCCGGCGCGATACGGGGCGGTGGTGCACCCGGGCGGCGCGGCGGAGACGCACAATTACTTCGAGAGTTAGGCGCTATCGGCTGATAGCGTAACTGCAAACTCCCTAACTGCAAACTCCCTAGGAAGCAGGAGGGAGGGTATCAGGGGGCAGGAGGCAGGTGAACGGCACGCAGTTGCTGCTTCCTGCTTCCTGATACCCTCCACACTGCTCCCTAGGGAGTTTGCAGTGTGCAGTTTTCAGTGTGCGGTTGGCAGGATTAGCGCTCCGCCGACGCGACCACATCCACCCGCGTTACGTGCAGCGTCAACGCGCGCGCGAAGCTCACGAACCCCACGGTGCTGGCGAGGGCGCGTGCGGCCAGGTCGCCGACGGTCAGTCGCACAAACGGAATGAAGCCCTGACTCAGCACATGGCGCGCGAGGGCGTGCAGCACCACCCGACCGTAGCCCGCGCGCCGGTGACGCGGCGACACGAGCACGCGGACGCGGGCCAGCTTTCCCTGAGGCGCATCGACGGTGGCCAACGCCACCAGCACACCGCCCTGTAGCGCGCCGACCCGATGCGGCGAATCACTGTTGCCGCCGCCCTCGTCCCACTCTCGCGGCGAGACATCGTGGCGCAGCATGTCGAGCACGGCGCGACGCGGGTCGTACACCAGCATGCCCGCCACCTTGGGCGGGGGCGACAGCGTGCCTTCGTCCACCAGTTCGACGGCGGCCGGGTCTTCGCCCACCGTCAGTCGCGCCGAACGCAGGGCGATCACCGAGCCGGGTAACAGCTCGAGGCGCGTCAGGGTGATCAGGTCCTGCACATCCGCCGGATCGAGCCCAAGGTCGACGTCCTCCTCACAAGGCACCGACACCAATCCGACCGCGTGGCGCACGAACGTGCGCACGACCCGCTGGTCGCCGCAGAGCCGTTCGACCGTCGCCACCCGATGTCGTTCCAGAAAACCGACCGGACATCCGAGGGGCATGGCGCATGAGCGCAGAGCGTCCGCGACGCTGCGATCGGCGAGTGTGCCTCGAAGGTCCTTCAGTGAATCCGACATTGTGACTACAACATGGAGGCATCGGACCCAAGGTCCAATACCCAATCTTCAATTGTCAAGAATCTTGAGCACCCGTTCGATCTCGGCGGCGGTGTTGTAGCAATGCGGGGATAACCGGATCGCCCCTTCCCGAACGGTATGGGCGACCTGTGCGGCACTCAGCCGCGCGGCCATCGCGCCCAACGACTCGGCGGCGAACGCGATGACCCCGGCCCGGCGCGTGGGGTCGGCCGGCGTCACCAAGCGGATATCCGCACGCGACTGCGCCCACTCCACGATCCGGGTGCCGAGCGACGCGATATGGGCGGCCACGGCGTCCACCCCGATGTCGAGCAGGATCCGCGTCGACGCATTGGCCACGGCGAAGTCCTGATAGGCCAGCGTCACGACTTCGAAGCGCCGCGCATCGTCGAAGAAGTCGTAGTCGTAGTCGGTGAGACGGGTGTAGTCGGTGGAGGTCTTCATGCACGCCCAGCCGACGTCGATGGGGTCGAGGGCCGTGATCAGCTCGCGTCGCACGTACACGAAGCCGGTGCCCCACGGGCTGAGCTGCCACTTCTGGGCACCGCTGGCGAAGATGTCGATCGGGAGCGCGTGCAGGTCGATCGGCCGCACACCGCAGCCCTGAATGCCGTCTACCACGAAGAACACGCCGTGCGCCCGACAGGCGGCACCGATGCGCGCGAGGTCGACCACATAGCCGGTGGCGAATTGCACCCACGACACGACGACGGCCACCACATCGGGGCGCGCGATCGCGGCCACCAGCGCGTCTTCGTTGGGAAGCCCATGCGCTCGCGGAATCAGCTCGAGGGTGATGCCCCGCGCGCCGAGTGCTTGAAAGGGATAGACGCAGCTCGGAAACTCCCCATCGAACGTGAGAATCGTACCCGGACGCAGCGGGAGCGCCCGCGCGGCCAGATTGAGCCCGTAGGTCGTGTTGGGCATCAGGGCGATCTCATCCGCGTCGGCACCGACCAGCGCGGCAAACTGCGACCGCGCCGTCGAGGCGGCATCGAGCATCCACTGGAACGGCAGCGCGTGCGGCTGCGCCCGCATTCGGCTCCACGTGTGCGCCACCTCCACCGCCGCCGCCGGCATCGGCCCCACGCTGGCCGCATTCAGGAAGATCGCCGGATCGTTCGCCATCCAGGCGTACTCGCGGTCGCGGAGCGCCGCGACGTCGTGCGAAGTGGTCATGATCTGCCTATCGGGAATGCCCGAGTGCGGGTGAGACGAGTAGACGGCCTATGGCAGGCGACGGGCGGCACGCGGATCGAGCGCGTCACGCAAGGCATCACCGAGCAGGTTGAATCCAAGCACGGCAACACCGATCGCCAGCCCCGGAGCAAGACTGGTCCACGGGGCGTTGCGTAGCTGCGAGAGATCGCGACCATCGGCGATCATCGCGCCCCAACTCGGGGTTGGCGGTTGCAC